>NZ_QODI01000004.1:0-360150 GCF_009935975.1 Pseudomonas sp. Q1 | reverse complement strand
GTCAAGATTAAATTCCGAAACCCCATTTGCGAAAGCAGATGGGGTTTTGTTTTGGGCGATCGAAAATGCGTAGGGGCCGATGAAGGCTAGAGTTCGGCCATTTCTATGCAATGGCTTTGCGCATGGCTATCATGCGTGCCTCATCGTGAGGCGATATGTGCATGTTGACGTTGTTAGAACTTCTAAAAGATGGCCGATTTCATTCTGGTGAGGCTCTGGGGGCCGCTCTGGGCGTAAGCCGCAGCGCTGTTTGGAAACAGCTTCAACATCTTGAGGCTGAGTTGAATCTGCCCATCCATAAAGTCCGGGGCAGGGGCTATCAACTCGCGTCTCCGCTGGCGTTCCTGAATGCCGAGGAAATTGCGGCGAATTCGGGCTCCACTGTATGGCCTGTCTACATTTCCGACTCTGTTGATTCCACTAATGCTGAAGCTTTGCGTCTTGTTGACGCCGGCAGCGCTGCGCCGTTCCTGGTGCTGGCCGAGCAGCAAACCGCAGGGCGCGGTAGGCGTGGTCGTAAATGGGTCAGTCCATACGCGCAGAATCTGTATTACAGCCTCGTGTTGCGCATTGAGGGCGGGCTGCGGCAGTTGGAGGGCCTCAGTCTGGTTGTGGGGTTGGCGGTCATGCAGGCCCTGCGTGAGGCGGGTGTGCAGCGTGCGGCCTTGAAATGGCCAAACGATGTTTTGGTTGAAGACAAAAAGATTGCCGGTATTTTGCTTGAGTTGGTGGGGGATCCTGCTGACATTTGTCACGTTGTGCTCGGTATCGGTATTAATGTGAATATGCAGAAGGCGGCTGATGTTGATCAGCAATGGACGTCGGTTCAGTTGGAGACTGGGTCTTCGGTCGATCGCAACCATTTGGTTGCAAGGTTGGGTTTGCAGTTGCAGGGCTATCTGGACCGACATAAAAGCCTTGGCTTCTCTGCTCTCCAGGAGGAATGGGAGCAAAATCATTTGTGGCAGGGTAGGGCTGTGTCTCTCATAGCGGGCGTCAACCAAATTGATGGGGTGGTGCTAGGTATCGATCGCCAGGGTGCATTGCGCCTGAGTGTTGATGGTGTCGAGAAAACATACAGCGGTGGTGAGTTAAGCCTGAGGTTGCGTGATGATTCTTGAGCTCGACTGTGGGAATAGCTTCATCAAGTGGCGTGTACTTGGGCCGGATAAAGCGGGAGTCTTGGCTGAGGGGGTGGTTGGCTCGGACGCTTCATTGGTTGAAAGTCTGCTCTCACTTCCAGATCTGTCGCTAACGCGGTGCCGACTAGTGAGCGTTCGAGCTGTCGAGGAGACCGATAAGCTGGTGGAGGTGTTGGAGCGGGTGTTTGGCGTCAGCGTGTCGTGTGCGGCTTCTGCGCGGGAAATGGCGGGGGTGCGTAACGGCTATGAAGAGTTTGAACGACTGGGGCTTGATCGTTGGTTGGCAATGCTTGGGGCATTCAAGTTGGGCTCAAGTGCTTGCCTGGTACTTGATTTCGGCACCGCAGCGACTGCGGACTTTATTGCGGCCGATGGTGAGCACCTGGGGGGCTTCATCTGCCCGGGCATGCCCCTTATGCGCAGTCAATTGCGCACGCATACGCGAAAGATTCGATACGACGATACCGCTGCTGAGCAGGCGCTGGAGCAGCTCTCTCCCGGTCGTACTACCGTGGAAGCGGTTGAGCGAGGTTGTACGCTGATGTTAAGGGGGTTTGTGCTGACTCAGCTTGAGCTTGCCCGAAGTTATTGGGGGGATGAGTTCTCGGTGTTCCTCACAGGGGGGGATGCGGACTTGGTTGCGGAAGTCGTTCCGCAGGGGCGGCTCGTTCCTGATCTGGTTTTCGTCGGCCTGGCTATGGCGTGCCCTTTGTCCTGAGGTGTTTATGCGTTGGCTGTTTTTGCTTTTGCTTGTGCTCAATGTCTTCTACTACGTCTGGCATCAGCAAGAGGCTCCGTTGCGTGCGAAAGATGTCACTCCATTGAGTCTTTATAAGGGGTCTCAGCAAGACATTCGTCTGCTGAGTGAGTCTTCCGATGGCGTTGCCCGCCGTGATCGAGCCAAGGCTCCAGAAGCTCAGAATACCTGCTTATACGTGGGTGGGTTCTCAGATATGCGGCAGGCGCAGTTGCTTGAGCAGCGCCTCATGAGCTTGGATATAAAGGCCAAGATCCAAACCTTGAACGTTCCTGATGCTTTCGGTTACTGGCTTCGCGTGTCTCCGGAAAGCAGGCGTCTGGCTGATGATCTGCCGTTTGAAAACCTTGCTAAGGAATTCAATGAGTTAAAACATAAAATAATGTTGTGCGAAGGCGTTGCAAGTCTCGAATAGTTTGCATAGAATGGCGCCCGCTTCGCAGTGAAGACCTTTACGGTCTACAGTGTGAAGCGAAGGTCAACGCAGCTAACCTCATATTTTTAAATGAGAAAATGCTTGACAGAAGGTCGGCGTAATGTAAAATGCCGGCTCGCTTAGGAGGGGTTCCCGAGCGGCCAAAGGGATCAGACTGTAAATCTGACGTCTACGACTTCGAAGGTTCGAATCCTTCCCCCTCCACCATTTTTAGCGTGAGCTGCAAGCTCCGCGGGTATAGTTTAGTGGTAGAACCTCAGCCTTCCAAGCTGATGATGCGGGTTCGATTCCCGCTACCCGCTCCAAGTTTGCAGGTTGTGCAAGGTGTTTCGCTCTTGTAGCTCAGTTGGTAGAGCACACCCTTGGTAAGGGTGAGGTCAGCGGTTCAAATCCGCTCAAGAGCTCCATATAACAAGGCAGATATGAAAATATCTGCCTTTGTTTTAACAGCTTATCTCGGCTTGATTGCGTTGTTTCTGGCTTGGTTGTCAGGGTGTTTTCAAGTCTCTTGGGGTTGGTTGTTGTAAAGTCTTTTTCAGGTCTGCATAATGGTCGGCCTGATTTTGTTTTAGGTCAGTAGCTCAATTGGCAGAGCGACGGTCTCCAAAACCGTAGGTTGGGGGTTCGATTCCCTCCTGACCTGCCAGATTCACGTGGTGTGTCTGGCTTTCTTTTCACAGGATCTTCATAGATGACTCCTAAGGCTGAAGCTCAAAGCTCTCGTTTCGATCTGGTCAAGTGGCTCGCTGTAGTCGCTTTGGTGGTCGTAGGCGTTGTTGGCAATCAGTACTATTCTGCTTCGCCGATCCTGTACCGTGTACTTGCTTTGCTTGCTCTTGCTGCTGTAGCTGCCTTTGTAGGCCTGCAGACTGCCAAAGGCAAGTCTTTCGCAGTCCTGGTAAAGGAAGCGCGCACCGAAATTCGTAAAGTCGTTTGGCCGACTCGCCAAGAAACCACGCAGACCACGTTGATCGTTGTGGCTGTTGTTCTGGTTATGGCGTTGCTGTTGTGGGGGCTTGATTCCCTGCTCGGCTGGCTTGTTTCCTTGATTGTTGGCTAAGGGTGTCCCGTGGCTAAGCGTTGGTACGTTGTGCATGCTTACTCGGGTTACGAGAAGCATGTTATGCGCTCTTTGCTGGAGCGCGTAAAGCTTGCAGGCATGGAAGATGGCTTCGGCGAGATTCTGGTTCCCACTGAAGAAGTGGTTGAAATGCGGAATGGCCAGAAGCGTAAGAGCGAACGCAAGTTCTTCCCTGGCTATGTGCTGGTTCAGATGGACATGAATGAAGGTACTTGGCACTTGGTCAAGGATACTCCTCGTGTCATGGGCTTCATTGGCGGTACTGCTGATAAGCCTGCTCCTATCACTGACAAAGAGGCGGAAGCGATTCTGCGTCGTGTTGCTGATGGTAGTGACAAGCCTAAGCCGAAGACTCTCTTCGAGCCGGGTGAGGTTGTTCGTGTCACAGACGGTCCGTTTGTTGATTTCAACGGTACGGTCGAAGAAGTTAACTACGAGAAGAGCCGGATCCAAGTGGCAGTGCTCATTTTCGGTCGCTCTACTCCGGTAGAGCTGGAGTTCAGCCAGGTCGAGAAGGTCTAGCTGAGCAAGCATCCCAACCCCGCAGCCTTAGGCTGTGGGGTTTTGTCGTCACTGGGATAAACGCGCAAGTAACCGGGGAGCCTTTCGAGGCGTTTGAACCCGTAATTGGAGTGCCTCATGGCCAAGAAGATTACCGCTTACATCAAGCTGCAAGTGAAGGCCGCTCAGGCCAACCCTAGCCCACCCGTCGGTCCAGCTCTGGGTCAGCACGGCGTGAACATCATGGAATTCTGCAAGGCCTTCAACGCCCGTACTCAGGGTCTTGAGCCAGGTCTGCCGACTCCAGTGATCATCACTGTATACAGCGACCGTAGCTTCACTTTCGAAACCAAGTCGACCCCGGCTTCGGTTCTGTTGAAGAAAGCTGCTGGTCTGACTAGCGGTTCCGCTCGTCCTAACACCGTTAAAGTCGGCACTGTTACTCGTGCTCAGCTGGAAGAAATCGCGAAAACCAAAAACGCGGATCTGACTGCAGCTGATATGGATGCAGCCGTGCGTACCATCGCCGGTTCTGCTCGTAGCATGGGCCTTAACGTGGAGGGTGTGTAATGGCTAAGCTGACCAAGCGCCAAAAGGCTATCGCCGGCAAAATCGAAGCAGGCAAGGCCTACAGCTTTGTAGACGCCGCTGCCCTGCTGACCGAGCTGTCGACTGTCAAGTTCAGCGAGTCTGTTGACGTTGCTGTAAACCTGGGTGTTGACCCGCGTAAATCCGACCAGGTCGTTCGTAGCGCAACTGTGCTGCCACACGGTACTGGCAAGACTGTACGTGTTGCTGTGTTCACCCAGGGTCCGGCAGCTGAAGCTGCTCTGGCCGCTGGCGCTGATCGCGTTGGCATGGACGACCTGGCTGCCGAAATGAAAGGCGGCGACCTGAACTATGACGTAGTTATTGCTTCCCCGGATGCAATGCGCGTTGTAGGTCAGTTGGGTCAGATCCTCGGTCCACGCGGCCTGATGCCTAACCCTAAGGTTGGTACCGTAACTCCAGACGTAGCCACCGCGGTTAAAAACGCCAAGGCTGGTCAGGTTCGTTATCGCACCGACAAAAACGGCATCATTCACACCTCCGTTGGCAAAGTCGGCTTTGATGCCGTCAAGCTGAAGGAAAACGTTGAAGCCCTGATCGCTGATCTGAAGCGTATCAAGCCGGCTTCCTCGAAAGGTATCTACGTTAAGCGCGTAACCCTGAGCACCACTATGGGCCCAGGTCTGGTCATCGACCAAGGCTCGCTGGACGTATAAGACACAGATTGGCGCAGGAGACTGCGTCAATTGAAAAAATTGGGGTCCCTGCCTGGCGGGGGCTATCCAAGACCGTAGGCGGCGCAAGTCTTAAACCACAAGCCTACGCAGATGGTGCTCCCGGTTCCTTACCGAATCAGACACCAAAACGACATCCGGCTTCGGCCAGATGAAACGGTAACAAGCAGGAGTTAAACCCGTGGCAATTAATCTCGAAGACAAGAAGGCCATCGTCGCTGAAGTCAACGAGGCTGCCAAAGCTGCTCTGTCCGCTGTCGTGGCTGATGCCCGTGGTGTGACAGTAGGCGCTATGACCGGACTCCGTAAAGAGGCTCGTGAAGCTGGCGTATACGTACGTGTTGTACGTAACACCCTGCTCAAGCGCGCTGTTGCTGACACTGAATACAGTGTTCTCAACGACGTGTTCACCGGCCCGACTCTGATCGCTTTCTCCAAAGAGCATCCAGGCGCTGCTGCCCGTTTGTTCAAAGAGTTTGCCAAGAGTCAGGATAAGTTCGAGATCAAGGCAGCTGCGTTCGAGGGCAAGTTCCTCGCAGCTAACCAAATCGACGTACTGGCAACACTGCCGACCCGCGACGAAGCCATTTCGCAGCTGATGAGCGTGATTCAAGGCGCTACCAGCAAGCTGGCTCGTACTCTGGCTGCAGTTCGCGAGCAAAAAGAAGCTGCCGCAGCCTAAGGCTGAGCGACTTCTCTCGCGTATTTTTGTTTATTTCGATGGCCGCGTAGGCCGTCCCCCAATTCAGGAAATACAGTAATGTCTATCTCCCAAGAAGATATCCTCAACGCCGTAGCTGAAATGTCGGTTCTGCAGGTTGTTGAGCTGATCAAAGCTTTCGAAGAAAAATTCGGCGTTTCCGCTGCTGCTGCTTCCGCCGGCCCAGCCGCTGTTGCTGCTGTTGCTGAAGAGCAAACCGAATTCAACGTCATGCTGACCGAAGCTGGCGAGAAGAAAGTAAACGTGATCAAGGCAGTACGTGAACTGACCGGTCTGGGCCTGAAAGAAGCCAAGGCTGTAGTTGACGGCGCTCCTGCCATGGTTCTGGAAGCTGTTGCCAAAGACGCAGCTGACAAAGCCAAAGCAGTACTGGAAGAAGCAGGCGCTAAAGTCGAGCTGAAGTAAGCATCGACCTTGCGTCTCCAGCCCAAGCGTTAAGCTGAAGGCTGATGGCTGGTGGCTCTTGCCACCGGCCTTTTTCCGTTCTTGGCTGTCGACTCGGTCGCCGCCATTAACGCGCTGTAGCCACCCGATGCGGTGGTGCAAACCATGGGGTTTGCAAGATTTTCTGGCTGCTCCCGTCGGAGGGGCCAAACAAGCAGGTGACCAAGCTGGGGAACGCTGATGGCTTACTCATATACTGAGAAAAAACGTATCCGCAAGGACTTTAGCAAGTTGCCGGACGTCATGGATGTCCCGTACCTTCTGGCTATCCAGCTGGATTCGTATCGTGAATTCTTGCAGGCGGGAGCGACCAAAGATCAGTTCCGCGACGTGGGCCTGCATGCGGCCTTCAAATCCGTTTTCCCGATCATCAGCTACTCCGGCAATGCTGCGCTGGAGTACGTCGGTTATCGCCTGGGCGAACCGGCATTTGATGTCAAAGAATGCGTGTTGCGCGGTGTTACGTACGCCGTACCGTTGCGGGTAAAAGTCCGCCTGATCATTTTCGATAAAGAATCGTCGAACAAAGCGATCAAGGACATCAAAGAGCAAGAAGTCTACATGGGCGAAATCCCATTGATGACTGAAAACGGTACCTTCGTAATCAACGGTACCGAGCGTGTAATCGTTTCCCAGCTGCACCGTTCCCCGGGCGTGTTCTTTGACCACGACCGCGGCAAGACGCACAGCTCCGGTAAGCTCCTGTACTCCGCGCGGATCATTCCGTACCGCGGTTCGTGGTTGGACTTCGAGTTCGACCCGAAAGACTGCGTGTTCGTGCGTATCGACCGTCGTCGCAAGCTGCCGGCCTCGGTACTGCTGCGCGCACTCGGTTATACCACTGAGCAAGTGCTGGATGCCTTCTACACCACCAACGTATTCAGCCTGAAGGGTGAAACCCTCAGCCTGGAATTGGTGCCTTCGCGCCTGCGTGGTGAAATTGCCGTTCTGGATATCCAGGACGAGAAGGGCAAGGTTATTGTTGAGGCTGGTCGCCGTATCACTGCGCGCCACATCAACCAGATCGAAAAAGCCGGTATCAAAGAGCTGGAAGTGCCTCTGGACTACGTTCTGGGTCGCACCACCGCCAAGGTCATCGTTCACCCGGCTACAGGCGAAATCCTGGCTGAGTGCAACACCGAGCTGAACACCGAGATCCTGGCCAAGATCGCCAAGGCTCAGGTTGTTCGCATCGAGACTCTGTACACCAACGATATCGACTGCGGTCCGTTCATCTCCGATACTCTGAAGATCGACTCCACCAGCAACCAATTGGAAGCGCTGGTCGAGATCTATCGCATGATGCGTCCTGGTGAGCCACCGACCAAAGACGCTGCCGAAACCCTGTTCAATAACCTGTTCTTCAGCCCTGAGCGCTATGACCTGTCTGCGGTCGGCCGGATGAAGTTCAACCGTCGTATCGGTCGTACCGAGATCGAAGGTTCGGGCGTACTGTGCAAGGAAGACATTGTTGCGGTCCTGAAGACCCTGGTCGACATCCGTAACGGCAAAGGCATCGTCGACGACATCGACCACTTGGGTAACCGTCGCGTTCGCTGCGTCGGCGAAATGGCCGAGAACCAGTTCCGCGTTGGCCTGGTGCGTGTTGAGCGTGCGGTCAAAGAGCGTCTGTCGATGGCTGAAAGCGAAGGCCTGATGCCGCAAGACCTGATCAACGCCAAGCCAGTGGCTGCGGCGGTGAAAGAGTTCTTCGGTTCCAGCCAGCTCTCGCAGTTCATGGACCAGAACAACCCGCTCTCCGAGATCACCCACAAGCGCCGTGTATCCGCACTGGGCCCAGGTGGTCTGACCCGTGAGCGTGCAGGCTTTGAGGTTCGTGACGTACACCCGACGCACTACGGTCGTGTTTGCCCGATCGAAACGCCGGAAGGTCCGAACATCGGTCTGATCAACTCCTTGGCTGCGTACGCGCGCACCAACCAGTACGGCTTCCTCGAGAGCCCGTACCGTGTGGTTAAGGACGCTCTGGTCACCGACGAAATCGTTTTCCTGTCCGCCATCGAAGAAGCTGATCACGTGATCGCTCAGGCCTCGGCCACGATGAGTGACAAGAAAGTCCTGATCGATGAGCTGGTAGCTGTTCGTCACTTGAACGAGTTCACCGTCAAGGCGCCGGAAGACGTCACCTTGATGGACGTTTCGCCGAAGCAGGTAGTTTCGGTTGCAGCGTCGTTGATCCCGTTCCTGGAGCACGACGACGCCAACCGTGCGTTGATGGGTTCCAACATGCAGCGTCAAGCTGTACCCACCCTGCGTGCTGACAAGCCGCTGGTAGGTACCGGCATGGAGCGTAACGTAGCGCGTGACTCCGGCGTTTGCGTCGTGGCTCGTCGTGGTGGCGTGATCGACTCCGTTGATGCCAGCCGTATCGTGGTTCGTGTTGCTGATGACGAAGTTGAAACCGGCGAAGCTGGTGTCGACATCTACAACCTGACCAAATACACCCGTTCGAACCAGAACACCTGCATCAACCAGCGTCCGCTGGTGAGCAAAGGTGATCGCGTTCAGCGTAGCGACATCATGGCTGACGGCCCGTCCACCGACATGGGTGAGCTGGCTCTGGGTCAGAACATGCGTATCGCGTTCATGGCGTGGAACGGCTTCAACTTCGAAGACTCCATCTGCCTGTCCGAGCGTGTTGTTCAAGAAGACCGCTTCACCACGATCCACATTCAGGAACTGACCTGTGTGGCTCGTGACACCAAGCTTGGGCCAGAAGAGATCACTGCGGACATCCCGAACGTGGGTGAAGCTGCACTGAACAAGCTGGACGAAGCCGGTATCGTTTACGTAGGTGCTGAAGTTGGCGCAGGCGACATCCTGGTTGGTAAGGTCACTCCGAAAGGCGAGACTCAACTGACTCCGGAAGAGAAGCTGCTGCGTGCCATCTTCGGTGAAAAAGCCAGCGACGTTAAAGACACCTCCCTGCGTGTGCCTACCGGCACCAAAGGTACTGTCATCGACGTACAAGTCTTCACCCGTGACGGTGTTGAGCGTGATGCTCGTGCACTGTCCATCGAGAAGACTCAACTCGACGAGATCCGTAAGGACCTTAACGAAGAGTTCCGCATCGTTGAAGGCGCGACCTTCGAACGTCTGCGTTCCGCTCTGGTAGGTCACAAGGCCGAAGGTGGCGCAGGTCTGAAGAAAGGTCAGGACATCACCGATGAAGTTCTCGACGGTCTTGAGCACGGCCAGTGGTTCAAACTGCGCATGGCTGAAGATGCTCTGAACGAGCAGCTCGAGAAGGCTCAGGCCTACATCGTTGATCGTCGCCGTCTGCTGGACGACAAGTTCGAAGACAAGAAGCGCAAACTGCAGCAGGGCGATGACCTGGCTCCAGGCGTGCTGAAAATCGTCAAGGTTTACCTGGCAATCCGTCGCCGCATCCAGCCGGGCGACAAGATGGCTGGTCGTCACGGTAACAAGGGTGTGGTCTCTGTGATCATGCCGGTTGAAGACATGCCGCACGATGCCAATGGCACCCCGGTCGACGTCGTCCTCAACCCGTTGGGCGTACCTTCGCGTATGAACGTTGGTCAGATCCTCGAAACCCACCTGGGCCTCGCGGCCAAAGGTCTGGGCGAGAAGATCAATCGTATGATCGAAGAGCAACGCAAGGTCGCTGACCTGCGTAAGTTCCTGCACGAGATCTACAACGAGATCGGCGGTCGCAACGAAGAGCTGGACACCTTCTCCGACCAGGAAATCCTGGACCTGGCGAAGAACCTGCGCGGCGGCGTTCCAATGGCTACCCCGGTGTTCGACGGTGCCAAGGAAAGCGAAATCAAGGCCATGCTGAAACTGGCAGACCTGCCAGAAAGCGGCCAGATGCAGCTGTTCGACGGTCGTACCGGCAACAAGTTCGAGCGCCCGGTTACTGTTGGCTACATGTACATGCTGAAGCTGAACCACTTGGTAGACGACAAGATGCACGCTCGTTCTACCGGTTCGTACAGCCTGGTTACCCAGCAGCCGCTGGGTGGTAAGGCTCAGTTCGGTGGTCAGCGTTTCGGGGAGATGGAGGTCTGGGCACTGGAAGCATACGGTGCTGCTTACACTCTGCAAGAAATGCTCACAGTGAAGTCGGACGATGTGAACGGTCGGACCAAGATGTACAAAAACATCGTGGACGGCGATCACCGTATGGAGCCGGGCATGCCCGAGTCCTTCAACGTGTTGATCAAAGAAATTCGTTCCCTCGGCATCGATATCGATCTGGAAACCGAATAACACGTGACGCGAATCGAGAGCGGGGCTGTTTAGCCCGCTCTCTGCTCCGCCAGGAGGAAAGGCCTTGAAAGACCTACTGAATTTGCTGAAAAACCAGGGTCAAGTCGAAGAGTTCGACGCCATCCGTATTGGATTGGCATCGCCTGAGATGATCCGTTCGTGGTCGTTCGGTGAAGTTAAAAAACCGGAAACCATCAACTACCGTACGTTCAAACCTGAGCGTGACGGCCTGTTCTGCGCCAAGATCTTTGGCCCGGTAAAGGATTACGAGTGCCTGTGCGGTAAGTACAAGCGCTTGAAGCACCGTGGTGTGATCTGCGAGAAGTGCGGCGTTGAAGTTGCGCTGGCCAAAGTTCGTCGTGAGCGCATGGCGCACATCGAACTGGCTTCGCCGGTTGCCCACATCTGGTTCCTGAAATCGCTGCCGTCCCGTATCGGCTTGCTGATGGACATGACCCTGCGTGATATCGAGCGCGTTCTCTACTTCGAGAGCTATGTCGTTATCGACCCAGGCATGACCACCCTTGAAAAAGGTCAGCTGCTGAACGACGAGCAGTACTTCGAAGCGCTGGAAGAGTTCGGCGACGATTTCGATGCCCGCATGGGTGCCGAAGCTGTCCGCGAACTGCTGCACGCTATCGACCTGGAACACGAGATTGGTCGTCTGCGTGAAGAAATTCCGCAAACCAACTCTGAAACCAAGATCAAGAAGCTGTCCAAGCGTCTGAAGTTGATGGAAGCCTTCCAAGGCTCCGGTAACTTGCCAGAGTGGATGGTGCTGACCGTTCTGCCGGTTCTGCCGCCAGACCTGCGTCCGCTGGTACCGTTGGATGGTGGCCGTTTCGCAACGTCCGACCTCAACGACCTGTACCGCCGCGTGATCAACCGTAACAACCGCTTGAAGCGCCTGCTTGATCTGTCCGCTCCGGACATCATCGTGCGCAACGAAAAGCGTATGTTGCAGGAAGCTGTCGATGCCCTGCTCGACAACGGTCGTCGTGGCCGCGCTATCACCGGTTCCAACAAGCGTCCTCTGAAATCCTTGGCTGACATGATCAAGGGTAAGCAAGGTCGTTTCCGTCAGAACCTGCTCGGTAAGCGTGTTGACTACTCCGGTCGTTCGGTAATTACCGTAGGCCCGACCCTGCGTCTGCACCAGTGCGGTCTGCCTAAGAAGATGGCTCTCGAGCTGTTCAAGCCGTTCATCTTCGGCAAGCTGGAAATGCGCGGTCTCGCGACCACCATCAAAGCGGCCAAGAAAATGGTCGAGCGCGAACTGCCAGAGGTTTGGGACGTTCTCGCTGAAGTGATTCGCGAACACCCGGTTCTCCTCAACCGTGCACCGACCCTTCACCGTCTGGGTATCCAGGCGTTTGAACCGGTACTGATCGAAGGCAAGGCTATCCAGCTGCACCCTCTGGTCTGTGCTGCGTACAACGCCGACTTCGACGGCGACCAAATGGCCGTGCACGTACCGCTGACACTGGAAGCCCAGTTGGAAGCGCGTGCGTTGATGATGTCGACCAACAACATTCTGTCGCCAGCCAACGGTGAGCCAATCATCGTTCCGTCGCAGGACGTTGTATTGGGTCTGTACTACATGACTCGTGAAGCGATCAACGCCAAGGGCGAAGGTCGTGTGTTCGCTGACCTGCAAGAAGTTGACCGTGTGTTCCGTGCCGGCGAAGCCGCGCTGCATGCCAAGGTCAAAGTGCGGATCAACGAAACCGTCAACGACCGTGACGGCGGCAGCGTGACCAACACCCGTATCGTCGACACCACTGTCGGCCGTGCGCTGTTGTATCAAGTTGTGCCAAAAGGTCTGTCGTACGACGTCGTCAACCTGCCGATGAAGAAAAAGGCGATCTCCAAGCTGATCAACCAGTGCTACCGCGTGGTGGGTTTGAAAGAGACCGTTATCTTCGCTGACCAGTTGATGTACACCGGTTTTGCTTATTCGACCATTTCCGGCGTTTCCATCGGTGTTAACGACTTCGTTATCCCGGATGAAAAAGCCCGCATCATCGGTGCCGCCACCGACGAAGTGAAAGAAATCGAGAGCCAGTATGCGTCCGGCCTGGTAACCCAGGGCGAGAAGTACAATAAGGTAATCGACCTTTGGTCCAAGGCGAACGACGAAGTTTCCAAGGCGATGATGGCCAACCTCTCGAAAGAGAAAGTCATCGACCGTCACGGCGACGAAGTTGAGCAAGAGTCCTTCAACTCGATGTACATGATGGCCGACTCGGGTGCACGGGGTTCTGCTGCGCAGATCCGTCAGCTCGCCGGTATGCGTGGCCTGATGGCCAAGCCGGACGGTTCCATCATTGAAACGCCGATTACTGCGAACTTCCGTGAAGGTTTGAGCGTACTTCAGTACTTCATCTCCACTCACGGTGCTCGTAAAGGTCTGGCGGATACCGCGTTGAAAACGGCTAACTCCGGTTACCTGACTCGTCGTCTGGTAGACGTTGCACAAGATCTGGTTGTAACCGAGATCGATTGCGGCACCGAGCATGGCCTGCTGATGACTCCGCACATTGAAGGCGGTGACGTTGTAGAGCCGCTGGGTGAGCGCGTATTGGGTCGTGTTATTGCCCGTGACGTATTCAAGCCGGGTACCGAGGAAGTTATCGTTCCTGCCGGCACTCTGGTTGATGAGAAGTGGGTCGAGTTCATCGAACTCAACAGCATCGACGAAGTGATCGTTCGTTCGCCGATCAGCTGCGAAACCCGCTATGGCATTTGCGCCAAGTGCTACGGCCGCGACCTGGCTCGTGGTCACCAGGTGAACATTGGTGAGTCGGTTGGCGTAATCGCTGCCCAGTCCATCGGTGAGCCGGGTACCCAGTTGACGATGCGTACGTTCCACATCGGTGGTGCGGCAAGCCGGACCTCCGCAGCTGACAGCGTTCAGGTGAAAAATGGCGGTACCGTCCGTCTGCACAACCTGAAACACGTTGAGCGAGTGGATGGCCACCTGGTTGCCGTTTCCCGTTCCGGTGAGCTGGCAATCGCTGATGACTTCGGTCGTGAGCGTGAGCGCTACAAGCTGCCGTACGGTGCTGTGATTTCGGTTAAAGAAGGTGACAAGGTCGACGCTGGCGCAATCGTGGCCAAGTGGGACCCGCACACTCACCCGATCGTTACCGAAATGAAAGGTACCGTGACCTACGTGGGCATGGAAGAAGGCATCACGATCAAGCGTCAGACTGACGAATTGACCGGTATGACCAACATTGAAGTTCTCGATCCGAAAGATCGTCCAGCTGCCGGTAAAGACATCCGTCCTGCCGTCAAGATGGTTGATGACAACGGCAAGGATCTGTTGCTGCCAGGCACTGACGTAATCGCTCAGTACTTCCTGCCAGCCAACGCCCTGGTCGGTGTAGCGGATGGTGCGAAGATCGCGATCGGTGATGTTATCGCGCGTATCCCGCAAGAAACTTCGAAGACCCGTGACATCACCGGTGGTCTGCCGCGTGTTGCCGACTTGTTCGAAGCTCGTCGTCCGAAGGAAGCGTCGATTCTGGCTGAAGTCAGCGGCACCATCGCGTTCGGTAAAGAGACCAAGGGCAAGCGCCGTCTGGTCATTACCCCGAACGACGGTAGCGATCCGTATGAAGAGCTGATTCCGAAGTGGCGTCACCTGAACGTGTTCGAAGGCGAGCAGGTAAACCGCGGCGAAGTTATCTCCGACGGTCCGAGCGATCCACACGACATCCTGCGTCTGCTGGGTGTGAGTGCGCTCGCCAAGTACATCGTCAACGAGATCCAGGACGTTTACCGCCTGCAAGGCGTGAAGATCAACGATAAGCACATCGAGACCATCCTGCGTCAGATGCTGCGTAAAGTTGAGATCTCCGAGTCCGGCGATTCCAGCTTCATCAAGGGCGACCAGATGGAACTGACTCACGTACTGGTAGAGAACGAGAAGCTGGCAACCGAAGACAAGTTCGTCGCCAAGTTCACTCGCGTGCTGCTGGGTATCACCAAGGCGTCGTTGTCCACTGAGTCGTTCATCTCGGCGGCCTCCTTCCAGGAGACCACTCGCGTACTGACCGAAGCAGCGGTAACCGGCAAGCGCGATTACCTGCGCGGCCTGAAAGAAAACGTGGTCGTGGGTCGTCTGATCCCGGCGGGTACCGGTTTGGCATACCACAGCGAGCGTAAGCGTCGCCGTGATGCTGACAAGCCGCTGCGCGTTAGCGCCAGTGAAGTGGAAGCTGCACTGACCGAAGCGCTGAACTCTAGCGGTAACTGAGTTCTGCGATAAATAAGTCTGGGCCCTGGCAGCCCCCATTCGTCGGATCGAAGCATTTTTGCCCCGGTTCGATGGAAGGGGAGGTCGGGGCCTTGCCTTGACTGGGGGCAAGATCCTCTTTAGACTCTTGTACCCCTAAATTTGGCGGGAATGCGTTCCTGCCATTTTGCTTTTCTTGCAAGACAATAGCGTCGCAAGACAACAGTGGAGCTAGTAGATGGCAACTATCAACCAGCTGGTACGTCAGCCGCGTAAGCGTATCGTCGAGAAATCCGACGTACCTGCGCTGCAGAACTGCCCGCAACGTCGTGGCGTATGCACCCGTGTGTATACCACCACGCCGAAAAAACCTAACTCGGCACTGCGTAAAGTATGCCGTGTGCGTCTGACCAACGGTTTCGAGGTTTCCTCGTACATCGGTGGTGAAGGCCACAACCTGCAAGAGCACAGCGTGGTACTGATCCGCGGCGGTCGTGTAAAAGACTTGCCAGGTGTTCGTTACCACACCGTACGCGGCTCCTTGGATACTTCCGGCGTTAAAGGTCGTAACCAGGGTCGTTCGAAGTACGGTACCAAGAAGCCTAAGTAGTAGCGGCTTTTTGTAAAACTGAATCATCTTATTTTCTGAGTCGATAAGAGTAAGGTCGGAGGCGTCCCGAAAGGGCACCGATTCCGAGCGAACCTGAAGACCGTTTGAGGGCTTATCCATGCCAAGAAGACGCGTAGCAGCCAAGCGCGAAGTGCTTGACGATCCAAAATACGGAAGCCAAATTCTGGCCAAGTTCATGAACCACGTGATGGAAAGCGGCAAGAAAGCCGTTGCCGAGCGTATCGTTTATGGCGCGCTGGAAAAGGTTAAAGAACGCAAGAACAGCGACCCCCTGGAAATCTTCGAGAAAGCTCTCGACGCCATCGCTCCGCTGGTCGAAGTGAAGTCGCGCCGTGTAGGCGGTGCTACTTACCAGGTTCCGGTTGAAGTTCGTCCGTCCCGTCGTAACGCTCTGGCAATGCGCTGGTTGGTAGACTTCGCCCGTAAGCGCGGCGAGAAGTCTATGGCTCTGCGTTTGGCTGGCGAACTGTTGGACGCTGCCGAAGGTAAAGGTGCTGCTGTTAAGAAGCGTGAAGACGTGCACCGTATGGCTGAAGCTAACAAAGCTTTCTCGCACTACCGCTTCTAATTTTAGCTTCACTAATTTTGCGAGGGCTTTATGGCTCGTACTACTCCGATTAGCCGCTACCGTAACATCGGTATCGTCGCTCACGTGGATGCTGGTAAAACCACCACCACCGAGCGCGTACTGTTTTACACCGGCAAAAGTCACAAAATGGGCGAGGTGCATGATGGCGCCGCGACCACAGACTGGATGGTTCAGGAGCAGGAGCGTGGTATTACCATTACTTCTGCTGCCATTACCGCCTTCTGGAAAGGTTCCGAGAAGCAGTACAAAGACGAGCACCGCTTCAACGTAATCGATACCCCAGGCCACGTAGACTTCACTATTGAAGTTGAACGTTCCCTGCGCGTACTCGACGGCGCTGTCGTTGTGTTCTGCGGTACCTCGGGTGTTGAGCCTCAGTCGGAAACCGTATGGCGTCAGGCCAACAAATACGGCGTTCCACGTCTTGTTTACGTAAACAAGATGGACCGTGCTGGCGCCAACTTCCTGCGCGTGATCGGTCAGATCAAGCAGCGTTTGGGTCACACTCCGGTGCCAATCCAATTGGCTATCGGTTCCGAAGATAACTTCCAGGGTCAGATCGATCTGATCAACATGGAAGCTGTTTACTGGAATGACGCTGACAAAGGCATGGTTCCTGTTCGCAAGCCTATCCCTGCCGAGCTTCAAGAGCTGGCTGACGAGTGGCGCAACAACATGGTTGAGGCTGCTGCCGAAGCCAGCGAAGAGCTGATGAACAAGTACCTCGAAGGTGAAGAGCTCACCAACGCGGAAATCAAGGCCGCTCTGCGTCAGCGTACTATCGCTGGCGAAATCGTCCTGGCTGTTTGCGGTTCTTCCTTCAAGAACAAGGGTGTTCCCCTGGTTCTCGACGCCGTTATCGACTTCCTGCCTGCTCCAACCGACATTCCTGCTATCAAGGGTTCCAACCCTGATAACGAGGAAGAAGAGATGGAGCGTCATGCTGACGACAGCGAGCCGTTCTCGGCTCTGGCGTTCAAGATCGCTACCGACCCATTCGTGGGTACCTTGACCTTCGTCCGCGTTTACTCGGGCGTGTTGGCATCCGGCGACGGCGTGATCAACTCGGTTAAAGGCAAGAAAGAGCGCGTGGGTCGTATGGTGCAGATGCACGCAAACGCCCGTGAGGAGATCAAGGAAGTTCGCGCTGGTGACATCGCGGCCCTGATCGGCATGAAGGACGTCACCACTGGTGAGACTTTGTGCGACGCTGCCAAGCCAATCATCCTGGTTCGCATGGACTTCCCGGAGCCGGTTATTTCGGTTGCCGTAGAGCCTAAGACCAAGGATGACCAGGAAAAAATGGGTATCGCTCTGGGCAAGCTTGCTCAGGAAGATCCATCTTTCCGTGTCAAGACTGATGAAGAGACTGGTCAAACGATCATCTCCGGCATGGGCGAGCTGCACCTGGACATCCTGGTTGACCGGATGCGCCGTGAGTTCAACGTCGAAGCCAACATCGGTAAGCCTCAGGTTTCCTATCGTGAGCGCATCACGAAGAACTGTGAAATCGAAGGCAAGTTCGTTCGTCAGTCCGGCGGTCGTGGTCAGTTCGGTCACTGCTGGATCCGTTTTGCTCCTGCTGACGAAGGTCAGGAAGGTCTGCAATTCTTGAACGAAGTAGTGGGTGGTGTTGTTCCTAAGGAATACATCCCTGCTATCCAGAAGGGTATCGAAGAGCAGATGAAGAACGGTGTTGTTGCCGGCTATCCGCTGATCGGCCTGAAAGCAACCGTTTTTGACGGTTCTTACCACGACGTCGACTCCAACGAGATGGCGTTTAAGGTGGCTGCTTCCATGGCAACCAAGCAACTGGCCCAGAAGGGCGGTGGTGAGTTGCTTGAGCCAATCATGGCGGTAGAAGTTGTTACACCTGAAGACTATATGGGTGATGTCATGGGCGACCTTAACCGTCGTCGCGGCATGATCTTGGGTATGGAAGACACGGTTTCCGGCAAAGTGATTCGCGCCGAGGTTCCGTTGGGTGAGATGTTCGGTTATGCGACCGACGTTCGCTCCATGTCCCAGGGTCGCGCAAGCTACTCTATGGAATTCAAAAAATACAACACAGCTCCGGCGCACATCGCTGAAACTGTATCCAAAAAACAAGGCTGATTCAGTCCTTTAGGCAAGGAGTTAATTGTCGTGGCTAAAGAAAAATTTGATCGTTCCCTACCGCACGTAAACGTTGGCACCATCGGCCACGTTGACCACGGTAAAACCACTCTGACCGCTGCTCTGACTCGCGTCTGCTCCGAAGTTTTCGGTTCGGCCGTAGTTGAATTCGACAAGATCGACAGCGCACCAGAAGAAAAAGCTCGTGGTATCACCATCAACACCGCGCACGTTGAATACAACTCGCTGATCCGTCACTACGCTCACGTTGACTGCCCAGGTCACGCTGACTATGTGAAGAACATGATCACCGGTGCTGCCCAGATGGACGGCGCGATCCTGGTTTGCTCGGCCGCTGATGGTCCGATGCCACAGACCCGTGAGCACATCCTGCTGTCCCGTCAGGTAGGCGTTCCGTACATCGTGGTTTTCCTGAACAAGGCTGACCTGGTAGACGACGCTGAGCTGCTGGAACTGGTTGAGATGGAAGTGCGCGATCTGCTGAGCACTTACGACTTCCCAGGCGACGACACTCCGATCATCATCGGTTCTGCTCGTATGGCTCTGGAAGGCAAAGACGACAACGAAATGGGTACTACCGCTGTTAAGAAGCTGGTAGAAACTCTGGACAGCTACATCCCAGAGCCAGTTCGTCTGACCGACAAGCCGTTCCTGATGCCAATCGAAGACGTGTTCTCGATCTCTGGTCGCGGTACTGTTGTGACTGGTCGTATCGAGCGCGGTATCGTTCGCGTTCAAGATCCGCTGGAAATCGTTGGTCTGCGTGACACCACCACCACCACCTGCACCGGTGTTGAGATGTTCCGCAAACTGCTCGACGAAGGTCGTGCTGGCGAGAACTGCGGCGTTCTGCTGCGTGGCACCAAGCGTGACGACGTTGAGCGTGGTCAGGTTCTGGTTAAGCCAGGTTCGGTTAAGCCGCACACCAAGTTCACCGCAGAAGTTTACGTTCTGAGCAAGGAAGAAGGCGGTCGTCACACTCCGTTCTTCAAAGGCTACCGTCCACAGTTCTACTTCCGTACTACTGACGTGACTGGTAACTGCCAGCTGCCAGAAGGCGTTGAAATGGTAATGCCAGGCGATAACATCCAAATGGAAGTTACCCTGATCAAGACCATCGCAATGGAAGACGGTCTGCGCTTCGCTATTCGTGAAGGCGGCCGTACCGTTGGTGCTGGTGTTGTAGCTAAAATCATCGAGTAAGCATCTCTCCTGAGATGGCTTCGATGCTTTGAAAAGCCCCCGCTCAGCGGGGGCTTTTTTATTGGGTTGACACCTATCTGGGGCGTCTATAGAATTGCGCCTCCTTTTAACGGGTGCATTGCGCCCGGTGGGAATAGCAGCCGGAGTCTGAAATCCAATGCAAAATCAGCAAATCCGTATCAGGTTGAAGGCTTTTGACCATCGCCTGATCGACCAATCCACCCAGGAAATCGTGGAAACCGCGAAACGTACTGGTGCTCAAGTGCGTGGTCCAATTCCACTGCCTACCCGTAAAGAGCGGTTCACCGTTCTGGTCTCCCCGCACGTCAACAAAGACGCGCGTGACCAGTACGAGATCCGTACTCATAAGCGCGTACTGGACATCGTCCAGCCAACGGATAAAACCGTTGATGCACTTATGAAGCTCGATCTGGCGGCCGGTGTGGAAGTACAGATCAGCCTCGGCTAAGACTTGGGTCTTAGTCGTGTAACGCTCTGAAATGGGCGGCCATAGCGGGTGAAAGCCCCGTACACTCATGAGGTTTACAACATGACTATTGGTGTAGTCGGTCGTAAATGCGGTATGACCCGTATTTTCACCGAAGAAGGTGTCTCCATTCCGGTCACGGTCATTGAGATCGAGCCGAATCGCGTCACCCAGTTCAAAACTGAAGAAACCGATGGCTATCGTGCAGTGCAAGTCACTGTCGGCGAGCGTCGTGCTTCGCGCGTGACTGCTGCTCAAGCAGGTCACTTCGCTAAAGCAAACGTTGCAGCTGGTCGTACTGTCATGGAGTTCCGTCTCGAAGACGGCGACTACCAGGCTGGCGATCTGATCAACGCTGAAATCTTCGCCGCTGGTCAACTGGTTGATGTAACCGGTCAGTCCAAGGGTAAAGGCTTCCAGGGTACGATCAAGCGTTGGAATTTCCGTGGCCAAGACAACACTCACGGTAACTCCGTTTCCCACCGCGTCCCGGGCTCTATTGGCCAGTGCCAGACTCCTGGTCGTGTATTCAAGGGCAAGAAAATGTCCGGTCATATGGGCGCTGAGCGCGTGACCGTGCAGTCCCTCGAAGTAGTGCGCGTCGACGCTGAACGCAATCTGTTGTTGGTCAAGGGTGCTGTTCCTGGCGCTACTGGCGGCAACCTGGTTGTACGTCCAGCGGCCAAGGCTCGCGGTTAAGGGGAAGCTGACATGCAATTAAATGTAAATGACGCTCAAGCGATCGAAGTTTCCGAACTGACATTTGGCGGCGAATTCAACGAGACGCTGGTTCACCAAGCAGTCGTGGCCTACATGGCCGGCGGCCGTCAAGGTAGCAAGCAGCAAAAGACCCGTTCCGACGTTCGTGGTGGCGGTAAGCGCCCTTGGCGTCAGAAAGGTACTGGCCGTGCTCGTGCTGGTACTATCCGTAGCCCAATCTGGCGTGGCGGCGGTACCACTTTCGCAGCTCGTCCGCAGGATCACTCGCAGAAGCTCAACAAGAAGATGTACCGCGCAGCTCTGCGCTCCATCCTTGCTGAACTCGTGCGTACTGACCGTCTGGTCGTGGTTCAGGACTTCGCTGTTGAAAGCCCGAAAACCAAAGATCTGCTGGGCAAACTGAACAACATGAGCCTGACCGACGTTTTGATCGTGTCGGAAGCTGTTGATCAGAACCTGTACCTGGCTGCTCGTAACCTGCCACACGTTGATGTACGTGACGTGCAAGGTTCCGATCCAGTTAGTCTGATCGCATACGACAAGGTGTTGATC
This sequence comes from Pseudomonas sp. Q1, assembly GCF_009935975.1. Taxonomy (NCBI): domain Bacteria; kingdom Pseudomonadati; phylum Pseudomonadota; class Gammaproteobacteria; order Pseudomonadales; family Pseudomonadaceae; genus Pseudomonas; species Pseudomonas sp. Q1. The sequence goes on along the minus strand of NZ_QODI01000004.1, from coordinate 338,970 downwards.
ACCGTGTCGGCCGTGAAGAAATTCGAGGAGCTGCTGGGATGAACCAGGAACGCGTATTTAAAGTTCTGCTTGGCCCGCACGTTTCCGAAAAGGCTACGGTTCTGGCTGACAAGAAAGGCCAGTTCGTTTTCAAGGTTGCAACTGACGCAACCAAGCTGGAAATCAAGAAGGCCGTCGAAAGCCTGTTCAGCGTGAAAGTAGAGCGTGTTACTACCCTGAACGTTCTGGGTAAGAGCAAGCGCACTGCTCGCGGTCTGGGCAAGCGTAATGACTGGAAGAAGGCAGTTATCTCCCTTCAGCCAGGCCAAGATCTCGATTTCAGCAGCAGTGCTGAGTAAGGAAGGGGTGCATCATGGCAATCGTTAAATGCAAACCGACTTCCCCTGGCCGCCGTTTTGTGGTCAAGGTGGTCAACCAGGAGCTGCATAAAGGCGCTCCTCACGCACCGCTGCTCGAGAAGAAATCGAAGTCTGGTGGTCGTAACAACAATGGTCGTATTACCACTCGTCACATCGGTGGTGGCCATAAGCAGCATTATCGTCTGGTCGACTTCCGTCGCAACGACAAAGATGGCATCGCTGCCACTGTCGAGCGTATCGAATACGATCCAAACCGTACTGCTCACATCGCTCTGCTGCTGTACGCAGATGGCGAGCGTCGCTACATCATCGCCCCTAAAGGCGTGAGCGCTGGCGACCAGCTGATCGCAGGTGCTCTGGCACCGATCAAGCCGGGCAACGCTCTGCAACTGCGCAACATTCCAGTTGGTAGCACCGTACACGGCATCGAATTGAAGCCAGGTAAAGGCGCGCAAATCGCTCGTTCCGCTGGTGCTTCGGCTCAGCTGATCGCTCGTGAAGGTGTCTACGTGACCCTGCGTCTGCGTTCTGGTGAGATGCGTAAAGTGCTGGCTGAATGCCGTGCGACCCTGGGCGAAGTCTCGAACTCCGAGCACAGCCTGCGTTCGTTGGGTAAAGCTGGTGCCAAACGCTGGCGTGGCGTTCGCCCAACCGTTCGTGGTGTTGCCATGAACCCGGTTGACCACCCACACGGTGGTGGTGAAGGTCGTACCTCTGGTGGTCGTCATCCGGTATCGCCATGGGGCTTCCCGACTAAGGGCGCGAAGACTCGTGGTAATAAGCGTACCGACAAAATGATCGTCCGTCGTCGCAAGTAAATAGAGGGATACGACAGTGCCACGTTCTCTGAAAAAAGGTCCTTTTATTGATCTTCACCTACTGAAGAAGATCGAAGTGGCGGCGGAAAAGAACGATCGCAAACCAGTTAAGACCTGGTCGCGTCGTTCGATGATCCTGCCACAAATGGTCGGTCTGACCATCGCAGTACACAACGGTCGTCAACACGTCCCAGTTCTCGTTAACGAAGACATGGTCGGCCACAAACTGGGCGAGTTCGCCGGTACCCGCACTTATCGTGGGCACGTGGCAGACAAGAAAGCCAAGCGTTAAGGGGTTAGGAAATGGAAGTAGCCGCTAAGTTGTCGGGCGCTCGAATCTCCGCCCAGAAAGCCCGCTTGGTCGCCGACCAGATCCGCGGGAAGAAGGTGGGCGAAGCGCTCAACCTGTTGGCTTTCAGCAGTAAGAAAGCCGCCGAGATCATGAAGAAAGTGCTGGAGTCGGCCGTAGCCAACGCCGAGCATAACGAAGGCGCAGACGTTGATGACCTGAAAGTCAGCACCGTTTTCGTTAACGAAGGGCGTTCGCTGAAGCGCATCATGCCACGTGCCAAAGGCCGTGCTGATCGCATCGTCAAGCGGTCTTGCCATATCACTGTCAAGGTTGCTGACAAGTAACGGAGTCGAAGAGATGGGTCAGAAAGTACATCCCATTGGCATTCGCCTGGGAATCGTCAAGGAGCACACCTCCGTCTGGTACGCAGACGGTCGGACTTATGCGGACTACTTGTTCGCTGATCTGAAGGTGCGTGAGTATCTCCAAGACAAACTAAAAAGCGCGTCCGTAAGCCGTATCGATATCCATCGTCCGGCCCAAACTGCACGTATCACCATCCACACCGCTCGTCCAGGTATCGTTATCGGGAAGAAAGGTGAAGATGTTGAGAAACTGCGTCAGGACCTGACCAAGCAAATGGGTGTGCCTGTGCACATCAATATCGAAGAGATCCGCAAGCCGGAGCTCGACGGTATGCTGGTTGCGCAGAGCGTAGCTCAGCAGCTGGAGCGTCGCGTAATGTTCCGTCGCGCTATGAAGCGTGCCGTACAGAACGCAATGCGCATTGGTGCCAAAGGCATCAAAATCCAAGTGAGCGGTCGTCTCGGCGGTGCTGAAATCGCACGTACTGAATGGTATCGCGAAGGTCGTGTGCCACTGCACACCCTGCGTGCCGACATCGACTATGCCAACTACGAAGCTCACACCACTTACGGTGTGATCGGTGTAAAGGTTTGGATCTTCAAAGGCGAAGTAATTGGTGGTCGCCAAGAAGAACTGAAACCACAAGCACCAGCGCCTCGTAAAAAAGCTGCTAAGTAAGGGGTACGCCAAATGTTGCAACCTAAGCGTACGAAGTTCCGCAAGCAGATGACAGGCCACAACCGTGGTCTGGCTCAGCGCGGTAGCAAAGTCAGCTTCGGCGAGTTCGCGCTGAAGTCTGTAGCTCGTGGTCGTCTCACCGCTCGTCAGATCGAGTCAGCGCGTCGTGCTCTGACCCGTCACGTAAAACGTGGTGGCAAGATCTGGATCCGTGTATTCCCGGACAAGCCGATTTCCAAAAAACCTCTCGAGGTTCGGATGGGTAAAGGTAAGGGTAACGTGGAATACTGGGTTGCCCAGATTCAACCAGGCAAAGTCCTGTATGAAATCGAGGGTGTTTCTGAAGAGCTGGCGCGTGAGGCTTTCGCCCTGGCTGCTGCAAAGCTGCCGCTCGCCACCTCCTTTGTTAAACGGACGGTGATGTGATGAAAGCGAATGAACTTCGTGAAAAATCCGCACAGCAGCTGAACGAGCAACTGCTCGGCCTGCTGCGCGACCAGTTCAATCTGCGTATGCAGAAAGCAACTGGCCAGTTGGGGCAGTCTCATCTGCTCTCGCAAGTTAAGCGTGACATCGCTCGCGTGAAGACTGTGCTCAACCAGCAGGCAGGTAAGTGATCATGGCTGAAGCCGAAAAGACTGTCCGTACGCTGACTGGCCGTGTTGTCAGCGACAAGATGGACAAAACCATCACCGTTCTGATCGAGCGTCGCGTTAAGCACCCGATCTACGGTAAATATGTTAAGCGTTCGACTAAGCTGCACGCGCACGACGAAACCAATCAGTGCCACATCGGCGACAAAGTCACTATTCGTGAAACTCGTCCGCTGGCCAAGACCAAGTCTTGGGCGCTGGTTGATGTTCTCGAACGCGCTGTGGAAGTCTAAGGACTAGGGGTCGGAGAAATTATATGATTCAGACTCAATCCATGCTCGATGTGGCCGATAACAGCGGCGCTCGCCGCGTTATGTGCATCAAGGTGCTGGGTGGCTCCCATCGTCGTTACGCTGGTATCGGTGACATCATCAAAGTTACCGTGAAGGAAGCAATTCCTCGCGGTAAGGTAAAAAAAGGCCAAGTGATGACTGCTGTTGTAGTCCGCACTCGTCACGGCGTACGCCGTGCAGATGGCTCCATTATCCGCTTTGATGGCAACGCTGCTGTTCTTCTGAACAACAAGCAAGAGCCGATCGGCACCCGTATCTTTGGGCCAGTGACCCGTGAACTTCGTACTGAGAAGTTCATGAAGATCGTCTCGCTCGCCCCAGAAGTGCTGTAAGGAGATCCGACATGCAAAAGATTCGTCGTGACGACGAGATCATCGTGATCGCCGGCAAAGACAAAGGTAAGCGCGGTAAGGTGCTGAAGGTTCTCGCGGACGACCGTCTGGTCGTTGGTGGTCTGAACCTGGTCAAGCGTCATACCAAGCCTAACCCGATGTCGGGCGTACAGGGCGGTATCGTCGAGAAAGAAGCGCCACTGCACGCTTCTAACGTCGCCATCTTCAACGGCGAAACCAACAAGGCTGATCGCGTTGGTTTCAAAGTAGAAGACGGTAAGAAAATTCGTGTCTTCAAGTCGACCCAAAAAGCGGTTGATGCTTGAACACTGCTAGGTAGATAAGACCATGGCACGACTACAAGAGATTTACCGGAAGGAAATCGCCCCTAAGCTTAAGGAAGAACTTAAGCTTGGGAACGTGATGGAAGTTCCGCGCGTTACCAAAATCACCCTGAACATGGGTCTGGGCGAAGCGATCGGCGACAAAAAAGTCATCGAGCACGCTGTTGCTGACCTGGAAAAGATCACCGGCCAAAAAGTCGTTGTGACCTACGCTCGGAAATCCATCGCTGGCTTTAAAGTCCGTGAAGGTTGGCCGATCGGCGTCAAGGTAACTCTGCGCCGTGAGCGTATGTACGAATTCCTGGATCGTCTGCTGTCGATCTCCCTGCCTCGGGTTCGCGACTTCCGCGGCCTGAATGCCAAGTCCTTCGATGGTCGTGGTAACTACAGCATGGGCGTGAAAGAGCAGATCATCTTCCCGGAAATCGACTACGACAAGATCGATGCTCTCCGCGGTCTGGACATCACCCTGACCACCACTGCCAAGAACGATGATGAAGGTCGCGCCCTGCTGCGTGCTTTCAAATTCCCGTTCCGCAACTGATTGGAGTAGGACCATGGCCAAGATGAGCATGAAAAACCGCGAGCTGAAGCGTCAGCTCACGGTTGCCAAGTACGCCAAGAAGCGTGCAGCACTGAAAGCAATCATCGTTGATCTGAACGCAAGTCCAGAAGCGCGTTGGGAAGCTACAGTTGCCCTGCAGAAGCAGCCACGTGACGCAAGCGCTTCGCGCATGCGTAACCGCTGCCGCCTGACCGGTCGTCCACACGGCGTTTACCGCAAGTTCGGCCTCGGCCGTAACAAACTGCGTGAAGCGGCAATGCGTGGTGACGTACCAGGTCTGGTTAAAGCCAGCTGGTAAGTACTTTCAAAGTCCAGGTGGTTGGCGTCGCAAGATAACGACCACCGGTGACCTTGAATCTGGAACAAGCCCCTTTTGGGGCTTGTTTCATTTCCGGAGTGTGTCTAGAATACCCGGCTCGCCTGAGCCCGTGTTTTCTATGCCCGGAGATTCTCGGCGACATATGTAGCCGCAAGGCTAATTTTTTTGTATTAGGAGCGTCTAGCCCATGAGTATGCAGGACCCGTTAGCGGACATGCTAACTCGTATCCGTAATGCCCAGATGGCTGAAAAGTCCGTCGTAAGCATGCCATCTTCCAAGTTGAAGGTAGCTGTTGCCAAAGTCCTGAAAGACGAAGGCTACATTGCGGGTTATCAGATCAGCAGCGATGTAAAAGCACTGCTGTCCATCGAGCTGAAGTACTTCGAAGGCCGTTCGGTCATCGAGGAAGTGAAGCGCGTTAGCCGTCCAGGCCTGCGTCAGTACAAGTCCGCTGAAGATCTGCCGAAAGTTCGTGGCGGTCTGGGCGTGTCTATCGTCTCCACCAACAAAGGTGTGATGACTGATCGTGCTGCGCGCGCTGCCGGTGTCGGCGGCGAAGTTCTTTGCACTGTGTTCTAAGGGGGGATAAGCATGTCTCGCGTCGCTAAGAACCCCGTTAAGCTGCCAGCCGGTGTCGAAGTCAAATTCGCAGGCCAACAGCTTTCGGTGAAGGGTGCCAAGGGTACTCTTGAACTGAACATCCATTCGTCCGTTGAGATCGTTGAAGAAGCCGGTGAGCTGCGTTTTGCCGCTCGCAATGGCGATCAACAAACTCGCGCAATGGCCGGTACCACGCGTGCGTTGGTAAACAACATGGTCCAAGGCGTAAGCCAAGGCTTCGAGCGTAAGCTCCAGCTGGTCGGTGTTGGTTACAAAGCGCAAGCAAAAGGCACGGTTTTGAACCTGGCCCTTGGCTTCTCGCACCCAGTGGATTACGAACTGCCGGAAGGCATCACCGCTGAGACCCCTAGCCAGACCGATATCCTGATCAAGGGCATCGATAAGCAGCTGGTAGGTCAAGTGGCCGCTGAGATCCGCGACTTCCGTCCACCAGAGCCGTACAAAGGCAAAGGTGTGCGCTACGCGGACGAAGTCGTCCGTCGTAAAGAAGCCAAGAAGAAGTAGGGCATAGCAAATGACCGACAAAAAAGTTACTCGACTGCGTCGCGCTCGCAAAGCACGCCTGAAAATGCACGAACTCGAAGTCGTGCGTCTCTGCGTGTTCCGCTCGTCGCAGCACATCTACGCCCAGGTCATCTCGGCCGACGGCAACAAAGTCCTGGCAAGCGCCTCGACTTTGGATAAAGAACTGCGTGATGGTGCCACCGGCAACATCGACGCGGCCACAAAGGTTGGCCAGCTGGTCGCTACGCGTGCTAAGGCCGCTGGCGTCTCGCAAGTGGCTTTCGACCGCTCTGGCTTCAAGTACCACGGCCGCGTTAAAGCGCTGGCTGATGCTGCTCGTGAAGCTGGGCTGGAGTTCTAAGTTATGTCAAATAACGACCAAAAGCGCGACGAAGGCTACATTGAGAAGCTGGTTCAAGTTAACCGCGTAGCCAAAACCGTTAAAGGCGGCCGTATCTTCACTTTCACCGCGTTGACCGTGGTAGGTGATGGTAAAGGGCGTGTTGGCTTCGGCCGTGGCAAGTCGCGTGAAGTGCCTGCTGCGATCCAGAAGGCAATGGAAGCTGCTCGTCGCAACATGATCCAAGTTGATCTGAACGGCACCACTCTGCAGTACGCAATGAAGTCCGCCCATGGCGCTTCGAAGGTGTACATGCAGCCTGCTTCTGAAGGTACCGGTATCATCGCTGGCGGCGCTATGCGTGCTGTCCTCGAAGTTGCTGGCGTTCAGAACGTTCTGGCCAAGTGCTATGGCTCGACTAACCCAGTAAACGTGGTTCACGCCACTTTCAAGGGTTTGAAAGCTATGCAATCTCCTGAGTCCATCGCTGCCAAGCGTGGCCTGACTGTCAAGGAGATCTTCTGATCATGGCTACCGTTAAAGTAACGCTGATCAAAAGCATGACCGGCCGCATCCCTAACCACAAACTGTGCGTTAAAGGTTTGGGTCTGCGTCGCATCGGTCACACTGTAGAAGTCCAGGATACTCCCGAGAATCGCGGGATGATCAACAAGGCTTACTACATGCTGCGTGTAGAGGGTTAATCGATGAAACTCAATGATCTGAGTCCAGCGCCGGGTTCCCGTCGCGAAAAGCATCGTCCGGGCCGTGGTATCGGTAGCGGTTTGGGTAAGACTGGTGGCCGTGGTCACAAAGGTCAGACCTCCCGTTCCGGTGGCACCATTGCTCCAGGCTTTGAAGGCGGTCAACAGCCGCTGCATCGTCGCCTGCCTAAGTTCGGTTTCGTATCCCTGAAAGCCATGGACCGCGCAGAAGTGCGTCTGTCCGAGCTGGCTAAAGTGGACGGCGACATCGTTACTCTGCAGACCCTGAAAGATGCCAACGTGATCAACGTCAACGTACAGCGTGTGAAAATCATGCTGTCCGGTGAAGTGGCTCGCGCTGTCACTATCGGCAAGGGAATCGGCGCCACCAAAGGTGCGCGTTCGGCTATCGAAGCAGCTGGCGGCAAGTTCGAGGAATAAATGGCTAAGCAAGGTGCTCTCTCTGCGCTCGGCAAAGGCGGTATGTCTGAACTTTGGGCACGTCTGCGTTTTCTGTTCCTGGCGATTATCGTCTACCGAATAGGCGCACACATCCCGGTTCCAGGTATCAACCCGGACCGACTCGCAGACCTGTTTCGACAGAATGAGGGGACCATTCTTAGCTTGTTCAACATGTTTTCCGGCGGCGCGCTGGAACGGATGAGCATCTTTGCATTGGGGATCATGCCGTACATTTCGGCATCGATCATCATGCAACTGATGACCGCCGTCAGCCCGCAGCTGGAGCAGTTGAAGAAGGAAGGTGAAGCTGGCCGTCGCAAGATTAGCCAGTACACCCGCTACGGCACTGTCGTCCTTGCCCTGGTTCAAGCTATCGGCATGTCCGTTGGCCTGGCAGGGCAGGGCGTTGCGTTCACTGGTGACTTTGGCTTCTATTTCGTCGCGGTATCCACTTTTGTGGCTGGTGCGATGTTCATGATGTGGCTGGGTGAGCAGATTACTGAGCGTGGTGTTGGTAACGGTATCTCGATGTTGATTTTCGCAGGTATCGTCGCCGGTCTTCCGAGGGCAATTGGGCAGTCTTTCGAGTCTGCGCGTCAGGGTGATATCAATATCTTCGCCTTGGTTGCCATCGGTTTGCTGGCAGTAGCGATTATCGGTTTTGTGGTGTTCATTGAGCGTGGCCAGCGTCGTATCGCTGTTCACTACGCCAAGCGTCAGCAGGGCCGTAAGGTTTTTGCTGCGCAGACCAGCCACTTGCCGCTGAAAGTGAATATGGCCGGTGTTATCCCGGCAATTTTCGCGAGCAGCATTTTGCTGTTTCCGGCTTCGTTGGGTACCTGGTTTGGTCAGTCTGAAAATATGGGCTGGCTGCAGGACCTTTCTCAGTCGATCGCTCCTGGTCAGCCGTTGAATATTCTGCTGTTTAGTGCAGGGATTATTTTCTTCTGCTTCTTCTATACGGCGTTGATGTTCAATCCGAAAGACGTAGCGGAAAACCTGAAGAAGTCCGGTGCCTTTATTCCGGGCATCCGTCCAGGTGAGCAGTCGGCACGCTACATTGATGGCGTTCTGACTCGTTTGACCCTGTTCGGTGCTCTATATATGACGGCCGTGTGCCTGTTGCCCCAGTTCCTTGTGGTCGCAGCAAACGTTCCGTTCTACCTTGGCGGGACCTCGTTGCTGATCGTGGTCGTGGTTGTGATGGACTTCATGTCCCAAGTACAATCGCACCTCGTTTCGCACCAGTACGAATCCCTGATGAAGAAAGCCAACCTGAAGGGTTACGGCAGCGGCATGTTGCGCTGAGTACCCATAAGGTTCGAGGAGTTGGTGATGAAAGTTCGTGCATCGGTGAAAAAGCTGTGCCGTAACTGCAAGATTATTCGCCGCGAAGGTGTTGTTCGAGTAATTTGCAGCGCGGAACCGCGTCACAAACAGCGCCAAGGCTGAGTGTGATCCGCTTGAAGCCCGGCAGCTAGTGCGCTGCCGGGTTGATTATTTGTTATTACAGCGATATTATCTCGCGCCCTATTTCTTGGCTTCCGGGGCGTAGGTAGCTGTCAATTGGAGTCCCACTGAATGGCCCGTATTGCAGGCGTTAACATTCCAGATAACAAGCACACTGTTATCTCGCTGACCTACATCTATGGTGTTGGTCGCACTACTGCGCAGAAGATTTGCGCAGTTGCTGGGGTAAACCCAGCCGCTAAGATCAAGGATCTGAGCGACGAGCAGATTGAACAGCTGCGTGGCGAAGTGGCGAAGTTCACCACTGAAGGTGACCTGCGTCGCGAAATCAACATGAAAATCAAGCGTTTGATGGACCTCGGTTGCTATCGCGGTCTGCGTCATCGTCGTGGTCTTCCAGTACGCGGTCAGCGTACCAAGACTAACGCGCGTACCCGTAAAGGTCCGCGTAAGCCGATCCGCAAGTAATCGCCCCAGCGAATCGACAGGAAAATTATCATGGCAAAACCTGCTGCTCGTCCTCGTAAAAAAGTTAAAAAGACAGTGGTTGATGGCATCGCCCACATCCATGCTTCTTTTAACAACACCATCGTGACCATCACCGACCGTCAAGGTAATGCGCTTTCTTGGGCTACCTCTGGTGGTTCGGGTTTCCGCGGTTCCCGCAAGTCCACTCCGTTCGCTGCTCAAGTAGCTGCTGAACGTGCTGGTCAAGCTGCGCTGGAATATGGCCTGAAAAACCTCGACGTTAACGTCAAGGGTCCAGGTCCAGGTCGTGAGTCCGCTGTCCGTGCTTTGAACGGCTGTGGCTATAAGATCGCCAGCATCACCGACGTGACGCCAATCCCGCACAACGGGTGCCGTCCGCCGAAGAAGCGCCGCGTGTAATCCAGGAGATTGTAAAGAATGGCTCGTTACATTGGTCCAAAATGCAAACTCGCTCGTCGCGAGGGCACCGATCTCTTCCTGAAGAGCGGCGTGCGCGCGATCGAATCGAAGTGCAACATTGAAGCAGCACCTGGTATCCACGGCCAACGCCGCGGTCGCCAGTCCGACTACGGCACCCAACTGCGTGAAAAGCAGAAGGTCCGTCGTATCTACGGCGTTCTCGAGCGTCAGTTCAGCGGCTACTACAAAGAAGCTGCTGGCAAGAAAGGTGCAACCGGTGAAAACCTGCTGCAACTGCTCGAATGCCGTCTGGACAACGTTGTATACCGTATGGGCTTTGGTTCGACTCGTGCCGAATCCCGTCAGCTGGTATCGCACAAGTCGATCAGCGTTAACGGTCAGACCGTAAACGTTCCGTCCTACCAGGTTCGTGCTGGTGACGTGGTCGCAGTTCGCGAGAAAGCAAAAAACCAGCTTCGCATTGTCCAAGCTCTCGATCTGTGTGCCCAACGTGGCCGCGTAGAATGGGTAGAAGTAGACACTGAGAAGAAGTCGGGCGTTTTCAAGAACGTTCCTGCTCGCAGTGATCTGTCCGCCGACATCAACGAAAGCCTGATTGTCGAGCTCTACTCCAAGTAAGGGCTAGAAAATAGGTGCATCCATGCAGATTTCGGTAAATGAGTTCCTGACACCCCGCCACATTGATGTGCAGGTTGTCAGTCCAACCCGCGCCAAGATCACTCTCGAGCCTCTCGAGCGTGGTTTTGGCCACACCCTGGGCAACGCGCTGCGCCGCATCCTGTTGTCCTCAATGCCCGGCTGTGCAGTAGTCGAGGCCGAGATTGACGGTGTGCTCCACGAGTACAGCGCCATCGAAGGTGTACAGGAAGACGTAATTGAAATCCTGTTGAACCTTAAAGGTCTGGCTATCAAGCTGCACGGCCGTGACGAAGTTACGCTGACCTTGTCGAAGAAGGGTTCGGGGGTGGTTACCGCTGCCGATATTCAGCTGGATCATGATGTCGAGATCGTTAACCCCGATCACGTAATCGCTAACCTGGCGTCTAACGGCGCCCTGAACATGAAGCTCACCGTAGCTCGTGGTCGTGGTTATGAACCGGCCGACTCGCGTCAGAGCGATGAAGATGAAAGCCGCAGCATTGGTCGCTTGCAGCTTGACTCTTCGTTCAGCCCGGTTCGCCGTATCGCATACGTGGTGGAAAACGCCCGTGTCGAACAGCGTACCAACCTGGACAAGCTGGTTATTGATCTGGAAACCAACGGTACTCTGGACCCGGAAGAGGCTATCCGCCGCGCTGCAACCATTCTGCAACAGCAGTTGGCTGCGTTCGTCGACCTCAAAGGTGACAGCGAACCAGTGGTAATCGAGCAGGAAGACGAGATCGATCCGATCCTGCTTCGCCCGGTTGACGATCTGGAACTGACTGTACGTTCGGCTAACTGCCTTAAGGCGGAAAACATTTACTACATCGGCGACCTGATTCAGCGTACCGAAGTAGAACTGTTGAAGACTCCGAACCTGGGCAAGAAATCCTTGACTGAAATCAAGGACGTTCTGGCCTCCCGCGGTCTGTCCCTCGGCATGCGCCTCGACAACTGGCCGCCTGCAAGTCTTAAGAAGGACGACAAGGCGACTGCCTGATCGTCGTAATCACCGAACGTGAGTTTGGTAAGGAATGAACCATGCGTCATCGTAAAAGTGGTCGTCACCTGAGCCGTACCAGCTCGCACCGCAAGGCCATGTTCCAAAACATGGCGGTGTCGCTGTTCGAGCACGAGCTGATCAAAACTACACTGCCGAAAGCTAAAGAACTGCGTCGCGTTGCTGAGCCGCTGATCACTTTGGCCAAGACAGACAGCCTGGCTAACCGCCGTCTGGCTTTCGACCGTACTCGTTCGAAAGCTATCGTTGGTAAGCTCTTCAACGACCTGGGCAAGCGTTACGCTACCCGTGAGGGTGGCTACCTGCGCATCCTCAAGTGCGGTTTCCGCGCTGGCGACAACGCGCCTATGGCGTACGTCGAGTTGGTTGATCGTGCTACTGCTGGCGAAGCTGTAAGCGCCGAGTAAGACGACAAGCTGTAATAAAAAACCGGGCCTAGTGCCCGGTTTTTTTGTGCGTGTAAAAAGCGCGTTGGATACAAGTTTCCACAGGTGGCTCTTGGCACTATAGGGCTGGGGGGGTTGTTAGTAATTTTCTATTGATGCTTACGATTTAATGAATTTGTAGACGTCATATTGATGGTCAATACTTCCTCCAAGCCGATTAGCCAGCAGTTCCAAGTCCGACCTGAGGAAATTGAATATGAGCCAGAACAAAATCCTTACTACCGCCAGCGGCGCCCCCGTCGCGAATAACCAGAATTCCCGTTCCGCAGGCCCGCGTGGCCCGTTGCTGCTTGATGATTTTCATCTGATCGAGAAGCTCGCTCACTTCAACCGCGAAAACATTCCTGAGCGTCGTGTGCATGCCAAGGGCTCGGGCGCTTATGGCACCTTCACCGTTACCAAAGACATCACCCAATACACCAGTGCCAAACTGTTCGAGTCCGTGGGCAAGCAGACCCCCACCTTCTTGCGGTTTTCCACCGTAGGGGGTGAGCGTGGTTCGGCTGATACCGAGCGCGATCCACGGGGCTTCGCCCTGAAATTCTACACCGAAGAAGGCAACTGGGACATTGTGGGTAACAACACTCCGGTGTTCTTCATCCGTGACCCGCTGAAGTTCCCGGACTTCATCCACACCCAAAAGCGTTTGCCGCAAAGCAACTTGAAAAGCGCGCAAATGATGTGGGACTTCTGGTCGCACTCTCCTGAGGCGCTGCACCAGGTCACCATCCTGTTTTCGGATCGTGGTATTCCTGACGGCTACCGTCACATGCACGGTTTTGGTAGCCACACCTACAGTCTGATCAATGCCAAGGGCGAACGTCACTGGGTCAAATGGCATTACAAGACCCGGCAGGGCATCAAGAACCTGGCGCCGGCAGAGGCTGCTCGCCTGGCAGGTACCGACCCTGATTACGCCCAGCGTGATCTGTTCGGTGCGATCGAGCGTGGAGACTTCCCAAAATGGCGTGTCTGCATCCAGATCATGACCGAGGCCCAGGCAAACGCTCACTACGAGAACCCGTTCGATGTGACTAAAACCTGGTCGCAGAAGGAATTCCCGCTGATTGAAGTCGGCGAACTGGAACTGAATCGCAACCCGCAAAACTACTTCGCTGAAGTGGAACAAGCCGCATTCGGCCCAAGCAATATGGTGCCAGGCGTTGGTTTGTCGCCAGACCGTATGCTGCAAGGTCGCGTGTTTGCCTACGCTGATGCCCACCGCTACCGCGTTGGAACCAACCACCAGCAATTGCCGGTGAATGCTCCACGCAGCCCGGTTAATAGCTACCAGCGCGATGGCTCAATGGCTTTTGGCAGCAACGGCGGCGCAACGCCCAACTACGAGCCAAACAGCTACGCCGATGCGCCGAAACAAGCCCCTCAGTACGCGGAGCCGGCTTTGGCATTGAGTGGTGCGGCTGACCGTTACGATCACCGTGAAGACACGGATTACTACAGCCACGCCGGTGCGCTGTTCCGCCTGATGAACGATGAGCAGAAAGCATTGCTCACCAACAATATCGCCGGTGCGATGGGTGGCGTTTCCAGCGATGTGGTCCAGCGTCAACTGCAGCACTTCTACAAGGCAGATCCTGCTTATGGAGAAGCAATCGCAAAGGCACTGGGTGTATCGCTTAACTGACTCTAAACGATAAGCAGAACCGCCCTCATTTGGGCGGTTTTTGCGTTATTTCAGCTACTTTTCTCGGAATATCTTCACTTTTCTGCCGTTAGTCCCGTGACCTTCGAGTCATCATGGTTCAAACTACAAACTTTCAAGCAGGGAGATGTAGGGCGATGCAAGGTCACCCCGACGTAATCGATTACCTCAACACGTTGCTGACGGGCGAACTGGCAGCTCGTGACCAATATTTCATCCATTCGCGCATGTACGAAGACTGGGGCTTTACCGAGCTCTATGAGCGTATCAACCACGAAATGGAAGAAGAGGCACAGCACGCCGACGCACTGATGCGCCGTATCCTGATGCTCGAAGGCACGCCGCGCATGCGTCCCGACGATCTGGATGTGGGTACCACGGTGCCGGATATGCTCGCCGCCGACCTTCGTCTCGAATACAAGGTACGTGCTGCGCTATGCAAGGGCATCGAGCTCTGTGAGCAGCACAACGACTATGTCACCCGCGAGATCCTGCGGGTGCAGTTGAATGACACCGAAGAAGATCACACCTACTGGCTGGAAAAGCAGTTGGGCCTGATCAAGTTGGTAGGCCTGGAGAATTACCTGCAATCGCAGTTCTGATTCACCGGCCATGAAAAAGCCCCTGTCACGTTGCCGTGGCAGGGGCTTTTTCATGGTGCCGATAAATCAGGCCTTGTCGCGCGCCAACAACGGCTTCAAGTAGTAGCCCGTATGTGACTGCGGCATTTCGGAAACCTGCTCCGGTGTGCCCACAGCAATGATCTGGCCACCCTTGGAGCCGCCTTCCGGCCCCAGGTCTACCAGCCAGTCGGCTGTCTTGATCACGTCGAGGTTGTGTTCGATTACCACAACGGTATTGCCGTGGTCGCGTAGACGGTGCAACACATCGAGCAGTTGTTGGATATCCGCGAAGTGCAGACCCGTGGTCGGCTCATCGAGGATATACAGGGTTTTGCCCGTATCGCGCTTGGACAGCTCGCGAGACAACTTCACCCGCTGCGCTTCACCGCCGGACAAGGTAGTCGCCGATTGCCCCAGCTTGATGTACGACAGGCCCACATCCATCAGCGTCTGAAGCTTGCGCGCCAATGCCGGAACCGCGTCAAAGAACTCCCGCGCCTCCTCGATCGTCATCTCCAGGGTTTCATGAATGCTCTTGCCCTTGTACTTGATCTCCAGGGTTTCGCGGTTATAGCGCTTGCTCTTGCACACGTCGCACGGCACGTAGATGTCTGGCAGGAAGTGCATTTCGACCTTGATCAACCCATCGCCCTGGCACGCTTCACAGCGCCCGCCCTTGACGTTGAACGAGAACCGGCCAGGCCCGTAGCCGCGCGAGCGGGATTCCGGGACGCCCGCAAACAGCTCGCGAATGGGCGTGAACAACCCGGTGTAGGTCGCCGGGTTGGAGCGCGGCGTGCGGCCAATCGGGCTTTGGTCGATATCGACCACCTTGTCCAGGTGCTCAAGGCCCTTGATGCTGTCGTGCGCGGCCGCTTCCAGGGTGGTCGCGCCGTTCAGGGCGGTGGCACTCAAGGGGAACAGCGTATTGTTGATCAGGGTCGATTTACCCGAGCCGGAAACACCAGTCACGCAGGTCAGCAGGCCCAGCGGAATCTCCAAGTCGACGTTGCGCAGGTTATTACCCCGTGCGCCTTTGAGGTGCAGCGCCAGCTTCTTGTTGCGCGATGTGCGCTTGGCCGGGACTTCGATCTTCACGCGGCCGGACAGGTACTTGCCGGTCAACGAGTCCGGGTGGTCCATGACTTCGGCAGGCGTACCCTCGGCGACAATATGCCCACCGTGCACACCTGCGCCCGGGCCAATGTCGACGACGTAGTCCGCCAGGCGGATTGCATCTTCATCGTGCTCGACCACAATCACCGTGTTGCCGATATCCCGCAGGTGTTTCAGCGTGCCCAGCAAGCGATCGTTGTCGCGCTGGTGCAAGCCGATCGACGGTTCATCAAGGATGTACAGCACGCCCACCAGGCCGGCACCAATCTGGCTGGCCAGGCGAATCCGCTGGGCTTCACCGCCAGACAAGGTATCGGCACTACGGTCCAGCGAGAGGTAGTCCAGGCCAACGTTGACCAGGAACTGCAAGCGTTCGCGAATTTCCTTGAGGATCTTGTCGGCAATTTCCCCACGACGCCCCGTCAGCTTAAGCACACCAAAGTACTCACAGGCGTCACCGATCGGCAGGCTGGTCACCGCCGGCAAGGTCTTCTCACCGACCCACACATGCCGCGCCTCACGACGCAGGCGAGTACCCCGGCAATCCGGGCAGGGTTGAGTGCTGAGGAATTTCGCCAGTTCTTCGCGCACGCTGGCCGACTCGGTCTCGCGATAACGACGCTCCAGGTTCGGCACGATGCCTTCGAACGGGTGAGAGCGTTTGACGATATCGCCGCGGTCATTCAGGTATTTGAAGTCGACGTTCTGTGAGCCGCTGCCATGGAGGATGACTTTCTGCTGCTCCGCCGATAGCTGGTTGAACGGCACTTCCAGGCTGAATTTATAATGCGACGCCAGCGACCCCAGCATCTGGAAGTAATAGACGTTACGCCTGTCCCAGCCGCGTATCGCCCCTTCCGCCAAGGTCAGTTCGCCGTTGACCAGGCGCTTGATATCGAAGAATTGCTTCACCCCCAGGCCATCACAGGTCGGGCAGGCGCCAGCGGGGTTGTTGAAGGAGAACAGCTTGGGTTCCAGTTCGCTGATGGCATGGCCACAGATCGGGCAGGCGAAGCGCGCAGAAAAGATGATCTCCTCGCCCGGCTCGTCGTCCATCGGCGCCACCAGGGCAATGCCATCCGCCAGCTTCAATGCCGTTTCGAATGATTCCGCCAGGCGCTGCTGCAGGTCCGCGCGCACCTTGAAGCGGTCGACCACTACATCAATGGAGTGCTTCTTCTGCTTGTCGAGCTTCGGCGCTTCGTCCAGTTCATAAAGCTTGCCGTTGATGCGCGCACGCACGAAACCCTGGGCACGCAGTTCCTCGAATACGGAAAGGTGTTCACCCTTGCGCTCACGAATCACCGGCGCCAGCAGCATCAGCTTTGCGCCTTCCGGCTGGGCCAATACCAGGTCGACCATCTGGCTGACGGTCTGGGCTTCCAGGGGAATATCGTGGTCCGGGCAACGCGGGATGCCCACCCGTGCGTAAAGCAAGCGCAGGTAGTCGTAGATTTCGGTGATGGTGCCCACGGTGGAGCGCGGGTTGTGGGACGTCGACTTCTGCTCGATGGAAATCGCCGGCGACAGGCCTTCAATGGTGTCGACGTCGGGTTTTTCCATCATGGACAGGAACTGCCGGGCATACGCCGAAAGCGATTCCACATAACGCCGCTGGCCTTCGGCATACAGCGTGTCGAACGCCAGGGACGATTTGCCGGACCCGGACAAGCCGGTGATGACGATCAGTTTGTCCCGCGGCAGGGTCAGGTCGATGTTCTTCAGGTTGTGGGTTCTAGCCCCACGAATCAGGATCTTGTCCAAGATGGCCTCGCACGGCGGGCGTAAATTATGCAGGAGTATACGGCTAAAGACTGGATGAATATACACTGTCAAAGTGCCGGGTGCAGCCTTACATGAAAGCTGCGCGGCAAAGCGCCGCATATACCCTCTCAATCGATGGGACTGGTAGAATCGCCGCCGGTTCACACGAGGTTTTTCCATGCACGATCCCCACAGCGAACGCATGAGTAGCGGCGAGACCCGAGCGGCAAGCGGTCTGGCCCTAGTGTTCGCCTTCCGTATGCTTGGCATGTTTATGGTGTTGCCGGTGCTGGCGACCTATGGAATGGATCTCGCAGGAGCGACCCCGGCCTTGATCGGCCTGGCAATTGGCGCCTATGGCTTGACCCAGGCGATTTTCCAGATTCCATTCGGGATCATTTCCGACCGCATTGGCCGCCGCCCGGTGATCTACCTCGGGCTGATCGTATTCGCCCTCGGCAGTGTGCTCGCGGCCCAGTCCGATTCCATCTGGGGCGTGATCGCCGGACGCATCCTGCAAGGCGCCGGAGCCATTTCCGCTGCCGTCATGGCCTTGCTCTCGGACCTGACCCGCGAACAACATCGCACCAAGGCCATGGCCATGATCGGCATGACCATCGGCCTGTCGTTTGCGGTGGCCATGGTGGTCGGCCCGCTGCTGACCCGCGCGTTCGGCCTGCACGGGTTGTTCCTCGCCACCGGCGGCATGGCGTTGTTCGGGATCGTGATCGTGGCGTTCATGGTGCCGCGGTCCACCGGCACGTTGCAGCACCGTGAATCGGGTGTCGCACGCAAGGCGCTGTTGCCGACACTCAAGCATCCGGACCTGCTGCGCCTCGATTTAGGTATCTTCGTATTACACGCCATGCTGATGTGCAGCTTCGTCGCGCTGCCCCTGGCCCTGGTCGAAAAAGCCGGCCTGCCCAAGGAGCAGCACTGGTGGGTCTACCTCACCGCGCTGTTGATTTCGTTCTTCGCCATGATCCCGTTCATCATCTACGGCGAGAAGAAACGCAAAATGAAACGAGTTTTACTCGGCGCCGTCACGACCCTGATGCTCACTGAGCTATTCTTCTGGGAGTTCGGCGACAGCCTGCGGGCGCTGGTGATCGGCACGGTGGTGTTCTTCACCGCGTTCAACCTGCTGGAAGCCTCGTTGCCTTCGCTGATCAGTAAAGTTTCACCGGCCGGCGGCAAGGGCACGGCGATGGGGGTGTATTCCACCAGCCAGTTCCTTGGTTCTGCGCTGGGCGGCATCATGGGTGGCTGGATGTTCCAGCATGGCGGTTTGTCGGTTGTGTTCCTGGGATGCGCAGGTCTGGCTGCCCTCTGGCTGGCCTTTGCTGTTACCATGCGCGAACCTCCCTATGTGACGAGCCTGCGTTTGCCGTTATCGCCAGAAGCGATCCGCGAAGCCGGTCTGGTTGAGCGCCTCAAGGCCGTCACCGGGGTTACCGATGCCGTGGTTGTTGCTGAAGAAGCCGCCATCTACATCAAATTGGACACCGAATTATTGGATCGCGCGACGCTCGAGCAACTGGTCAACCCAGTGCCGACAGCGCGCCCAGCCTAGGAGAACGTTATGGCCCGTGGGGTTAACAAAGTCATATTGGTCGGTACATGCGGCCAGGATCCCGAAGTTCGCTACTTGCCTAACGGTAATGCCGTGACCAACCTGAGTCTGGCGACCAGCGAACAGTGGACCGACAAGCAGACCGGCCAGAAGGTCGAGAAAACCGAATGGCACCGTGTGTCGATGTTCGGCAAGGTGGCAGAGATCGCCGGTGAGTACCTGCGCAAAGGTTCGCAGGTTTACATCGAAGGCAAACTGCAAACCCGCGAGTGGGAAAAAGACGGCATCAAGCGTTACACCACCGAAATCGTGGTCGACATGCAAGGCACCATGCAACTGCTGGGCGGCCGTCCACAGGGCGACCAACAGGGCCAAGGCGGCATGTCCAACTCGGCGCCGCGCCCACAGCAGTCGCGTCCGCAGCCAAGCCAGCAGCCACAGCGTGAGTCGCGCCCGGCGCCACAACAGGCCGCACCGCAGCCGGCTCCGGATTTCGACAGCTTTGATGACGATATCCCGTTCTAAGGTCTGAAGACCCCAAGCACACAAAACCCCCGATGGCTAAACCCCCCGGGGGTTTTTTATTGCCGCTGATCACGCCTCCGTCGACGCCGCTGTCACCACCATCTCCTTGAACCGGCGCAAGACCGCCGAACCGTCACCGATCCGCGTTGCCAAGTGCAACGGCGCCACCAGGCTCTGGCACTCCGTCAACTCCCGATAGACGATGCCGTCGCCCCGCAGTCGCTGCATCGACGCCGGTACAATCGACACTCCGAGTCCCGCCGCCACCAGGCTCAAGGTCGCGGTCATGCGCGGTGCTTCCTGGACCACCTGCGGGCTGAACCCCGCTTCACGGCAGGCCACCAGGATCGCGTCATACAACCCCAACCCCACGCGACGGCGATACAGCACGAAGGACTCGGTCGCCAATGCCGCCAACGGCAGGGGCGAGGCTGGATCGATTGCCAAGGGGTGGTCCGTCGGCAGCGCCAGCAGCATAGGCTCTACCAGAATCGGCTCGTCCTGCAGCGACTGCGTCCCGCTGAGCGGCGAGCGGATAAACGCCGCGTCGAGTTTCTCGTGCACCAACGCATCCAGTAGTTCGCCGGTGCCCGCTTCCTCCAGCACCACCGAGACGCCGACAAAGGTTTCGCGAAACAGCCGCAATACACTGGGTACAAACGGGTGCAGGGCGGCCGAACTGGTAAATCCGATCGCCAGGCGGCCACGTTCACCTCGCGCGGCACGGCGCACGACGTCGGCCAGCCCCTCTGCCTGAGCCAGTATTTCCCGCGCCTCATCCAACAAGGCCAGGCCGGCAGTGGTGGGGCGCACGCCACGCGGCAAGCGCTCCATCAAGCTCACCCCCAGCTGGGCTTCAAGGCTTTGCAGCATCCGCGTCAAGGGTGGCTGTTGCATGCCCAGGCGTTCGGCGGCGCGGGTGATATAGCCTTCTTCAGCGATAGCGACGAAGGCTTTGAGCTGGCGCAGTTCCAACATTGGGATACTTTCCAGGTATGGGAGGGCTTCAATCCTGGCATTTGTTCTCATGGCTCACAAGATTTAGGCTGTGGCCAACCTCAAAAAGAAGGAAAGCCGCGATGACCTGGTCAGCCAAGCAATACACTATGTTCGAACAACAGCGCACACGTCCGGTGCGCGATCTCGTCGCGGCTATTCCCAATACCCAAGTGCGCAATGCCGTCGACCTGGGTTGTGGCCCTGGCAACTCCACTGAAGTATTGGCCGAGCGCTACCCGCAGGCTCGCATTACCGGTATGGACAACTCCGATGACATGCTGGCGGACGCCCGTCAACGGCTGCCCGCGCTGAACTTCGAACGGGCGGATATCGGTGATTGGAAACCTGCGCAAACCTTCGATGTGATTTTGGCTAACGCGTCCCTGCAATGGCTGCCCGACCACGCCACGCTTTACCCGCATCTGGTTCGGCAACTGACGCCCGGTGGCACGCTGGCGGTGCAGACACCGGACAACCTCGATGAACCCGCCCACCGGCTTGCCCGCGAAGTGGCGGCCGCTGGCCCGTGGTCCGCCAAGATCGGCGCGGTCAAACACAATGAACGCCACACCGCGAGCTACTACTACGAACTGCTGAGCAAACATTGCAGCACCGTGGATGTATGGCGCACCACCTACCAGCACCCATTGGCGGATCATGCCGCGGTGGTGGAGTGGTTCAAGGGCTCTGCCCTCAGGCCGTTCCTCGCGCCTTTGAGCGAGGATGAAAGGGCTGACTTCCTCCAGCAATACACGGCGCGGATTACCCAGGCTTACCCAGCCCTGGGCGATGGCACCGTGCTGCTGCCGTTTCCGCGCCTGTTCATTATCGCAACCCGCTGACGCAACCACGCCAAGTGGTGGTCACACCGCCGCCGCTTGCGCCTCCAGGTACTCATCCGCCGACATCACGGCGGCATAACCAAATGCCAGCGACGCCATGTAGGCCCCATGCACCTGCGCCGCTGGAATCAGCTGGCCGTTGAACTCCAGGTCCCGTGTCGCACAGGCATCATGAATCACCGTGACCTTGTACCCCAGGTCTGCGGCAGCCCGTGCCACGCCGTCGATGCACATATGGCTCATGCTGCCGACCACCACCAGTTCGGTGATGCTGCGCTGTTCCAGCAGGGTGCGCAGGTCAGTCTGGCGAAAGGCGTTCACAAAGTGTTTGAGTACCACCGGCTCGTTGCCCTCATTCAGCACTTTGCTGTGCAGGTGGGCACCCTCGGAGCCCGGCGTGAAGAACGGAGCGTCGTCGGAGGTGAACTCATGACGCACATGGATCACCGCATCGCCTTTCTGGCGAAACGCCTGCAGTACCTGTGCGGCCTTGTCCGCCGCAGTCTCCACGCCGTCAAGCGGCCACTTACCCTGGGGGAAATAGTCATTCTGGATATCGATCAGGATGAGTGCTTGCTTGACCATGTGTGTTGCCTCGCGATGGATGATGGGCTGCGCAGAATCGTGCAGAACGCCACCACCTTAAAGCGGCGTCGTGCAGAATAAAACAGGCTAACTGCCATCGCTTTCTTTGCAACTGCTTGATTTCACAAACGTCCTTTTTCAGCGCGCCTTGGCGTGATCCCTGCAACCTTATCCCCACATACATGGCGGGATGGCCAAGGGGGACGCATGACCCCGATTCAACGCAAGAGGCTGGTAGTCGCTCACTCCACACGCGAGGGCGCGCCGTTGCACGAGGTGGAAACCAACCGTGCCCTGGCACGCTGGCTGGCGCAGATTCTGGGGCTCAGATTCGGTGGCAGCTACGACCGCGAGTTGCATGCCGGACGAGCCTTGTACCTTTTACCCACACAAACCCTGGTGGGCCAGGCCCAGGCACGCGCACTCAATGCCCATGGCCCGGAAGACCTGTGGGGCGGCTACGTCGATCACGATTTCATCTGCACCAAAGCCATCAGTCATGGTGTGCTCAGCCCGCAAGCCAAGACCCCCGAAGGTTGGTCAACGCTGTTCTGCGAGCGTGTGCGAACCGTCGTATTGGACGGCTTGAGCGTTTTTGCCCAGGAAGACGCACGACCTGCGGCCACTCGTCTGCTCTACAGCGGGCCCATTCGCATGAAACCCGTGCATGCCTGCGCGGGGCGTGGCCAGGAAGTTATCCACAGCGTGGATGAACTTGACGCGGTGCTGGCACGGCCCGACGCCGCGCAACGTTTCAGTGAAGGCATGGTGCTGGAGCAGGACCTGCACGATGTGGTCACCCACAGCGTGGGGCAGAGTTTTATCGCCGGTCACGTGTTGAGCTACTGCGGCGAGCAATACCTGACCACAGACGGGCAGGGCGAAGACGTCTACGGCGGCTCCAACCTGCTGGTGGTACCGGGAGGCTACGACGACCTATTGCAGCTCGAACTGTCCGATGACGTGCGCGGAGCCATCATACAAGCCAGGGTTTTCGACACGGCGGCCGATGAAGCGTACCCCGGTTTTTATGCTTCACGGCGCAACTACGACATCGCCCAGGGCCTGGACAACGACGGCCAGCGTCGCAGTGGCGTGCTTGAACAATCCTGGCGCATGGGCGGGGCCAGCAGTGCGGAAGTCGCCGCCCTGCAAACGTTTATCAACGATCCCGGCCTGCGTGCGATCCGTGTGTCCTCAGTGGAAACCTACGAGGACCAACTGCTGCCCGCCGACGCCATCGAGGTGTATCGCGGCCCGGCGCAAAACAGCGAATTTCTTCTCAAGTACGTGACGGTTAAGACTTATGACGGCTAGAAGCGAAAGCATTGCGATCGATATTGACGACGAACAGATGAGCGCTACGTTCCTGAGCCCCAAGTCCAAAGTACCCGGGGTATTGTTTGTGCACGGCTGGGGCGGTAGCCAGGAGCGCGACCTTGAACGCGCCAAAGGCATTGCCGGCCTGGGATGTGTGTGCCTGACCTTCGACCTGCGCGGCCACGCCGGTAGTGGCATTCCATTGGCGCGAGTGACCCGTGAGGACAATCTGCGCGACCTGCTGGCGGCCTACGATCGGTTACTGGCGCACCCGGCAATCGACACCTCGGCCGTGGCCGTGGTGGGCACCAGCTACGGCGGCTACCTCGCGGCGATACTCACCTCGTTGCGCCCCGTGCGCTGGCTGGCGCTGCGCGTGCCTGCGCTGTACCGCGACCAGGAATGGCTCAAGCCCAAACGCGATCTGGATAAGGCCGACCTGATGGATTACCGCAGTACGCTGGTTCACGCCGAGACCAATCGCGCCTTGCACGCGTGTTCCGTGTTTACCGGGGATGTACTGATTGTCGAATCGGAAACCGATGACCATGTGCCCCACGCGACGATCATGAGCTACCGCGCGGCGTGCCGGCACACGCATTCCCTGACGCATCGCATCATCGATGGGGCCGACCATTCCCTCAGCGATCCGGTGTCCCAGCAGGCCTACACCTCAATCCTGGTGGATTGGGTCACCGAGATGGTGGTGGGCGAACGGTTGAGTATCATCCAGTCCCGGTAGAGCGTTCATGCAGGTGTCTTCTTGACCCTGAGCGCCTTGGCCTTGGCTTCCACGCCGAGGTACATCATCAGCGCGATCAACAGCGGCACAATAAAATAGATGGCCCGATAGGCGATCAACCCCGCCAGCAAGCTGCCCCGCGACGCTTCATGCTGCATCAGCGCAATGAACACCGCTTCCAGTACGCCAAGCCCGGCCGGTATATGGGTGAGCACCCCGGCAATTGCGCTGATCAGCAGCACGCCCAGCACCAGTGGGTAGTCCAGTTTGGCCGGTAGCAGGGTGAAGATCACCGCAGCCATCAGCGACCAGTTCAGCGCCCCCAACATCAACTGCAAGCACGCCATGCGCAGGGACGGCAGGTTGATTTCCATGCCGCGAATCGTCCAGGCGCGCTTTTTCGAATACTGGCAGGCCAGCAGATAACCGAGGCTGACCAGTACCAACACAGCGCCGATGCCCTGCAACGCGCTGCTGCTGACTTTCCAGCCGGGCGGCATGCTGACCAGCCCGCTGCTGAAAATCACCCCGGCTATCGCCATGTAGCCGAACCAGTTGGTCGCCAGACTGAGGCCGAGGATCTTGGCGATATTGGCGGTGCTGACCCCCAGCCGCGAATACAGCCGGTAACGCATGGCGATACCGCCAACCCAGGCACTCAGGTTGAGGTTGAACGCGTAGCTGATGATGCCCACCGGCAAAATCTGCTTCCACACCAGGGGCTGGCGAATATAGGTGCGGCCGATCAGGTCGAAGCTGGCGTACACCAAAAAACTGCAAAGCGTCAGCGCGCTGGCGATCACCAGTGTGCGCACCTTGAAGTCGCCCAGGGTCTGGATCACTTCGCTCCAATCGATACGCCGTGCGAGCAGGGTGAACAGCACGATCAGCAACAGGAAGAAGGCGATGGTCAGCGGTTTTTTCCAGCGCTTGAACCGCGAACCTTGGGCATCAGATGTCATGGTGCTGGACCTCAAAAGGTTCGAGTCGAGGCTTGTGTTTCGGCAACCGGCCTGCCAGCGCCGGGAAATGCCGCATCACATGAAAGACCAGGAACCCGACGGTCAAACGCCAGAGCCACAGGCGCTGCTTGCGGTTTTCCGGCAGGGTGCGGCAATGGTTGTTGGCCAGGTTTTCCAGGCGCTCATACAGATGCTGATTGAATGCACGATCGCGGATCAGCACATTGGCTTCCAGGTTCAACGCCAGGCTCAACGGGTCCAGATTGCTTGAACCCACGGTGCTCCAATCGTCATCCACCAGCGCCACCTTGCCGTGCAGCGGGCGCTCGCAGTACTCGTGAATCACCACGCCGTCCTTGAGCAGATAACCATAGAGCGTGCGCGCCGCCAGTTTGGCCAACAGCACGTCAGGCTGGCCCTGCATGATCAGTTGCACGTGCACGCCCCGGCGCGCGGCATTGCGGATTTCGCGCAACAGGCGATAGCCGGGGAAAAAGTAGGCGTTGGCGATCACCACGCGCTGTTGTGCCTGGCTCAAGGCGTGGATGTAGGCTTCTTCGATGTCATCGCGGTGCTGCACGTTATCGCGGTAAATCAGGCGCACCTGGCCATCGCCGTTTTCGGTGTGCCACAGCGACGGCCTCTGCTGGCGCCGCCGCCAGCCGCGGCGCGTGCGTACCTGGCGGCCACTTTGCGCAAGCGCGAAATGATGCAGGTCCGCCACCGCCGGCCCGATAATGCGCAGCGCATAATCCTGCTTGGCCTCGGGGCCATAATCACCCAAGTGATCGGCAGAGAAATTGATGCCGCCGATGAACCCGACTTCGGCATCCACCACCACAATCTTGCGGTGCAGGCGACGAAACCAATTGGTGCGAATGCCCAGCGTCTTGGCCGCCGGGTCGAACATCTGCACCACCACTCCGGCCTCGGCCAGTTCCCCCAGGAACGCCGGGCTCAGCTCGCCGCAACCAAATCCATCCAGGCTCGCCACTACCTTCACTCCACGGTTCGCGGCCTCGATCAGCACGGCCTTGAGCTCATGGCCGACCTTGTCTTCGAAGAGGATGAAGGTCTCCAGCAGGATCTCCCGTCGGGCGTTACGCAAGGCATCGAAGACCCGTGGAAAGTACGCCTCGCCGTTCTCCAGCAACTCGACCTGGTTACCGCTCTGCCAGCCGTAATCCAGGTCGCGGGCCTTGGCTTCGTCTGGCGGCTGGTCAGTGGAGATATGCTCAACGGCAACGTTCATAGTTCGATCTCCACCGACAGCGGCACATGGTCCGAGAGGTGAGACCACGGCCGTGTCGTCAGTACCCGGGGGTTATGCACCTTCAAATTGCGCACGTAAATTCGGTCCAATGGCAGCAAAGGCAGGCGTGCAGGAAATGTGCGCGCCGGCTTTCCTAGGGCTTGCACGAAGACTTCCTGAAGGCCGCTCTGGCTCAGGTCGGCCTTCTGGCGCCAGTCGTTGAAATCGCCGGCCACCACCAGCGGCGCCGTGGCGGGAATCTCGCTGATGCGCTGCTCCAGCAAGCGCAATTGCTGCTGGCGATGCACCTCACGCAAACCTAAATGAATGCAGATCGCGTGCACTTCCTGCCCGGTGCCCGGCAAGCGCAGTACGCAATGCAGCAGGCCGCGGTTTTCATGCCCGCTTTGCGAGATATCGAGGTTGTCGTAGCGCACGATCTGGAATTTCGACAACAGCGCGTTGCCGTGATCGCCATGGGGGTAGACCGCATTGCGCCCGTAAGCGAACTGCGGCCAGATGCTGTCGGCGAGGAACTCGTACTGCGGCATATTCGGCCAGTCGCTGTAGCGCTGGGGGTGGCGTTCGTGCGTGCCGTGGATTTCCTGCAGGAACACCATATCGGCGCCGACGCTGCGCACCGCTTCACGCAACTCGGGCAGGATGAAGCGTCGATTCAGCGCGGTGAAGCCCTTGTGGATATTCACCGTCAGCACCGTGAAATGCGTGATGGCCGTGGTGGGTGGGGTAGGGACCAGCTCCACTTGGGTCATGGCAACACCCCCGGCTCCGGCAATGTGCCGGGCGTTGTCACCAAGTGTTTGTCCAGCCCGAAACGCTGCAGCAATTGGCGTGCATCAAAGGGCGCGCGCACCTTGATGTCATTGTCGAAAAAGCAGAAGACCTCGCGCTGTTTGAGGGCGCGGGGCTTGCGTTGCGGGGCGACCAGATGCGCATCCGCCGGTTGCTTGCCCTGCGCCCAGCACTCGATGCGATCGCCCCAACGCTTGAGGGCTTCGTCGCTGTAGCCGCTGGCGTACAGCTTTTTGTCGCCGTGCAAGCGCAGGTAAAGGAAATTGGCGGTGACGTCTTCGAGATAGGGCCACTTGCCGGCGGTGTCTGCGACCACCAGCGCTACGCCGTGTGTTGCCAGCATCTGCACGAATTCCGGTACCGCAAAGCTTTTATGGCGAATCTCCACGGCGTGGCGCAACGCTCGCTTGCCATGGGGTTGCATGCTCGCCTTGCCATTCAGGCGCGGCTCATGCTGGCGGGCGAGGGCGGCGGCTTGTTGGGTATCGGTGGGTAATTCGGCCAGGAAGGCTTCGAACAGTGGCGGGTCGAACTGGAAGCTGGGCGGGAACTGCCAGAGGATCGGCCCAAGCTTTTCTTTCAGCTCCAGTACACCTGAGGCGAAGAAATTGGCCATCGCCTTGTGTACCTCGCGCAGGCGCAGGATATGCGTGATATAGCGCGGCGCCTTGACGCTGAACTGGAAGTCGTCAGGCGTCTGCGCATACCACTCGGCGTAGCGCTTGGGAGTTTGCAGCGCGTAGAACGAGCCGTTGATTTCGATGCTGTTGACGGCGCGTGATGCAAACTGCAACTCACGTTTCTGGGTCAGCCCCTCGGGGTAGAAATCCCCGCGCCAGGGCTTGTAGCGCCAGCCGGAAATGCCGATGTGTATCGCCGCCATGGTTGCTCCCGTGAATGATGGGTCGGTTGACCGCTGTTCAGGGATGACTGAGAGACTCGGCGGAAAGTTTCCCCGTTCCTACAGACGGCACATACCCAGGAGGGAGCGAGCAAGCCCGCTCCCCCCTGGCGTTTGCGCTGCGACGGCTTCAGTGCCCGGCGACGACAGGGTTCGACGACTCGGCATACACCGGCCCCAACCGGTCCAGCCGGCCACTCCATGCCGTCAGCGCCAATGCCACCAGCACCACCAGGCCACCGATCCAGGCCGTGTGGATCAGCCCCATATGCGCCACGATCAAACCGCCGCCCCAGGCGCCACCGGCGATACCCAGGTTAAACGCGGCGATATTCAGCCCCGATGCCACATCCACCGCTTGCGGGGTGTGATGCTCAGCCTGGCGCACCACATACACCTGCAGGCCCGGCACGTTACCGAAGGCGACCGCGCCCCACACCAGTACGGTGGCCAGGGCCAGCCACGGGCTCGCTGCGGTGAACGTCAGCATGAACAACACCGCCGCGAGCAGGGCGAAGATGATTTTCAATGCACTGATGGGGCCGCGTTTATCGGCAAGCTTGCCGCCCCAGATATTCCCGGCGGCCACCGAAACGCCGTACACCAGCAGCACCAGGCTCACCGTGCTGGCGCTGAAGCCCGAGATATCCTGAAGGATCGGCGCCAGGAAGGTGAACGCGATAAACGAGCCGCCGTAACCGATGGCGGTCATGGCATATACCAGCAGCAGGCGCGGTTGCTGGAGCACTTGCAGTTGTTGCAGCAGTGATGCGGGTTTGCTGTGGCTGATGTTTTTCGGCACATAGATCAGGCTGCCGATAAACGCGATGACGCCCAGGGCCGAGACGGCCAGGAAGGTTTCACGCCAGCCGAAATGCTGGCCGATGAAGGTGCCCAGCGGTACGCCGGTGACCAGGGCGACGGTCAAGCCGGTAAACATGATGGCGATTGCGCTGGCGGCTTTTTCCTTGGGCACAAGGCTGGTGGCGATGGTCGAGCCGATCGAGAAAAACACGCCATGGGCCAGGCCGGTGACGATCCGCGCCAGCACCAGGGACTCATAACTCGGTGCCTGCCAGGCCAGCAGGTTGCCGAGGGTGAACAGCACCATCAACGACAGCAGCAGCAATTTGCGCGGCACTTTGCCGGTGAGGGCGGTGAGCACCGGCGCGCCGATGGCGACGCCCAGGGCGTAGAGGCTGACCAGCAGGCCGGCGGACGGCAGGTCGACACCCAGGTCGGTGCCGATGGTGGGTAACAGGCCAACGATGACGAACTCGGTCGTCCCGATGGCGAAAGCGCTGAGGGTCAGCGCGAGCAAGGCAATGGGCATGGCTGCAACTCCGGTGGGTTTGATTCAGGAGCGCAGTGTCTGGGTTTGGCTTGTGCGGAAAAAGCCAAGGATTGGCATTTGATATTTGCCTCGTGCGCAAAAGTAAGGCGAGGGGAACGATCAGGGCGCAAACCCGTCAGTTCCTTACAGACCCTGCTGAAGGAGCCGCTGTTTTGCCCACTCTCAAGACCGCATTACTGCTCGGTGCGCTGCTGTTGTTTGGCAACGGCGTGCTGCAAGCTGCCACGACTGCGCCGGCTCCGGCGGCGCCTGCCGAACCGGCCAAGCCGGAACTGTTGGTGGAAGGTGGCTTGCTCGGCGCCATCAGCTCGAGCATCGACGACGTGCAAGACAAACTCGACCTCAATCAAAACCTCATCGACGCCTGGCGCCTTCGCGCCGACCGTGCGGCGGATGAGGTCGGGCGCCTGGTCGACCAGACCGCCCAGCGCTCGCCGTGGAGCGTGGCCGGGGATTTCCTGCTGCTGTCCGGGGTATGGGGCGGCGCCTTTGCGCTGTTGATGCTGCTGGGACGTTTGATCGTACGGCGCTTGAGTCGCCGGCGCTTCATTGAGCGGCGTGGGCGCCTGCAAGCGCTGCTGGGTTACGTGCTGCCCTACACCCTGCCGGCACTGGTGTGCCTGCCACTGACGCTTTACGTCAGCCACTTTCTACCCTCGTCCGTGGGGCGTGCGCTGGCGCTGTGTTTCGCCTATGCCACCAGCAGCGGCATTTTTTCCACCTCGATGTTGTTGTGCGTCATCGTCATGTTCAACGTCGGGCATAAGCGTGCGGCCGTGCGGATTATTCGCGGTTACTCGCCCAGGCCATTGTTCCTGATCGGCTTTCTGGCCGCGCTCAGCGATGCCTTGACCAGCCCGCAGATCGCCCGGCAACTGGGCGGCAATATCACCAGTAGCATTGCGGTGTTCACGGGGCTGTTTGCCACGGTGATCTTTGGCGTACTGGTGATACGCCTACGGCGACCCGTGGCCCATTTGATTCGCAATCGGCCATTGGCCCAACGCCTGAAACACCCGGCGCTGCAACAATCGCTGCGGGTGTTTTCCGGCTTGTGGTACTGGCCGATCCTGTTGATGGTGCTGGTCTCGGCGATCAACCTGATCGGCGCCGGCGACGATAGTCAGAAGGCCCTGCGTTGCGCCTTGTTCACCACGATCTTGCTGATTGGCACGGTGTTCCTCAGTACGGTGCTGCAACACCTGTTCAAGTCTCGCAGCCAAGTGGCGATCCAGCGCAGCAGCGCCTACAAGGAGCGCTTCCTCAGCCTGTTGCACGCGATCCTGCGCATTGTCATGGCCATCGCGTTTATCGAAATTCTCGGGCGTATCTGGGGCGTGTCGTTGTTTGAATTTGCCCAGCGCAACTCGGTCGGCCGGGCGATCAGTGACTCCTTGAGCAGTATCGGTCTGATCCTGCTGGTGACCTGGCTGTTCTGGGTGGTCCTCGACACGGCGATCCAGGAAGCGTTGAAGCCACCGGTGAACAAGCGCTCCGGTCGCCAGCCGAGCACGCGGGGCAAAACCATCCTGCCGCTGCTGCGCAATGCGGTGAAAATCATCCTGGTGGTGATCTGCGCAATCACCACCATGGCCAATCTGGGGATCAACGTCGCGCCGCTGTTGGCGGGTGCCGGTGTGGTCGGCCTGGCCATCGGTTTTGGCTCCCAACAATTGGTGCAGGACGTGATCACCGGCCTGTTCATCATCATCGAAGACACCCTGTCGATTGGCGATTGGGTGGTGCTGGACTCCGGCCACGCCGGTACGGTCGAGGGGCTGACCATTCGTACCCTGCGCCTGCGCGACGGCAAAGGCTTTGTGCACTCGGTGCCGTTCGGGCAGATCAAGGCGGTCACCAACCAGTCGCGGCAATTTGCCTATGCGTTCTTCTCGGTGCAGTTCACCTACGACACCGACGTGGATAAAGCCGTGGAGCTGATCCGCGAGGCCGGGCAGTCGATCCGTGATGACGTATTCCTCAAGTACAACCTGCAAGGGCCGCTGGAGGTCTTCGGCGTCGACAAGATGGACCTCAACGGCGTGGTGCTCACCGCGCAGTTCCGCACGGTGTCGGGTGGCCAATATGCCGTCAGCCGTGCGTTCAACCAGCGCCTGAAAAAGCTTGTGGATAACTGTGCGCAGGTGCACTTCGCGCAAACTTATCCACAGCAGGTTCTGTTGCCCAAGCGCAACGCCCAGGTGGATGAGCCGGATGAAGAGGTACCGGCGTCAGGGGGGCTGACCGAACAACCGCGCCCTCAATGACCGGGTCGTTTTTTACGGCATCCCCCTTGTGGGAGGGGGCTTGCTCCCGATGAGGCCCCCCATTTCAATGCCTGATCAACTTCTCCTGCACCGCCTGCTGATCCGTCTC
Source organism: Pseudomonas sp. Q1 (assembly GCF_009935975.1). Lineage (NCBI taxonomy): Bacteria > Pseudomonadati > Pseudomonadota > Gammaproteobacteria > Pseudomonadales > Pseudomonadaceae > Pseudomonas > Pseudomonas sp. Q1. Next base: position 307,421 of record NZ_QODI01000004.1, on the reverse strand, counting down.
CACCAGCAGTTGCTGCTTGCCGCTCACCAGCACCGCTGCGGGCAACCCGTCGCGGTACACAATCCGGTTCCCGCATAGTGCCGGCACCTTGCTCCCCGGCAACAGGGTACCGACCAGGTTCAACGGGTCCGCGCCACACACGGCAACCAGGCTGCCGTCGTGTGGCCTGCGGCGTACTTCGCGCAGTAACGGGATCGCCTCCGGCAACGCAAACTGTTCCCCCGCCAACCCACTGACAAAGCGTCCACCACGGATTTCCCCACGCGCCTCCAGCCGGTGAAAGGTGCGCAGCAACTCCCGCCAGCTCGGCAGCCACTCCGCCTCGCGCTCCAGCAAACGCCAGAACACCACGCCATAACGGCGCAGCAGCGTCATCGCCACATGCTCCAGCGTTTCGGCCGAATGCGCGCCGGCGGCGCTGGTTGAACGGCGCACCAAGGCCCAACGGCCGGCATCGTCCATCCCACCGACAAAGGCGCCACGCCCACGCCGGCTGCTGCGCGCCTGGCGTTTGCTGGCGGGTGTGGTCAGCGCACGCAGCCCGGCAAAGCTGTCGGCATTCACCAACCCGGCACCCACCAGTTCCTGCAATGCGGTTTCCAGTTCACTGCGCAGCAGGTGAGCTTCATGCACCAGTTCATCAAAAAACAGCGCGCCCTGTTCACGCAGGGCTTGGTGGACTTTCTGCGCCTTGGGCGACAACGTCGCGCTGTCGGTCAGTTCGGTCAGCCCACTCCACAATGGCGCCTGGCTGCGTGGCAACAGCACGACCGGGGTACTGCGCAATGCGCTGGCGCTGGCCTTGTTACTCAAACGCATCCACACCAGCTTGCCGCTGCGGCACAGCTCATCGAGCCAGGTGCAGGTGTAGTCCTTGAGTCGCGCACTGAGCAAGTCGGTGTCCCAGGCGGATGCGGCTGCGGCATAGCCTTCGAACTGGGCCATGACTTGCGCCAACATGGCGCTGCCCTGGCCGCGTGTAGCGGTGGACAGGTGCTGCCAATCAAACAGAAAACGCATGAAGTCCTGCAACGCCACCGGTTCGATTTCGCGGCGCAGGCGCTTGACCGTGTAGCGATGAATGCGCGCGAGCAAATGCCGTTCGCACCATTGTTCCGCGTTGGCGCCGGGGCTGAAGCGACCGCGCAGCACATAGCCTTCCTGCTCCAGACGCGCCAGTGCCTGGGTGACATCGCTCACCGGCAGTTCCAGGGGCGTGGCGATTTCGCTCAGGCTCAATGGGCCGAACCCGCCCAGGCGTGCGCGCAGCACTTCTACCACCGCTTCATCATAGCTCCAGGGTTCATCGAAGCCCGGCAGCAGCGGCCAGTTGCCGGGATAGATCGCCTGCAAGCAACTCAAGCGTTCCACGGCCACCCACAGGCCGTTGGGCAACGGATAGGCGCGCCCAGCCTGGGCCAAGGCCTGCAGCCACGCGGCCCATTGCGGCGTGACTTCACGGGCGGCGATACACGCCAGGCTCATCAACGCCTCATGCATTTCGTCCGGGCCGTTGGGCGCCGGCCAGGCTTCTTCACGCACGCCGGCGATAGCGTCGGCGTCCAGCGCACCGAGGTCGTCGGTGCTCTGCGGGTCGCTCCAGCGCCGGTTGAGCACGGCCTGGGTGCGGCGTTCTTCCAGCGGGGCGTCGTCGAGAAAGGTGTAGGGGCGGGCGCTGAGGATTTCGGCGGCCATAGGCGAGGGCGCCGGCAGGTCGCGGCTGATCAGGCGCACCTCGCCGCGCTCCATGCGTCGCAGCAGGGCCAGCCAGGCATCGCTGTCCATGGCTTCGTGCAGACAGTCGTCGAGGGTTTGCTCGACCAGCGGGTGGTCGGGGACTTCGCGCTCCCCGGCCAGGTTTTCCAGGCAGGCGATCTGGTCGGGGAACACGCTGGCGATCAGGTCTTCGCTTTTCATGCGCTGGATCTGCGGCGCCACCTTGCGCCCACCGGTAAACCTCGGCAACGCCAGGGCCACGCCGGCGTTCCAGCGCCAGCGCACGCCGAACAACGGCGCATCCAGCACGGCCTGGATCAGGATGTGCTCGGCGCTGTGGCTGTTGAGATACCGCCACACCTCATCCAGCGCAAAACTGTGGCTGGTGGACAGCGACAGCACGATGGCATTTTCACTGGCGGCGGCCTGCAACTCGAAATTGAACGTGCGACAAAACCGCTTGCGCAGGGCCAGGCCCCAGGCGCGGTTGAGGCGGCTGCCGAACGGTGTGTGGATGATCAGTTGAGTGCCGCCGGACTCGTCGAAAAAGCGCTCCATGATCAACGTGTCCTGGGACGGCAAGGCGCTCAGGGCCAGGCGCGCGCGGGCCAGGTAATCGAGAATCTGCTCGGCGCTGGCGCGGTTCAGGCCGAGGGTGTCGGTGAGCCAGCCCAGCGCGGGTTGCAAGTCGCCCGGGCTGGCGCCGAGCAGGGCGTCCAGTTGCCCCTGCAAGCGCGCCACCGCTGCCGACAGCTCGTTGCTGCGCCCAGGCGCTTCGCCGAGCCAGAAAGGAATGGTCGGTGGCTGGCCGTGGGCATCCTCGACGCGCACCTTGCCGGCGTCCACGCGCACAATTCGGTAGGACGTATTGCCGAGCTGAAAGATATCCCCGGCGATGCTTTCCACCGCGAAGTCCTCATTGACGCTGCCGATATTCAAGCCCTGGGGTTCGAGCAGCACGCTGTAGTCGGCGTTATCGGGGATGGTGCCGCCGCTGGTGACGGCCGTCAGCCGGGCGCCCCGGCGGCCGCGCAGGGTATGGGTAACCGCGTCGCGGTGCAGGTAGGCGCTGCGGATGCCTTGGCGCCCGTTATAGCCGTCGCTGAGCATATGCAGCAGCGCCTGATAATGGCGCTCATCCAGCGCGGCGTAGGGTGAGGCACGCCGAACCAGCTCGAGCAGCGCCTGTTCCGGCCATTCCTGGGCGCTGACTTCGGCGATGATCTGCTGGGCCAGTACGTCCAGCGGCGCCACGGGGATCTGCAGCGTATCCAGCTCGCCCCGCCTGACGCAGTCGAGCAGGGCGGCGCATTCGATCAAGTCATCGCGGGTAGTGGCAAACAGACGGCCCTTGGGCGTGCCGCCGACCTGATGCCCGGAACGGCCAACCCGTTGCAGAAAGCCGTTGATCGAACCGGGTGAGCCGATCTGGCACACCAGGTCCACGTCGCCGATATCAATGCCCAGTTCCAGCGACGCCGTGGCAATCAGTACTTGCAACTCGCCGGCCTTGAGCCGCTGCTCGGCGTCCAGGCGCAGCTCCTTGGCCAGGCTGCCATGGTGCGCGGCCACGGCAGCCTTGCCCAGGCGCTCGCTCAAATGCCGCGCCAGGCGTTCGGCCAGGCGCCGGGTATTGACGAATATCAGGGTGGTGCGGTGTTCGCGGGCCAGTGTGGCGAGGCGGTCGTAGACCAATTCCCACACATCGTTGGCCATCACCGCCGAAAGCGGCACTGGCGGCACTTCGATATCCAGGTCGCGAGCCCGTGCATGACCGATATCGACGATGGCGCACGCGCGGCCCGTGCCCACCAGAAAGCGCGAGACCGCCTCGATAGGTTTTTGCGTGGCCGACAGGCCGATCCGCGTCAGCGGTTCGGTGCACAGCCCTTGCAGGCGCTCCAGGCTTAACGCCAGGTGACTGCCGCGCTTGCTGGCGGCAATGGCGTGTATCTCATCGACGATCACCGTGCGGGTGCTGCCCAGCATCTGCCGGCCGGAGTCCGAGCCCAGCAGCACATACAGCGATTCTGGAGTGGTCACCAGGATATGCGGTGGGCGCTTGCGCATCAGGGCGCGGTCTTTCTGCGGGGTGTCGCCGGTGCGCACGGCGGTGCGGATCACCAATGGCGGCAGGCCCTGGCGCTGTAACTGTGCGGTGATGCCCGCCAAGGGGTTTTGCAGGTTGATCTGGATGTCGTTGGACAGCGCCTTGAGCGGCGACACATACACCACCAGCGTTTCATCCGGCAGTTGCCCGCCATGGGCCAGGCCCTGATGGACGAGGTCATCGAGTACCGCCAGGAAGGCGGTCAGCGTCTTGCCGGAGCCGGTGGGCGCGGCGATCAGGGTCGAGCGGCGCTGGCGGATCAGCGGCCAGGCCTGGGCCTGTGCACCGGTCACCGAGGGGAAGGTACTGCGGAACCAGGCGCTGACGGCGGGGTGGAAGCCGTCCAGGGCCGTGTCCGTGGATTCAGGAAGGTTCATGCGCTCAGTTATGGCGCCGGCCCCGACAAGTTGCAACCCCACACTTTTATCCGTGACGGTTGCGCGATAAACCCGCAAAATGCAACGATTCTTACAAATATCCAAAAACCTTCGTTCCACACAGACCGGGCCTGCTCAATCTATGCGAATGCGCCTTATGTTACTGGGCGGCGGGAATGCCCTCGGGCAGGCGCTGATTCGCCTCGGTGCAGAGGAAGACATCGGTTTCCTCGCACCCAAACCGCCCCAAGATGGCTGGGATGCCGCGAGCCTCACCCAACTGCTCGACGACACCCGTCCCGATGCGTTGATCAACCTCGCCTACTATTTCGACTGGTTCCAGGCCGAGGCCGTCAGCGAAAGCCGTCTGGCCGCCCAGGAGTTCGCCATCGAACGCCTGGCTGAACTGTGCCAGCACCACGGCATCACCTTGCTGCAACCGTCCAGCTACCGCGTGTTCGACGGTTCCCGCGCCACCGCCTACAGCGAAAAAGACGAGCCGGTGCCTTTGGGCCTTCGCGGCCAGGCGTTATGGCGTATTGAGCAGAGCGTGCGCGCGACCTGCCCGCAGCATGTGTTGCTGCGTTTTGGCTGGCTGCTGGATGACAGTGTGGAGGGCACCCTGGGGCGCTTCCTGGCCCGTGCCGAAAAAACCGATGAGTTGTTGATGGCGGACGACCGTCGCGGCAACCCGACGCCGGTGGATGACGCTGCGCGGGTGATCATTTCAGTGCTCAAGCAACTCGATTGCGCGGCACCGCTGTGGGGCACCTATCACTACGCCGGCCAAGAGGCGACCACGCCGTTGGCCCTGGGCCAGGCGATCCTCACCGAAGCGCGCAATTATCACGCGCTGGCCATCGAATCACCCACCGCCCAGGCCCACGCGGCACGGCCGGATGCGAGCGATGAACCGCAACATGCGGTGCTGGCCTGCAAGAAAATCCTGCACACCTTCGGCATCAAGCCACGGGCGTGGCGGGCGGGGCTGCCGGCATTGCTGGACCGCTATTACCGCCACACCTGACCCACCACAAAACCCCATGTGGGAAAGCTCCAAATGTGGGAGGGGGCTTGCCCCCGATTGCAGTGCGTCAGCCAATATACATTTGACTGATGCACCGCGATCGGGAGCAAGCCCCCTCCCACAATCCCCTCCCACAGGGTGATACGGTGTTGCTTAGAACTTGTAGCCGATACCCACCATGTAGACCATCGGGTCCACGTCGACATTTACCTTGGCGCGAGTGCCTTGGCCCAGCGCGTTGTTGTCCACGGTCGCCTTGGTGCTGATGTCGATGTAGCGCGCCTGGGCGTTGATCATCCACTTGTCGTTGATCATGTAGTCGGCGCCGATCTGCGCGGCCCAGCCCCAGGAATTCTCGGCCTTGAAGTTGCTGAAACCGGCTTGCTGTGCACGGCTGCCGACGTGTTCGTCGTAGATCCAGGTGTAGTTGATACCAGCGCCCACGTAGGGTTGAAACGCCGACTTGCTGTCCAGCGGGTAGTACACGACGCTGAGGGTCGGCGGCAGGTGTTTCAAGGTGCCGAGCTTGCCGTTGGCGGCGCCCAGGGCGGTGTTCTTGATCTTCACGTCATGCTCGAACGGAGTGGCGGCCAGCAGTTCGATACCGACGTGGTTGGTCAACATGTAGGCGAAGTTCAAGCCCAGCTGGGTGTCGCTGCTCATGGTCGCCTTGCCGCCCAGGTTGGTGCCCGCCAATGGGCCCTGGTCAACTTTCACGTGGCCGCTGTCAGCCTTCGGGTTCACGGTGATAGCACCGGCGCGAACCAGAATGTCGCCCGCTTCGTGAGCGTGGACGGCAGGGGCGGCGAGGGCGAGCGCGAAGAGGGACGCGCCGAGCAGGGACTTGTTCATGGGAGCTCCAAAAGGACGTTTAAAAGTTGTACGTCCAATGGTAAAGATCGTTCCGTTCGATCTTTTGACTCAGCTCAATGAATGGGCAATCAGCGCTAGTCCGGCAGTTCGTAGACGTAAATCTTCTCGGCATCCATTTGGTAACCGGCATCCGCCAACTCGCTGGTGGAGGGTTTGACCTGCATTGAACCCTCGATCCAATACGGTTGGTAGAGCTCATCGAGCTTCACGCCGACTTCGCTTTTCACATGCACGATCTGGTTCGACGGCGGCGGCGGTACGTGAATGCACGCGCCGAAATACGGCACCAGCAGAAACTCGGTGGTGCGGCCTTCTTCGCTGACTTCCAGCGGCACGATATAACCCGGCAAACGGATATGCTGGCCGTCCAGGCTTTGCACCACTGGCGCGTTGGGCAGTTCCTGCTTGGCCGCGGGCGCCGCCTCGACCGACAAGGCATCGGCCATGTTCGACAGGTCGTGCAACGGTTTCATGTTGGGGATTTCCGGTGGCGCATCCGGCGGGATCATCTCCTGCCAGGACAGGTCCTTGGGCTGGTCGGCGGACCAGGCGGGCACGCTCACCAGCAGCAACAGCGCAAACAGGGCACGACGCATCGAAGCCTTCCTCATAAACGGATCGACAGGCCATCGGCCAGGGATTGCCGATAGGCGCGCCACGCGGGCACGCTGCCCATCAACAACGCTGCGCACAGGATACCGGCGAGCAGTGTCCATTCATATTCGCTCGGCCACGACATCGGCAAGTCCAGCCCGTAGTTGGCCTGCAAGTACCCACGCGATGCGGCAATGCACAGGTACAACAAGCCCACGCCCGCCACCACGCCGGACAATGCCAGGGCGAAGGCTTCAAAGATCAGCAGCGTGGCGATATGCCAAGGCCGCGCGCCCACCGAACGCAATATCGCCATTTCGCGGCGACGTTCGTTGAGGCTGGTGAGGATCGCCGTGAGCATGCCGATCAAACCGGTCAGCACCACAAACAACGAGATCACGAACAGCGCCTTTTCGGCGGTGCCCATCATGCTCCACAGCTCTTGCAAGGCCACGCCCGGCAAGATCGCCAGCATGGGCTCGCCACGGAAATCGTTGATTTCCCGTTGCAGGGCGAAGGTGGAAATCTTGTTGTTCAGCCCGAGCATGAACGCCGTGATGGCTTGTGGGGTGAGGTCCATATTGCGCGCCTGATCGGCACTGATGCGGCCCTTGCCCTGGGCCGGTACGCCGTTGTGCCAGTCGATATGGATCGCTTCCATGCCGCCGAGGCTGATGTGCAGCGTGCGGTCTACCGGAGTGCCGGTGCGCTTGAGAATGCCGACCACGGTGAACGGCTTGTCATCGTGTTTCACCAGGCTGACGACCGCCACGCCGTGGGCCAGTACCAGCTTGTCACCGAGTTTGTAATGCAGCGCGTCGGCCACTTCGGCGCCCAGTACCACTTCGAACGGATCGGTGGCGAAAGCGCGGCCGCTGGCCAGTTCGAGGTTCTGTTTGCGGCCGTACTGGTAATGCTCGAAATAGGACTGGTTGGTGCCCATCACGCGGTAACCGCGATGGGAGTCACCGAGGGAAATCGGGATCGCCCACTTCACTTGCGGGCTGGCGGCGAAGTGCTCGTAGCTGTCCCAGCGGATGTTGTTGGTCGCGTTGCCGATGCGGAACACCGAATACAGCAACAAGTTGACCGAGCCTGAGCGGGCGCCGACGATCAAGTCGGTGCCGCTGATGGTGCTCGCGAAGCTGTTGCGCGCTTCGGTGCGTACCCGCTCCACGGCGAGCAACAAGCACACTGAAAGCGCGATGGCGAAGGCGGTGAGGATCGCGGTAAAGCGGCGGTTAGCCAGGCTGGCCATGGCTAGACGGAACAGATACATCTCAAACCTCTGCGGGCGTGGCGGCGCGATTGAGTTCGGCCAGCGACAGGTTGCGGTCGAACAGCGGTGCCAGGCTCTGGTCATGGCTGACAAACAACAGGCTGGCGCCCGCTTCGCGGCATTCGGCGAACAGCAACTGGATGAACGCTTCGCGGGCGTCATGGTCCAGGGCCGAGGTGGGCTCGTCGGCGATCACCAGTTCCGGCTGGCCGATCAGCGCACGGGCAGCGGCCACCCGTTGCTGCTGGCCGATGGACAGCGAGTCGGCGCGGCGCTCCAGCAGGTCTGGAGCGTTGAGCCCCAGATGCGCGAGCAAGGTGGCAGCCGCCTGATCGACACTGCCGTGACGCTGAACCGCCCGTTGCGCGCGCAGCCTGGAGAAGTGGCAGGGCAGCTCGACGTTCTCGCGTACCGACAGAAACGGCAGCAGGTTGAACTGCTGGAAGATATAGCCGGTGTGGTCGACGCGGAAACGGTCGCGGGCACCCGCCGACAGTTCGGTGAGTTCCTGGCCGAGCAGGCGGATGCTGCCGCGGCTGGGTTTCTGCACGCCGCCCAGCAACCCGAGCAGGGTGGTTTTGCCGCTGCCGCTCGGGCCTTTGAGAAACAGGGTTTCACCCGCTTCCAGGCGGAACGCGGGAATGTCCAGCAACTGGGGGTGACCCGGCCAATTGAAGCCCAGGTCAGACAGTTCGATCAATGCTTGGGTCATGTGTTCAGAACTTCAGGGTGGCTGCGGCGGCCGTCGCTTCAACACCTTGCTGGCCGCTCGGACCGATCAGTTGTACCTGGATTTTCTGGGTCGCGGGGAAGGTCTTGAACACTTGCGTCAGGTCAAGGTTGCTCAATGCCGTCGGCGTGGCGCAGGTGAATTGATAGTGGGCGTGGATCTCGCTGTGATCGTGATGATGCTCGTGGGCGGCGGCGCCTTTGCCGTCGGTGGCATGGTCGTCATCGTCGTCGTCATGCTCGGCTTCCGGCTTGTCGCCGAACAGCGGGCTGTTGAGTTCCTGGGTGCTGATCACGCAGCCGGCGGCCTTGGGCAGGTTGAACAGCGCCAACGGGTTTTCCAGCTGTTTGCGTGCGGCGGCGACCTTGGCCTTGTCGGCGGCGGTGCTGGCCTGGTGTTCGAAACCCACGAGGTTCATGGCCGGGCTGTCGAACTCCACCTCCAGCGCCTGGCCGTCGAGCACGGCGTTAAGGCGGCCGACCCCGTGCTCATGGGCGCCGAGGCTGCCATGTTCGTGTTCGTGTTCATCATGAGCGTGGGCGACAGCCAATGGCAGCAGGGCAAACGGCAAAGCGAGCAGCAGACGGCGCATGAGAAGGCTCCAGAACATGAAAGTTTTGTTATGTGATCTTATAACAATGTGTGCAGAGTTTGACCGCCCGCTTGGCGTTGCGCAAGCCGCGTGGGAGCATGCCTGTCAGAAAAATGCAGGAGGAAGGACGATGTTGCGAATTCGTGGAACCGTTGGCGATCTGCCGGTAGATTTGACCCTGGAGCTGGACGACGGCGACTGGGCCCGGCTGGGCGCGCAGTTGCAGGCCGCCCCGGCGCCCCTCGCGCCGACTGCTGCGCCAGTCAAGCAGACCGATGATTTATGGCAGAAGGCCCAGGACCTGTTGCGCCAGGCCGGGCAACTCAGCGGGTTGGAATTGCTCGATCAACTGGAAGGGCTGGCCGGCGATGCCGCGTCCGGCAAGCGCCTGTTGGTGCGCTTGCGACACAGTGCCAATGTCAAAGTCGCTAGCGGCGGGGACACGCCGCTGTACCGTTGGGTCGACGCTTAATACAGCGCGGCGAACAACTTGCGGCGGTATGCCGTGACCAATGGGTGGTCGTTGCCGAGCAATTCGAACACCTGTAGCAGGGTTTTGTGCGGCAAGCCTTCGCTGTAGCTGCGATTACGGATAAACAGTTTCAGCAAGCCTTCCAGCGCCGCGTCGTACTGCTGGCGTGCCAGTTGTTGAATCGCCAACTGATAGGCGGCTTCATCGTCCTGCGGGTTTTGCGCCAGGCGGCTTTTCAGGTCGGCGGCGTCCGGCAGGTCGGCCGCCTGGCGCAGGAAGGTGATCTGTGCCTTCGCCCCGGCGAGTGCGGCTTTGTGATCGTCGCTTTTCACGGCATCCAGCACCGCCTGGGCTTCGCCCAATTCACCGCGTTCGGCCAGGCAGCGTGCGTACAGGATCAGCGCGGCGGCGTGGGTGTTGTCCTCGCCCAGCAGTGCGACCAGCACCGCTTCGGCCTCGCTGATACGCCCTTCGGCAAACAGCGCCTGAGCCTGTTCCAGCGGATCGGCCGCAGCCGGTGGCGGCATCTGCACATGTGGCTCCAGCATCGCCCGCACCGCCGACTCCGGCTGCGCTCCGGCAAACCCGTCCACCGGCTGGCCATCCTTGAACAACACCACCGTCGGCAGGCTGCGAATGCCAAAACGCGCAACGATATCCTGCTCTGCCTCGCAGTCGACCTTGGCCAACAGCAACTCGCCCTGATAACTCTCGGCAATCTGCGCCAACAGCGGCATCAACGCCTTGCACGGGGCACACCACTCGGCCCAGAAATCCACCAACACAGGCTTGTGGAACGAGTTTTCGATGACTGCCTGATCAAAGGTGGCAGTGGTGGCATCGAAGATGTACGGCGTGGGCTCACTCATGGGGCGTCTCGAATAAAGCGGGAATGGCGCAACTATAAGGGCTGGCGCCGCGAATGGTACAGGCTCACCTTGCGAAACTCCCAAGGCTCGGCCAGGTCGGGCAGTGTCAGTGCCTCAAGGATCTGCAACCGCCGGTAATCCGGGTGCTGGAAGTCCCTGACCCGCGAGTCGGCCACCAGCGCTTCGCGGCCACGGGTGAGGAATTGATCCAGCAGCGGCAGGTTGGCCCGGTCGTAGAGCACGTCGGCCACCAGGATCAGGTCGAAGCGGTCGGCTTCGGCGAAGAAGTCTGCCGAATAACCCAGCTTCACACCGTTGAGTTCGGCATTGGCCCGGCAGGCGGCCAGCGCCAGTGGGTCAAGGTCACAGGCCACCACTTCGCGTGCGCCCGCCTTGACGGCGGCAATCCCGGCCACGCCGGAGCCGGCGCCGAAGTCCAGTACGCGTTTGTCGGCAACCCACTCGGGGTTGGCCGCCAGGTATCGCGCCAGCGCCAGGCCGCTGGCCCAGCAGAAACTCCAGTAGGGCGGCTCATGCAGGATACGCCGGGTTTCTTCCTGGCTGAATTCGCGGTCCATGTTGTCCGCATCCAGCAGCCACAATGACAACTCGGTGCCCGGCAGCGGGCAGGGCACCAGTTGGGCGTCGCCGATCAGCTCGCTGAGGGCGCGCTGCAGAGGCAGCGGTGGCGTCATGGTGCCTTGACGAGTTGCAAGGGACCGGTGGTCTGGGTGATCGCCTGGGTGATACGCACGGCGGGCAGGTGCAGGATCAACTGGCCGGACTGGCTGGCGCGGCCGCGTAATTCAACCCGCGCACCGGCCGGGAACGCCTCGGGGTTGAAGCGCAGGCGGAAGGCCAGGGGCTTGCCGTTGGCGGACAACACGCTGCTGGCGAGCAATTGTTGCGGGCGGTTACGCTCATCGATCACCAGCAGCGCCAGTTCGACTTCGGCATTGGCCGGCACGCCGTTGAGGATGCCGCTGATTTCCCGCTGATACGCCGGCAAGGGGCCAAGGTCTTCAATACCCGGGACTTTTTTCTCTTGGGCTGGTGTCGGTTGAGGCGCGGTCGGCTTGGGGGCTTCGCTGCTGCAGGCGACCAGAAAACTGAACAGGCCGAGTAAAACCAGTGGTCGTAACTGCATGTACGGCTCCAGAAGTGACAAAATCCGTGGTTTGAAAATCAAGAAACATAATAGCCCGCCTATATACCGTAAAGGCTATGGCTTGTCTTGCCACGGGGATGCGCTACCATGGCCCTCCCTTTTTTTGTTGCCTGCCACCATGCACTGTCCCTTCTGCGGTGCCAACGACACCAAGGTCATTGATTCGCGTCTGGTCGCCGAGGGCGATCAAGTGCGTCGCCGGCGCGAATGCCTGGCCTGCGGTGAACGTTTCACCACCTTCGAAACCGCCGAACTGGTATTGCCGCGTCTGATCAAGTCCGACGGCAGTCGCCAGCCTTTCGACGAAGACAAACTGCGCGCCGGTATGCAGCGTGCCCTGGAAAAACGCCCGGTGAGTGTCGAGCGGCTGGAGGCGGCGCTGGTGCACATCAAGCACAAGCTGCGCGCCACCGGCGAGCGCGAGGTCAAGAGCCTGGTGGTTGGAGAACTGGTGATGGGCGAGCTGCAAAAGCTCGACGAAGTCGCCTATATCCGTTTCGCCTCGGTGTATCGACGCTTCCAGGACCTCAATGAGTTCCGCGAAGAGATCGACCGCCTGGCCCGTGAGCCGGTCAAAGAATGAACCCGTCTTCCACTGCCGAGCAGGCTGTCCTCGACGCTCATTACATGGCCCGCGCCCTGGAACTGGCGCGCAAGGGCCTGTACACCACTCACCCCAACCCGCGTGTAGGCTGCGTGATCGTGCGCGATGGGCAGGTGGTCGGCGAAGGCTGGCATGAGCGCACCGGCGAACCCCACGCCGAGCCCAACGCCCTGCGCGCCGCCGGCGACAAGGCACGTGGCGCCACGGTGTACGTGACCCTCGAACCCTGCAGCCATCATGGGCGTACCCCGCCGTGTGCGGATGCATTGGTGAGTGCCGGTGTGGCGCGTGTCGTCGCCGGGATGCAGGACCCGAACCCGGAAGTGGCCGGGCGTGGCATGCAGCGCCTGGCTCAGGCCGGTATCGAGGTGCAGAGCGGTGTGCTGGAAGCACAGGCGCGTGCACTGAACCCGGGCTTCCTCAAACGCATGGAGCACGGCCTGCCGTTTGTGCGGGTCAAGCTGGCAATGAGCCTGGACGGCCGCACCGCCATGGCCAGCGGCGAAAGCCAATGGATCACCGGCCCGGCTGCCCGCGCCGCCGTGCAACGCCTGCGTGCCGAAGCCAGTGTGGTGCTGACCGGCGCCGACACCGTGTTAGCCGACGGCGCCCGCCTGACCGTGCGTGCTGCCGAACTGGGCCTGGATGAGGCGACCACCGCTTTGGCCATGTCGCGTCCGCCCTTGCGCGTGCTGATCGACGGCCGCCTGCGCGTGCCGCTTAACGCGCCGTTCTTCAAGGCCGGCCCGGCCCTGGTCATCACCTGCGTCACTCCGGAGAATCAGTTCCCGCGGGGCCCTGAATGCCTGGTGGTGCCGGGGGTTGATGGCCAGGTCGACCTGCGTTCGGCCCTGGTTGCCCTGGCCGCGCGTGGCGCCAACGAGGTGCTGGTGGAGGCCGGTCCGAGCCTGGCAGGCGCCTTCGCCCAGCAGGGGCTGGTGGACGAGTACGTGATTTTCGTCGCCGGCAAGTTCCTTGGCTCCGCCGCCCGGCCTTTGTTGGACTGGCCGCTTGAGAAACTGGCGGATGCCCCCCAACTCAAGATCACTGAAATGCGCGCTGTGGGCGACGACTGGCGAGTCACTGCCATTCCTTTGCCAGTAGCGAGCGTATAATTTCCGGCCTGCGCCCGGCGCAGCCCTGTTTTCCTGGAGAAGGCCATGTTCACCGGCATTATCGAATCCATCGGCAGCATCCGCGCCATGACCCCAAAAGGCGGCGATGTACGCCTGCTGGTTGAAACCGGCAAGCTCGACCTCGGCGACGTCAAGCTGGGCGACAGCATCGCCGTCAACGGCGTATGCCTGACCGTCATCGAATTGCCGGGCAACGGCTTTGCCGCCGACGTCAGCCGGGAAACCCTGGACTGCACGGCGATGAATGACCTCAAGGCGGGCAGCCCGGTCAACCTGGAAAAAGCCCTGACGCCCACCACCCGCCTGGGCGGTCACCTGGTCAGCGGCCATGTCGACGGCGTCGGCGAAGTGGTGGCGCGCAGCGAAAACGCACGTGCCGTGGAATTTCGCATCCGGGCTCCCAAAGAGCTGGCCAAGTACATCGCCCACAAAGGCTCGATCACCGTCGATGGCACCAGCCTGACCGTTAACGCGGTCAATGGCGCCGAGTTTGAATTGACCATCATTCCCCACACGCTCAGCGAAACGATCATGGCCTCGTACCAGCCGGGTCGCCGGGTGAACCTGGAAGTGGACTTGCTGGCCCGTTACCTGGAGCGCCTGTTACTGGGCGAAAAGGCCGCAGAGCCATCGTCCGGGAACATCACTGAAAGTTTTCTGGCCGCTAACGGCTACCTGAAATCCTGACCAAGGGGGTGCCGCGTGGCGCTCAATAGCATCGAAGAACTGGTTGAAGACATCCGCCAAGGCAAGATGGTCATCCTGATGGATGACGAAGACCGTGAAAACGAAGGCGACATCATCATGGCCGCCGAGGCCTGCCAGCCTGAGCACATCAACTTTATGGCCAAGCACGCCCGCGGGCTGATCTGCATGCCCATGAGCCGCGAGCGCTGCGAGTTGCTCAAGCTGCCGTTGATGGCGCCGCGCAACGGCTCGGGTTTCGGCACCAAGTTCACGGTTTCCATTGAGGCGACCACCGGCGTCACCACCGGTATCTCTGCCGCTGACCGCGCACGCACCGTGCAAGCCGCCGCCGCCAAAGACGCCAAGGCGGAAGACATCGTCAGCCCGGGTCACATTTTCCCGTTGATGGCCCAGCCGGGCGGCACCCTGGCACGTGCCGGCCACACCGAGGCGGCCTGCGACCTGGCGCGCATGGCCGGTTTTGAGCCGAGCGGGGTGATCTGCGAGGTGATGAACGACGACGGCACCATGGCCCGTCGTCCTGAGCTGGAAGCTTTTGCCGCTGAGCACAACCTCAAGATCGGCACCATTGCCGACCTGATTCACTACCGCATGATCCACGAACGTACCGTTCAGCGGATTGCCGAGCAGCCTCTGGACAGCGAACTGGGCCAATTCAATTTGGTGACCTACCGTGATTCAGTGGAAGGCGACGTGCACATGGCCCTGACCCTGGGCAACATCTGCGCCGAAGAACCGACCCTGGTGCGGGTGCACAACATGGACCCGCTGCGTGACCTGCTGATGGTCAAGCAACCTGGGCGCTGGAGCCTGCGGGCCGCCATGGCTGCGGTTTCCGAGGCCGGCAGCGGTGTGGTGCTGCTGCTCGGTCACCCGCTCGATGGCGATGTGCTGCTGGCGCATATCCGCGAAACCGCCGACCACGCGCCGGTGAAAAAACCGACCACCTACAGCATCGTCGGTGCCGGTTCGCAGATCCTGCGTGACCTCGGTGTGCGCAAAATGCGCCTGATGAGTGCACCGATGAAATTTAATGCGATATCCGGTTTCGACCTGGAAGTTGTAGAATACGTGCCCTCCGAATAAAGGCCGGCGATTTTTGCCCCTTGTTCGCGGTTAAATCATCACTAAGGGGCGCCTTTTTCGCGTCCCGGCTCTTTAAGAGATTTGTCGAATGACCCTGAAGACCATCGAAGGTACCTTCATCGCCCCCAAAGGCCGCTATGCCCTGGTGGTTGGCCGCTTCAACAGCTTCGTGGTTGAAAGCCTGGTAAGCGGTGCCGTGGACGCCCTGGTTCGCCATGGTGTGAGCGAAAGCGACATCACCCTCATCCGTGCCCCTGGCGCCTTCGAAATTCCGCTGGTTGCGCAAAAAGTCGCACAGCAGGGCGAATACGCGGCGATCATCGCCCTGGGCGCGGTCATTCGTGGCGGTACTCCGCATTTCGAATACGTGGCTGGCGAATGCACCAAGGGCCTGGCCCAGGTGTCCATGGAATTCGGCGTACCGGTTGCCTTCGGCGTGCTGACCGTTGACTCCATCGAGCAAGCCATCGAGCGCTCCGGCACCAAGGCCGGTAACAAAGGCGCCGAAGCTGCCCTGTCCGCCCTGGAAATGGTCAGCCTGCTGTCGCAGTTGGAGGCCAAGTGATTTCCGACGAGAGCGATCGTTTCAACCCACGCGACCCACGCCCAGCGGACGCCGGCAAGCCATCGAAGAACGAGAAGCGTCGTGCTGCTCGTCAGCTGGCGACCCAGGCGCTGTACCAGCGCCACCTGGCGGGTGCTTCGTTGAACGAAATCGAAGCGCAGTTTCGCGTCGACAACGATTTTACCTTTGCCGACCTGCCGTACTTCCACGACATCCTGCACGGTGTGCATGCCCACCTGACCGAGATCGATGCGGCCCTGGCACCGTGCCTGGACCTGACCATCGAAGAGCTGGACCCGGTTGAACTGTGCGTGATGCGCTTGTCGGCCTGGGAACTGCTCTATCGCGTCGACGTACCGTACCGCGTGGTGATCAACGAAGGCATCGAGCTGGCGAAAGTCTACGGTTCGACCGACGGCCACAAGTTCGTCAACGGCGTGCTCGACAAGCTGGCCCCGCGCCTGCGTGAAGCCGAAGTGAAGGAACATAAGCGCTGATTTGCGCTTGAGTCCCTGATGGGTGAGTTCGAGCTGATCCGCAACTACTTCGCCGCCGCGCCCTGTGCGCAAGGCGGCGAAGGCATTGCCCTGGGGATCGGCGACGACTGCGCCTTGCTGGCGCTCCCGCCTGGGGAGCAGTTGGCAATCTCCACGGATACGTTGGTGGCCGGGGTGCATTTTGCCGACCCTTGCGATCCGTTCCTGCTCGGCCAGCGCTCGTTGGCTGTGGCGGTGAGCGATCTGGCTGCCATGGGCGCCAACCCTCTTGCGTTTACCCTTGCCCTGACGACGCCGACGGTCGATGCCGATTGGCTGCAACGCTATGCCCAGGGTTTGAACGCCATGGCCCAACGCTGCGGTGTGAGCCTGGTGGGTGGCGACACCACCCGTGGGCCGCTGAGCCTGACCCTCACGGTATTGGGGCGTGTCCCGGCTGGGCAGGCGTTGACGCGCGGCGGGGCACGGCCGGGTGACCTGCTGTGTGTGGGCGGTGAGTTGGGCAACGCTGCCGGTGCCTTGCCGCTGGTGCTGGGCCAACGCAGTGCACAGGCGGCCATCGCCGATCCGTTGCTGGCGCATTACTGGTCGCCGCAACCGCAGCTGGCCTTGGGGCTGGCGTTACGGGGCAAGGCTACGTCTGTGATGGATATCTCCGACGGGCTGCTGGCCGATTGCGGGCATATTGCCAAGGCGTCATCTGTCGGCCTGTTGGTCGAACGTCAGAAGCTGCCACTGTCCACGGCCTTGCTGGCGTTTGTCGGCGATGACGAGGCGCGTGTGGCCGCTTTGAGTGGCGGCGACGACTATGTGCTGGTATTTACCTTGCCACCGGCCCAGTTGGCGCCGCTGCAGGCCGACGGCTGGCCGATCCATGTGATCGGTCGGGTCGAGGCCGGGCAGGGCGTGAAGCTGCTCGATGTAAACGGGCAGGACATCACCCCGGCCGTTCGGGGCTATCAGCATTTTTGCGAAACGCCATGAACCGGCGAGCTGCGCTACCCTTTATACGGTCCACACTGTGTTGGAGACCGTCACCATGCCTATGCGTCACTGGCTGCTGATTGCGTTGTGTGCCGTCGCCCCGCTGGTGCCGGCGGATGAAGCGTCGCCCCCAGGCAAGATCATGCTGGCCAGCGAGGAATGGAACGACTACACCAACGCGGATGGCACGGGGCTGGCCTGGGAGGTGTTACGTCAGATCTTCGAGCCGGCAGGCATCACCTTGCAACACCGCAGCGTGCCTTATACCCGCTCGGTCGGCCTGGCCCAGCGCGGCGAAGTGGATGGCTGGGTGGGGTCGTACCGCAACGAAGCCGATGGCGTGCTGTACCCCCACTGGCACTTTGACTCGGATCACATCTACGCCCTTGGGCTGGCCACCGCGCCGATACCGAGTATCGCCACGCTGGGCAACTATCGTCTGGCGTGGGTGCGTGGCTACAAATATGAGGCGTACCTGCCCAATGTGAAGCGCTTCCACCCGATTGAGCGGCGCAGCGGCATTCTGCCGATGCTGCAATACGGCCGTGCCGACTTTTATATCGATGCGCTCCCCGAAGCCCAATACATCCTGGCTCAGGCAGACGACCCCACACAATTCAAGCTCACCCATATCGCCGAACTGCCGGTGTACGTAGGCTTCGCCGATAACGAGCGGGGGCGTGCCCTGATGACGGTGTATGACCAGCGCATCGCTGTCCTGGTCAAAAGTGGTGAGCTGAAGCCGATTTTTGCGCGCTGGAAACAGCCCTATCCGTTCTGACCTGCATAGAACCAGGACGAAGGCCAATCGAACCGATTGATCTTTATCAGCGATAATTCAGCTTAAGCGTCTGTAGGAACCTGCTGTTACAATGACCGCCTCTGTGAAATCTAGAAATCAGGAGCACACGGTGCCCGTCGTTTTCGTCGCCGCTTCCAAGCTGCCTACCCCTTTTGCCACGTTCACCATGAACGGCTTCCTTGAAGAGGCCACCGGTCGCGAGCACGTTGTGCTCAGCCTGGGTGACATCGCCGACGGCGCGCCGGTGCTGGGCCGTGTGCATTCTGAGTGCCTGACCGGTGACGCACTGTTCAGCCAGCGTTGTGACTGCGGTTCGCAATTGGAAGCCGCTTTGCGCGCCATCGCCCGTGAAGGCCGTGGCGTGTTGTTGTACCTGCGTCAGGAAGGCCGCGGTATTGGCCTGATGAACAAGATCCGCGCCTATGAATTGCAGGACGGCGGCGCCGATACGGTGGAAGCCAACGAGCGCCTGGGCTTTGCCGCCGACCAGCGTGACTACGCCATCTGCCTGCCGATGCTGGAGCATCTGGGCGTGAAATCCCTGCGCCTGATGACCAACAACCCGCGCAAGGTCAAAGCCTTGACCGAGATGGGCATCACTGTGGCCGAGCGTGTGCCGCTGCACACGGGGCACAACCCGCACAACAAGCTCTACCTGGCGACCAAGGCCAGCAAACTCGACCATATGATGGGCAACGAACATCAGGGCGAGGTCGACCGCGCGTGACCCGTGGCCAGGTAAAGCGGCGACTGTCCTTCAATTGGTGGCAGTACCTGGCCCTGGCGTTGCTGTCCTTGTTCGTGATCAACCTGCTGTTCAGCCAGGCCGAACCCATGCTGTCGGTGCTGGCCATGCCGTTTTTTATCGCCGGCGTGGCCTCGATGTTTCTGAGCCTGCGCTACTTCAACGGCTATAAACACGCGCTGATCGCCACCTCTAAAGCCCTCGACACCCCCGATGAACCGGCCGCCTGGATTACCCTCGCGGCGCGTCGACGCACGGCGTTGATGGTGGCTGCCCTGCCGGCCTGGATCGGTACGCTGGCGGTATTCGTGGGCCTGGAAGCCGTGCCGTTGTGTTTGCTGGCACTGTCGACCCTGGTGTTGTTCTACCTTTATCGCATCCCGCGTCAGCTGGGATGAGGCGTCATTGGCTGGCGGTGCTGCTGCTGGCATTCAGTGTGCCGGGGCTGGCCGTTGAACGGGTGGTCAGCCTGGCGCCATCTCTCTCTGAAATCGTCGTGGAACTGGGGGCGGCCGACCTGCTGGTGGGCGTGCTCGACGGCGGCGAACGTCCTGCTGCATTGGCCAAGGTGCCCTCGGTCGGGCATTACGGCCAACTGGATATGGAGCGCCTGCTCAGCCTCAAGCCGGACCTGATCCTGCTGTGGCCCGGCAGCATCGGCCCGGCCCAGCGTGAGCAACTGCAACGCCTGAATATCCCCGTGTATGTCGCCGAACCCCACAGCCTTGAGCAACTGACCGGCCAAATCCAAGCCATCGCCGAGCAGTTGGGGCGGGCCGAGGCGGGCCGGCAGTTGGCGGGGCAGTTGCATCAGCGCCTGGCCGACCTGCGCCAGCGCTACCAACGGGCCGAGCCGCTGCGGGTGTTTTATCAGGTGTGGAACCAGCCGCTGTATACCGTCGGTGGCGGGCAGATCATCAGCGATGCGTTGAGTGTGTGCGGTGCACGCAATGTGTTCGGTGACCTCAAGCTGCCCGCGCCGCAAGTCAGCATCGAATCGGTGTTGCAGCGCAATCCCGAGGTGATCCTGGTCGGCGATCAACTTCAGTTGGAAGCATGGAAAGCATGGCCTCAAGTCGCCGCAGTGGCGCAGGAGCGGTTGCTGGTGGTGCCGGACAAGGGCCTTGAGCGGCCCAGCGGGCAGATGCTGGAGGCGGTGGCGCGCTTGTGTGAGGTGCTTGCCCGTTAGAGTTCCGGAGTCCAGGTGACGCCAAACATCAGCGTCCGACCTTCTTCGCGGTAGCCATATTGCTGGCCTTGATACTGATACAACGCCCGGCTGTAGCGTTTATCCAGCAGGTTATCGAGCTTCATGTTCAGCGCGATTTCACGGCTCATGGCCCAACTGGCGCGTAACCCGAGCAGTCCATAGCCGCCCAACGGGTGTTGGTTCTTCGGGTCGTCATAGCTGCTGCTGACGGCTTGCCAGCTGGCGCCTACGCCGAAACGCTCGAATTGCCGATCCAGGTCCAGGCTCAGGGTACGCCGGGCGCGACGTGCCAAGGTGCGCCCGGTATCGCGGTCGCGTGGGTCAATCATGGCCAGGCCCAGGCTGCCTTGCCAGCCGAACAGATCCTGCCTGAGTGTGGCTTCGAAGCCATTGATGCGTGCCGAACTGACGTTTTGCGGGCCGTCGCTGCCGAACACGATCGCGTCCTGGATATCGGTGCGGTACAGCGAAGCTTCCAGGCGGGCGGTGTCGCTGAGTTGGCTGCGCCACTGCACTTCGTAACTTTTCGAGGTTTCGGGGCGCAGGTTCGGGTTGCTGTTTTTAAAGCCGTATTCGTCCGGGTAGTACAGGTCATTGAACGTCGGGGCGCGAAACCCCTCGCTGTAACTGAACAGCAGGTCGTTGTCCGGGTTGACGGGCAGGGTCAAGCTGCCGCTCCAGCTGTTGTGGCCGCCGAACTGCTGGTTCTGGTCGCGACGCAGGCCCAGCTCGGTGGAAAAGTACCGCGCTGCAAAGCGATGCTGGATAAACACCGCACGGTTCCAACGGCTGTCTTCGGCGAGCGCGGTGCTGCTGTTGACCCGATCTTCGTAGCCATCGGCGCCCAGGATCAGGCTGTTCTGATCATTGAGGGTCAGGTCGTTCTGCCAGTTCAGCGAATTGCGGTAGGTGTTGAACACACTGCGTTCATCGCTGAGTTTATCCAGCGACTCTTCGCGGTTTTCGCTGTGGCCCAGTTCGACGCGGGACTTCCAGGTGTCGTTGATCCGCGCGTCGATAAAGCTGCTGACGTTACTGACGCTGAAGTCGGTGTAGGGTTTCTGTTGGAAACTCTGGAAGGTGGTCGAGTCATAGCGACCAAACGGGTTGTCGTACGCGCTTTTGCCACGGTTATCCAACACGTTGATGCCGGCGTCGACCTGGTCGCTGAAGGCGTGGCTCAGGCTGAAACTGAGGGCCTGGTTGCGATAGGCATCATGATCGCCATCGCTGGGGTAGGAGGTGTAGGTACGGTTGATCCCGGCGGTGTCATCCAGGCTGGCGCCGAGGTTGAAGCGGGTCTGCGAATCGCCCCCGGACACTCCCAGGCTGCGTTCCCACGTCTGGCGGCTGCCGAAGCCCAGGTGAAGGCGCGGTTGCAGACCGGACGTCGTATTGCGCCGGGTGAAGATCTGAATCACCCCGCCAATGGCATCACTGCCGTAGATCGCCGAGCGTGAGCCTCGCAGCACCTCGACGCGCTCGATCTGCTCGATATTGAGGTATTGCAGGTTGCTGGTGCCGGTGGTGGAACTGCTGATGCGTTGGCCATCCACCAGCACCAGGCTCTGGGCGGTGGAGGTCCCCCGAATGTAAACGTTGGTCGTGCTGCCACGGCCGCCACTGGGGGCCACCTGCACACCTGGCACGCGGCTCAGCAAGTCGCTCACGCTGCTGGGCTGCAAGCGGTCGATATCGTCGCGGGTGAAGACCGTGTTGGCGGTGCTGCTGTCACTACGTGCCTGGACCTGGCGGTTGGCGCTGATGACCACGTCGGGGAGTTTCAGGGCGTCGTCGCGGGTGTCGGCGAGCAGTTCGCAGGAAGGCAGAAGCAGCAGGGCGAGGCACAGGCGTTTCATGGTCTTTCCGTAGTTTTGAAGTGAACACCCATCAAATGTGGGAGGGGGCTTGCTCCCGATAGCGGTGCATCAGTCATAGATATCGAGACTGACACACGGCAATCGGGAGCAAGCCCCCTCCCACAGTTTGATGCTTGTTACAGGCCCAGCAGCGTCATGCGCTCACGCACCGCCGCCTCGATACCGGCTTCATCCAGCCCGCATTCAGCCAGCATCTGCGCCGGCTTGGCATGTTCGACGTACACATCCGGCAAGCCCAGGTGCAGTACCGACTTGAGCACATTCTCCCGCGCCAGGAACTCGCTGACCGCCGCGCCCGCACCGCCCATGATGGCGTTCTCTTCGAGGGTCACCAGCAGCTCATGGCTACCGGCGATCTCGCGCACGAGTGCTTCATCCAGCGGCTTGACGAAACGCATGTCGACCACGGTGGCGTCGATCTTTTCGGCCACTTTCAAGGCTTCGGCCAATTGCACGCCAAACACCAGGAATGCCGTCTGGCGGCCTTGGCGGCGCACGATGCCCTTGCCGATTTCGATCGGTTCCAGGTCCTTCTCGATCACCGCATTCGGGCCCGTGCCGCGTGGGTAACGCACTGCAGCCGGGCCGTTGTACAGGTGGCCGGTGCTGAGCATTTTGCGCAGTTCGTTCTCGTCGCTTGGCGTCATCACCAGCATGCCGGGGATGCAACGCAGGTACGACAGATCGAAACTGCCGGCGTGGGTCGGGCCGTCTTCGCCCACCAGGCCGGCGCGGTCGATGGCGAACAAGACGTCGAGATTCTGCACGGCCACATCGTGGACGAGTTGGTCGTAACCGCGCTGCAGGAACGTCGAGTAGATCGCCACCACGGGCTTGGCGCCTTCACAGGCCATGCCGGCGGCAAAGGTGACCGCGTGCTGCTCGGCAATCGCCACGTCGAAGTAACGCAGCGGGAAACGCTCGCTGAACGCCACCAGGTCGGAGCCTTCCTTCATGGCCGGGGTAATGCCCACCAGGCGTGGGTCGGCGGCGGCCATGTCGCACAGCCATTCGCCAAATACCCCGGAATACTTCGGACCGCTGGCCTTTTTCGGCGCAGCGGCGGGGGCGTCCAGTGGCTCCAGCTTGGTGATCGCGTGGTAACCGATCGGGTCGACTTCCGCCGGCGCGAAGCCTTTGCCCTTCTTGGTGACGATATGCAGGAATTGCGGGCCCTTGAGGTCGCGCATATTGCGCAGGGTGGCGATCAGGGTCGGCAGGTCGTGGCCGTCGATGGGGCCGATGTAATTCCAGCCCAGCTCTTCGAACAGGGTGCCAGGCACCAGCATGCCCTTGGCGTACTCTTCGGTGCGTCGGGCAATTTCCCACGCGCCCGGCAGACGCGAGAGCACTTTCTTGCTGCCTTCACGCATGCTTGCGTAAGTACGGCTGGAGAGGATTTTGGCCAGGTAGTTGGACAGGCCACCGACATTGCGCGAGATCGACATGTCGTTGTCGTTGAGGATCACCAGCATATTGGCGTCCACTTCCGGCGCATGGTTCAGCGCCTCGAAGGCCATGCCGGCGGTCAATGCGCCGTCACCAATCACCGCAATCGCCTTGCGCTCGCTGCCTTGCAGGCGGGCGGCAATCGCCATGCCCAGCGCTGCACTGATGGAGGTGCTGGAGTGGCCGACGCCAAAGGTGTCGTACTCGCTCTCGGAGCGACGCGGGAAGGCGGCCACGCCGTCCTTCTGGCGCAGCGTGCTCATGCGCTCGCGACGACCGGTCAGGATTTTATGCGGGTACGCCTGGTGGCCCACGTCCCACACCAGCCGGTCGTCCGGGGTGTCGAACACGTAATGCAGGGCGATGGTCAGCTCGATAACGCCCAGCCCGGCACCGAAATGCCCACCGGTCTGGCCGACCGTGTAGAGCAATTCCAGGCGCAACTCATCGGCCAGGGTTTCCAGCTCGGCTTCACCCAGTCGACGCAGGCCGTCCGGCGTGGCAGCACGGTCGAGCAGGGGCGTGGACGGGCGCTTGCGGGGAATCTCTTGAAACGTCGTGGGCATCAGGCGAATCGTTATAGGTATAAAAGAGGCGGCAGTTTACCTCAAGCATCGCAAACTGCCCACGCGAAGCGCCGAACTTGGCTGATTCGGCGGCGCGAATGGCCGCACTTGCTCAGTGGCGGCTCAGTGGCGGCGTTCGACGATATACCGCGCCAGGTCGCGCAGCGGCTCGGCTGCCGCGTCGAAAGGTCGCAGGGCCTCCAGGGCCTGGTCGCGCAGTTCCAGGGCATAGACCTTGGCGGCTTCAAGGCCGAGCAGGGACGGATAAGTCGGTTTGTCCCGCGCGATATCGGCACCTTGGCGTTTGCCCAGGGTGGCGGTGTCACTTTCCACATCCAGAATGTCGTCCTGCACCTGGAACGCCAGGCCGATGGCCCGGGAGTAGGTCTGCAGGGCCGCCAATTGCGCAGCTTGCGCGCGGCCACTGGCCAGGGCGCCCAGGTGCACGGCGGCTTCGATCAGCGCGCCGGTCTTGTGGCGATGCATGTGTTCCAGGGCGTGCTGGTCCAGCTTGAGGCTGACGGAGCCCATGTCGATGGCTTGCCCGCCGACCATGCCGGCCGGGCCGGCGGCGTGGGCGAGTGTGGTCACCATGCGCAGGCGGATCTCGGCATTCACGCTGCTCAAGCGTGGGTCCAGCAAGGCGCTGAACGCCAGGCTCTGCAGGCCATCACCGGCCAGAATCGCATAGGCCTCATCAAAGGCTTTGTGAGTCGTCGGTTGACCGCGACGCAGATCGTCGTCGTCCATGGCCGGCAAATCGTCATGCACCAGGGAGTAGGCGTGAATCAGCTCCACCGCACACGCCGCGCCATTGGCCTCCTCGGCCGGCGCACCCAGGGCTTCACAGGCGGCATACGCCAGCAATGGGCGCACGCGCTTGCCGCCATTCATCACGCTGTAGCGCATGGCGGCATACAGGCGGTTCATTTCCGGGCTGGGTGCAACAAACAAGGGTTCCAGCGCCGCGTTGACCCGGGCTTGGCTACTGGCCTGATACGCGTCGATCATTCCGGCTGTTCCGCATCGAAAGGTTCCTCGGCCAACTCCCCGTCACGTTCCAGCAGCACTTGCACCTTCTGCTCCGCCTGCGCCAACGCGCTCTGGCAGTCGCGAGTCAGGCCGATGCCTTGCTCAAACGCCGTCAACGAGTCTTCCAGCGACAACTCGCCGTTCTCCAGACGCTCGACCAGGGCTTGCAGGTCGGCGAGGGATTGTTCGAAATCGAGTGCAACTTTTTTGCGGGCCATGGCGGCTATTCCGGTAGACGGTAAACCGGCGCGACACTAGCAGACATGGGGATTCTGGGCAAATGAGCGGGGCGCTCTTCAATCTCTGCCATTGTTGATTTGATAGCGTGTGCTGCGGCCTCCACCGGGCAATCGCACCAGGCAGCCGGTTTCCAGCAGATCAGCCAGGTGACGCGTCGCCGTGGCTTTTGACACCTTGGCGACGGCTTGGTACTGAGCGGCGCTGATCCCGTGCTCAAAGCCCTTTTCACCGCCGTCGAGCAGGCGGTTGAGCACCTTGATCTGTTCGGCGGACAACGCGAGGTCGCGGTGCTGCTGCCAGAAACGGCTTTTGTCCAATACCCGATCAATCCGAGCCATCGCCTGCTGCAGGCTGTTCAACAGGGTTTTGAGGAACCATTCCAGCCAGTCGGTGATATCCAGCGTGGCCTTCTGACTGGACTCCAGTGCGTGGTAATAACCGGCGCGGTCCTCGAGAATGCTGGCCGACATTGCGTAAAAACGGATGGCTTGGTGCTCGCCCTGGGCCAACGCCAAATCCGTGATGGCACGGGTCAGGCGACCGTTGCCGTCATCGAATGGGTGCAGTGTGACAAACCAGAAATGTGCCACGCCGGCGCGGACCAGTGGGTCCAGTTCCGGTTGATTACGACTGCTTTCAAACCATTCCAGGAACTCCTCCAGCGCTTGCTCAAGGCCCAGGCGTGGCGGCGCCTCGAAATGCACGGTCGGTCGGTCAAGCCGGCCCGATACCACCTGCATGGGCTCATCCCCGCGCAGTGCACCTATATTCAATGCGCGGGCGGCAAAGCCTGCCTCGGGTGCCGGAAACAATAAGTGGTGCCAATTCAATAGACGCGCGAGGGTGAATGGCTGCGCGAATGGTTGAGTGGCATCCATCATCAGTTCAGCAAGGCCCTCGCTGCGACGGCTGACCTGCCCGTCTGTCATTGCCTCCAGGCCCATCCGTCGTGCCAGGGACGAACGCACCGAACCCACATTCAACTGTTCCCCCTCGATGGCCGAAGAGGTCAGGATGTTTTGCAGCAACGCATCCAGCGCATTCTGAGCACTGACCGTTTGGCTGACTGTACCGAGCATACCCAGCAGCTTGCCTTGCGCTTGCCCGCACTCGCGCAACAAGGCGGCCAGGCGTCCCGGTTGCCAGTGGAAATGCGGCCAATCGTTGTGTTGCCAGATCCAGAGCGGGTGATCCATGGAGAGATACCTGAGCGTGTGAGCCGAATAAAAACGCTATTCGGCTCATTATGTGAGCCGATTGTGCATTCTATTCGGCTCATCGTCCACTCAGGCAGGGGCTATGGCCGATTGAGAGCAACGGCCGTGTGCGTTTTTTAATTGGGCTTCGAACTCGAGCAGCCCCGCCTGCATCTTTTGCAGTGCAGCCATTTGTACGGCCAACTCGCGTTTCTTATTGTTGATGGCCTGTTCCGCCCGTTCCCAAGGCAATGCGTCACCCTGATGGCCCTGGAGGATTTCCTGCAATTCCTTGAGTTTGAACCCCAGTTGCTGCGCGCACTTGATAAACATCAGCAACTCAACGCTCTGCTCCGAATAGACCCGGTATTGGCCTTGGCGCTGCGGTTCTGGCAGCAGCCCAATCGCCTCATAGTGACGGATCGCCTTGATGGTCGTGCCTGACAACTGCGCGGCTTTGCCGATGTACATGAAAACTCCCTTTTCCTATTAAAGCGCCGGCCTGTTTCAGCCACTTGTCCCGCTGCGCCGCAGTAGAGCCCAGCACCGGCCCGAACTGCAACGTCTTGAGCGGCTTGATGCCGCAAAACGCCAGTGTGGTCTTGCGCATCTGATGGATGCCCGGCATGCGATAGAACCAGCGGTAATACCAGGGTGGTGTATCCAGGGTCACCAACAAGTGTGCGGTCCGGCCCTGCAGCAGCTTGTCAGGGAACGCCTTGCCGGCTCGGTATTTGAAGGCGAAGCCGGACAGGAACACGCGATCGATGAAGCCCTTCATCAAGGCGGGGATGCCGCCCCACCAGACCGGGAAAACAAACGTCAGATGGTTGGCCCAAAGGATGTCGCATTGTGCGCTGAGCAGGTCGAGCTCCAGTGGTTGGGCCTGGCTGTAGCCGTGGTGCAGGACGGGGTCGAAAGCCAGCTCCCCCAGGCGCAGCACGCGTACTTCATGGCCGGCGGCTTTTGCGGCATGGATGTAGGCGTCGGCCAGGGCCGAACAGAAGCTGGCGTTAGAGGGGTGGCCGAGAATAACCAGGGTGCGCGGCGGCATGAGGTGGGGTCCTGAACAGGGTGTTTCAGGGTAAGGGTTGCCGTATAGGGGAGAGTCAAGCGTGGGGTCCGCAATGCGCCGATTTGTCAGTGCCAGCAGGACGTTTCGGTAATCCTTGGAAGGCTGTTCCTCGACCGCCCTTGGCCCCTTGTGACAGCCAATACCCCTGACTAGCCTGCCTCAAAACTCAACGAGTGAAACGGCATGAGCGAAACCTGTATCGGCTTGACCACGCCTCCAGCGGGCTACAGCGACTGGCTGACGGACCTGAAAGGGCGTATTCACGCGGCGCAACAGCGCGCCACATTGGCGGTCAATCGGGAGCTGGTGTTGCTCTATTGGCAGATTGGCCACGACATCTTGACCCGCCAGGCCGAGCAAGGGTGGGGGAGCAAAGTCATTGATCGCCTGGCCCAGGATTTGCGCATGGCTTTTCCCCGCATGAAGGGGGTCTCACCGCGAAATCTCAAGTACATGCGCGCTTTTGCCGAGGCGTGGCCAGACACGGAATTTGTGCAACAAGCTGCTGCACAATTGCCCTGGGGCCACAATGTGGTATTGCTCGACAAACTCCCCAGCCCCGAAACCCGGCGCTGGTATATCGCCCAGGCAATCGAGCACAACTGGTCGCGTAATACCCTGGTCATGCAGATCGAAAACCGATTGCTGGAACGCAGTGGCAAGGCTGTCAGCAACTTCGAATATCACCTGCCCAAGCCGCAATCCGACCTGGCGCGGGAATCGCTAAAAGATCCCTATCGTTTCGATTTCCTCAGCCTGGGCCTGGACGCGCAGGAGCGTGACATCGAAAACGCCTTGATCAAGCACGTCACCGATTTCTTGTTGGAGCTCGGTGCAGGTTTCGCCTTCGTTGGCCAGCAGGTATTGCTGGACGTCGGCGGCGATGAGTTCTTCGTCGACCTGTTGTTCTATCACTTGAAGCTGCGCTGCTACGTGGTGATAGAACTGAAAGCGGGCAAGTTCAAACCCGAGCACCTGGGGAAGTTGAGCTTTTATCTCGCGGCTGTCGATGCCCAGCTTAAACATCCACAAGACGGACCCACCATCGGCCTGCTGTTGTGCAAGAGCAAGAACGAAGTCGTCGCCGAATATGCGCTGCGCGACAACAATCGACCGATTGGCGTGGCGCAATACCAGTTGGTTGAGTCGTTGCCCGCAGAGTTGCAAACCAATCTGCCGAGTATCGAGCAGATCGAACGGGAGCTGGCGGGCTGATTGCGAATGGCGAGTTACTCACGAAAAAAGCCTGCTGTTCAAGGCAGGCTTAGTGGTGCAGCGGTTGACTCAGTTCTTGCGCGCCGTCAGCGCCGAATAACTATTCATCAAGTTGCGATAGTTAGGGATGCGCTGGGACAACAGGTTCCCCAGCCCTTCAATGTCGTTGCGCCAGTCGCGGTGCAGCTCACACGCCACCGAGAACCAGTTCATCAACTGCGCCCCGGCTTGGGTCATCCGGCTCCACGCCGCTTGCTGCACCGTGGTGTTGAACGTACCGGACGCATCGGTGACCACAAACACCTCAAACCCTTCCGCCAATGCCGACAACGTCGGGAACGCTACGCACACATCCGTCACCACACCGGCAATGATGATCTGCTTGCGGCCGGTGGCCTTGATCGCCTTGACGAAATCTTCGTTGTCCCACGCATTGATCTGACCAGGGCGAGCGATGTACGGCGCGTCCGGGAACATTTCCTTCAGCTCCGGCACCAGTGGGCCGTTAGGGCCTTGCTCGAAGCTGGTGGTCAGGATGGTCGGCAGGTTGAAGAACTTGGCCAGGTCGGCCAGGGCGAGCACGTTGTTCTTGAATTCGTTGGGGGAGAAGTCCTGCACCAGAGAGATCAGGCCGGTCTGGTGGTCAACCAGCAGAACGATGGCGTCGTCTTTGTTGAGGCGATTGTAGGTTGGAGTGCTCATGGTTGAATCCTTTTTGTTTAAGTGGGTTTGGCGTTGCGTTCAACATGGGCACAGATTACTGGGGGAATGGGGAGCGATAAATCGGCTGAAACAGGTCATACCGTCAACTCAAAAGGGACAATGTTGAATGGCTAAAAATCTCACGCGTGAGCTATTGAGTCCGGCAAGCATTACCTGTAGATTTTCTCACGCGTGAGTTTTTCAGAGCGAGGTCAGTGGTATGAACAGCAGCTCTCCATCGAGCCCGTCAGCAGGGCCCGAGACCGATTCAGCAAGCCTTCAGGGAGAGCGCTTGAAACCGTCCGCGAAAAAACCATCGAGCTTCTACATGAAGCAGATGCGCGCGGGCCTGGCGGCCGCCGGTTATGTGAAACACGAGACTTGGGTGCTTCCCGAAAATCGAAGCCTGCTCAAGCAAATGGAGAAACAGCTTCGCCAGCCGATTCTAGCTGGCTCATTCTTGTCGGAGACTTATATGAGCGCAGGTACTAACTGGAACATCGATCGCCTCTTCAGCGCGCTTCAGGCCCTGGAAGAGGTGGTCAACAAGGACATCACGCTTTCTCTGCTTCAAGGCTCCGAGTCCAGCATCAAGCTGGAAATGAACGACTTCGGTGGCTTGCCGATTTACATCGCGGTGGTGGGCGAGCAGATCATCGTGGATACCGTGCTGGTCGACGTCGAATCCATCAACGACGTACCCCGGTTCAATGACGCGGTGCTGCGCAGCCGGGAAATGTTCCCGCTGTCTTCCATCGGTATCGAGTCCATGCCTAACGGGCAGGTCGTCTACAACATGTTCGGCGCGTTGAGCTCCGACTCCAGCCTGACCAACATCGTGACCGAGGTGAAAACCCTCGTCGACAACGTGCAGCGCGCCAGCGAAGCCTTTGAACGTTTCTTCAATTAAGTATTCGGGAGTATCCAATGACTCAATCCATCTGGAGCAAACTGTTCACCGCGCTGCGTGGCGGTGCCAACGAAGTCGGCGAATCGATCGTCGACCAGCAAGCCTTGCGCATCCTCGACCAGGAAATCCGCGATGCCGACAGCGCGCTGGCCAACGCCAAGCGTGAACTGGTCAGCATCATGGCCAAGCACAAACTGGCGACTGATCGCGTCAATGAGTACAACGCCAAGATCTCTGACCTGGAGTCCAAGGCGATGGCCGCGATCCAGGCCAATCGTGAAGACCTGGCCCTTGAAGTGGCCGAAGCCATTTCGACCCTGACCAACGACCGCGACGTCGAGCAAAAGCAGGCGGCCGAGTTCGGTGGCTATGCCGACGGCATGCGCAAGGACATCACCAAGGCCGAAGGCCGGATCAAAAGCCTGCGCCAGCAAGTGGATATGGCCAAGGCGCGTGAAAGCGTGCAGAAGGCCCAGGTCAGCGCTTCCATCGCCAGCGGCGGTGCCAACGGCAAGCTGGAAACCGCTGTCGGTACGCTCAATCGCCTGCAGGCCAAACAGCAGCAACGCGCCGCTGAGCTGCAAGCCCAGGACGAACTGGCCGATGCATCGACCGGTACCGACCTCGAGCGCAAGCTTCGCGAAGCTGGCATCACGCCGAACGAAGGCAGTGCCAATGCGATTCTGGAGCGTCTGAAGCAAAAGTCGGCCGAGTAAATACAGCCGCAACAAGAAGGGCGCTGTCTGCCCTTCTTTTAGGTCGAGGTCAGGATGGACGCCCTGAAAGGTTTCAAGACAATCGCAGGCCTGGCTCTGTTCATGGTCGCGCTGCAACTGCTGAATGTAGCGACCGGCTACAGCCTCATGGCGTTTGGTCTGATCCCAAGAACACTGCAGGGGTTGGCCGGCATCCTCACGTCACCGTTTTTGCACGCGTCTTTCGCCCACCTGAGTGCGAACCTGATTGCCTTCCTGGTACTGGGCACGCTGGTGATTATCGAAGGGCTCAATCGATTCGTGACCGTCAGCGCGATCATTATTCTGCTGGGCGGTTCGCTGGTCTGGTTATTCGGTTTTGCGGGCATACACGTGGGGGCCAGCGGTTGGGTATTCGGCTTATGGGCCTACCTGTTGTCTCGCGCCTGGTTTCACAGGAGCTGGAGCAACCTCATAACAGCGGGTGTAGTGGCGGCGCTGTACGGCGGCCTGGTCCTGGGCTTTCTTCCTCGCCAAGGGGTTTCCTTCGAAGGGCATCTGTTTGGTGCATTCGCCGGATTTATTGCAGCCAAGGTACTTCTCTCCAAACCAGGTAGCAGGTTTAATGCCGGCTGAGCGCACTCGAGCATCCAGATGCCGAGGCGACGACATCAGGAAGCAAGAACCCAGGGAACCAGGGACGAAATGTCGATTTTTCTTCTGTTGCGCATGTACGCTTCCTCCCTTTTTCACCGTTTCGGCTGGGCAGGTCTGGTCATTGCCTTGGGCGTCCACCTGAGCACGGCTTATCTGGGCCTGGTATATCTGGGCGAGCAACACCTGACCGCTCTCGCCACATTTGTTTATTTCTATCTCACCACCACGCTGACCGTCGGCTATGGCGATCTTGCGCCGCAGACTTCGGCAGGCCGAGTGTTCGTGGCGGCTTGGGTCATGCTCGGAGGCATCGCGCTGCTGACCGCAGCCATCGGTAAAACCACCAGCAGTGTCATCGATGCATGGAGAAAAGGCATGAAGGGAAAAGGCGATTTCACCGGCAAGGTCGGCCATACCGTGCTCATCGGCTGGGAAGGCGCATCCAGTGAGCGGGTCATTGAGTTGTTGCTGCAAGACGAGACCTCGAACGACAACCTGATCGTCATCTGCGATTGCACCCTCGACGAAAACCCGATGCCGGGCAAGGCGGCATTCATCCGCGGCGAAAGCCTGTCTTCCATCGCGTTATTGCTGCGTGCGGGGGTGCCCGGTGCAGAGCGCGTGCTGGTGCGAACCCCCTCTGACGATCTGACCCTGGCCACCGTGCTGGCGGTGAACCAACTCAATCCTGTCGGGCATGTGGTCGCCCACTTCAATGACAGTGAAATCGCCGCACTGGCCAGCTCCTATGCACCCCGCCTGGAGTGCACCTCAAGCATGGCCATCGAGATGCTGGTACGCGCCTCTCAGGATCCGGGCTCGTCGGTGGTCATTAATGAGCTGCTGTGCGTGGGGCAGGGTGCCACCCAATACCTGATGAAGTTGCCCGAAGCCTTTGAAGCCACCTTCGGCGACCTGTACACCCGGATGAAAGAACAGCACAACGCCACGCTCATCGGCTATCGCGCCAAAGATGCCCAGCAACCGTCGATCAACCCGCCCAGCGCCACCCGCGTTGAAGGCGGCGAACTCTTCTACATCGCCTCCACCCGCCTCAAGGAAATCTCCAATGGGATGGTTTAAACAGTTGATGGGGCTTGAGGCCCCGAACGCGAATACCCCAGCGAACCGGGCCGCCGCCGAACCGCTGCCGACGACCGGGCCGCTGGGCCTGGCGCCGGGCAAAGGCGTGATGTTCGACAGTAGCCTGAAGTTGCTGCTCGATGGGCAAACCACGGTGGTCATCCCCGGCTCCCAGGAAATCTGGAGCAACGGCACCATTGACCTCGGGCAGTCGACCTGGCTGTCGCGCTATTACATGAACGATGAAGACTACTGGTTGCAGGTGCACACCACAGGCGACATCGCCGGCCAGGTGGAGTCAGTGATCCTGTTCAACTACCTGAGTTACGTCACCCTCAGCAGCGAAGCGGAACTGCGTCGGCTGGCCGGCCCGCAAAGCCTGATCGGGTTGCCGACCTACACCCACGACGGCGTCGAATACGCGCGCGTGTGGGGCAGCGAAAATGGCCAGACAGAACTGGTGGCGATGAGCGAGCAGGTGATAAACCCCGAGACCTCCTACAGCGTTGAGCACCGCTCGATGCTATATGCCCGTGATACCGGCCTGACCGATCGCCGGGAGTTCCTGCTGTTCTCCGTCGAGGAAGACGCTGAAGGCACCGTCAGCCTGAGCACGTCGCTGGGCATCTCGCTGTACACAACCGATTTGAATGTGCTCTAAAAAAGGAAGAAGTCCATGCTCGAAGCTCTCTCTATTTCCCTGAACAAAGCGGCCGTGCTCGGGTTTGTCATCTACATCCTGGGGGCTGCCGTGCTGTTCGGCCTGTTCCAGTTCATCTACACTCGCGTCACCCCGCACAAGGAGTTCGAGCTGATCCGTGCGAACAACGTGGCGGCGGCGGTCGCGCTGGGCGGTGCGATTATCGGTTTCGCGATTCCGGCCAGCAATGTGATCGCGTACTCGATCAACCTCCTCGACTTCGCCGTCTGGGCGGTGATCGCAGCCGTCGTCCAGCTGTTGGCGTTTCTGCTGACCAGCCTGGTGCTCAAAGGCACGTCCGAGCGCATCAAGAACGGCGAGCTCGCGGCCGGTATCTACGTGGCCGCCGTCGCCATCAGCGTCGGCATGTTGAATGCCGCGTGCATGACGCCTACCCAGAACTGATTGCGCACGGAGCCTTTGATGAAACGAAGCAAGTATGTTCAGCTGTCGCTGGCTGCGTCGGTCGCCATGGCGATATCCGGTTGT
This sequence comes from Pseudomonas sp. Q1, assembly GCF_009935975.1. Classification (NCBI taxonomy): domain Bacteria; kingdom Pseudomonadati; phylum Pseudomonadota; class Gammaproteobacteria; order Pseudomonadales; family Pseudomonadaceae; genus Pseudomonas; species Pseudomonas sp. Q1. The sequence goes on along the minus strand of NZ_QODI01000004.1, from coordinate 273,388 downwards.
GGGCCGACGGAAAAAACCTACGATTTGCAGAAGAAGTACAACTTCCAGTCGGTTCAGCAATGCGCCGATGAAAAGCTCCCGGTGGACGTCTGCTCGGACGCCTACATGACGGCCATGGCTGAGCACCGCCGCATTGCGCCGGTGTACGACAGCCAGGCCGATTGCGATGCCGACTTTGTCGCCGACTGGTGCCAGCAGGACTCCACCGGCAAGTTCATCCCCAGGCTGGGCGGTTTCGAACTGACCGCCGCGGGCCAGGTGACACAGTCCCAGGTCGACGCTGCCAACGCCCAAGTGGCTGGCGCGCAAGCGAGCGGTGGCGGCTCCGGCTTCTCCACCAGCAGCCTGCTGACCGGGCTGCTGATCGGCAACATGCTGAGCAACAACCGCAACAGCTACAGCTCCGAGCCGGTGTATCGCTATCGCGATGATCGCGGCAACTACGCCTCCTCGACGCTCAATCAGCGCGTGTCCAATGGGGCCACATTCGGCCGCTCGAACCAGGCCCGGTACGGCAGCAGCAACTACTCGAACACGCTGCGCTCTTCGAGCAAGCCGGTGTCCGTTGCATCGTCCACCTCCCGTGGCGGTTTTGGCAGCAAGGCCAGCGCACGCAGCGGCTGGGGCGGCGGCGGGTCGAGCAGTTAAGGAAATCTGGCCATGAAGAAGATCCATTGCGCAGAGCGTCATGACTGGAAACAGACGGCCGAAAGCCTCGGCTTTCTGTTCCATACCATTGACGACGAACCCTACTGGGACGAGCGCGCGTATTACCAGTTCACGCTCAAGCAAATCGAGCAAGACCTCGAAGACCCGACCACCGAGATCCATGACATGTGCATTGACCTCGTGGCCCGCGTGGTCCACAGCGAAGAGCTGCTCGGGCGCCTGAGCATTCCCGCAGCCTTCTTCGACATGATCCGAACCTCATGGCTCGAAGGGCACCCGCACTTGTATGGGCGCATGGACTTCTCCTACAACGGCGCCGGGCCGGCCAAGTTGCTGGAGCTCAACTACGACACACCGACCAGCTTGTATGAAGCGGCGGCGTTCCAGTGGGGCTGGTTGGAACAATGCATCGAGCGCGGCTTGCTGCCCAAGCATGCCGACCAGTTCAACAGCATCGACACCAAACTGCACCAGGCTTTCGCCCAGTTGCAGGTCAAGCAGCCGTTCTACTTCGCCTCGATGAAAGACTCGGTCGAAGACAAAGGCACCACCGATTACCTGCGCCTGGTCGCGGAAACAGTCGGCATCGAATCGCGCCACATCGACATTGAAGACATCGGCCTGACCAGTGAAGGCCGTTTCGTCGATCTCGAAGATCGCTGGATTCCCCACCTGTTCAAACTGCACGCCTGGGAATTCATCTTCCACGAGCCTTTTGGTGCGGCGATCGCCCAGAGTGACACGCAGTTTTTCGAGCCCGCCTGGAAATCCATCCTCTCTAACAAAGGCATCCTGCCGCTGTTGTGGGAGTTCAACAAAGGCCACCCGAATCTGCTCGCGTCCCACCTGGATACCGACCCCGGCAAGGCCGTGCCGAAGGGCTGGGTGCGCAAGCCGTTCTTCTCGCGGGAAGGCGCGAATATTGAGCTGCAAACGACTGACGGCCTGATCGTGAAAGAGGACGGGCCTTACACGGATGCGCCGTTTATCCTTCAAGAGTTTGCGCCGCTGCCACGGTTTGGCGACAGCTACACACTGATTGGCTCTTGGGTGATTGGCGATCAGGCCGCAGGCATCGGCGTGCGGGAGGACAATAGTCTGATTACCAAGGATTCGAGCCGGTTTTTGCCGCACTTGATACTGGACTGAGCACATCCGCTGGGGTACGAATGATCAGCGGCGGGCAGCCAGGGTTTCCAGGCCGCAGAGGAGGGTGTCGACGTAGAACGTGAAGCTGTCATTCAGCGCCGCGTCGACACCATTTTGCCAACGCAGGCTGAAGCCGCGATTGCTCAATTGGTCCATGTTCTGCGCGAGCGTGGGGTGTTGCTCCGCGTCGACGGCCCGCAGGTTTTCCTGCACCTGGCGCTGCCAGGCAGCGGTGTTCTCCGGCAGGGGGGCGAACTCCAGTGTGGTGAACCCGGCGAGGGCGGCGATAAAGGAGTTATAGGCCCCAGCCAGGGAAGGGCCGCTGAAACCGGCCTGTTGCAACGCGGCCAACACGCCTTCGACCAACTTGAAATCCGTGCTGGCGTTGGACACCAATTGCGAACCTAGCAGTGGTGCGATATTCGGATGCCGGCGTACCGCGTCATGGCAGTTGACCATCGCTGCACGCAGATAATCCTGCCAGCGTTCCTGAGGGTCGGGGGCTACATGTTCCAGGACTTTGGCCAGCACTTCGCTTAACAACAACTCCCGCGACGAGACATACCAATAGATGGCCGTCGGGTATACGCCCAGGCTGCCGGCCAGGTTGCGCAGGCTGCATTTCTCCAGACCCTCGCGGTCGATCAGCGCCAATGCGGCGCTGATGATGGTGTCTTTGTTGAGTGGGTTTTTGGCCTCTTCGCCAGCGGCTTTTTTACGCCTGCCGCGTGGGTTTGCCGTTTTGCTGGTCATGGTCAGGGCTCCGGTTAAGCGACGGCGAAAGGATAGCGGTTCACCGATTCGCTGTCGCTCTTCCGGGGGGTGGCGTCAGTGGCCTGCGTAGCGCTCGACGAACAACTGCGTGGCCGTCACCAGTCGGTTCAGTTCGTGCTCGGTCAGGGGTAGGCTCAGCGCAAACAACCCGCGTCGCGCACTGTAGATCCCAGATTCGAGCAGGTGAAAGAAGAACAGATCACGCAGGTGGTTCTGGCCCGTCGGAATATCCGCGGGGCGCCTGATCGGCAAGCCGCTGGGATGCAGGTTCATCACCGAACCTTGTCCGGTAAATTGCATCGATACAGGTGCCAGCACCGCATTGAGTTGCTCGCGCAGCCGGTCGCCACGGGCGTTGAGTTTCAAGGCTGCGTCGCGGGTATACACCTGCTCCAATCCCGCGATCCCCGCCGCCATGGTCAGCACATTGTTGTTGAATGTGCCGGCATGGGAGAGGCCGCCACGCCGAGGGTCAAACAGCGCCATGATCTCCTGCCGGCCGCCGAGTACGCCGCACGGCATGCCGCCGCCGAGGTACTTGCCCAGGGTGATCAGGTCGGGCGTGATCGCGAGTTTTTCCTGCAGGCCACCGGGGCCCAGGCGTGAGGTCATCACTTCGTCGAAGATCAGCAGCGTGCCATGGGCCTGGCTCCGCTCCCGCAACCCTTGGAGAAAACCTGGCGCGGCGCAGATACATCCACCCGCACCCAACATGGGCTCCACCAGGATTGCCGCAATGTCGACCTGTTCATGCAGCAGCCTCTCCACGCTGCCCAGGTCGTTATAGTCGGCCAGGTACACCCGGTGCGGCACATTCATCGGCGTGTGCGCCCCGGCAAAACTCAACACGCCACCGTGATAGCCGCCGTTGAAGGCGATGACACCACTGCGCCCGGTGTAGGCTTTTGCCGCCGCCAGCGCGAGTAAATTCGCCTCGGTGCCGGAGTTGGTAAAGCGCACCTGCTCGATACAAGCGAAGCGCTCCACAATCAACGTCGCCAGGCGCGCCTCCCACTCCGTGTGGGCACTCAGGTTCAAACCGTTTGCCATGGCGGTCGCCAGGGCATGGGTGATGATCGGGTGGGAGTGCCCATACAGCGCTGCGGTGTATTCGGCCAGGAAGTCGACGTAGCGATGCCCGTCCAGGTCATCAAGAAAACACCCGCTGCCTCCCTTCATCACCAGTGGGAAGGGTTCATAAAACAACACCGACCGCGTATTCCCGCCAGGCATCACCCGCGCCGCCCAATCCAACTGGCGGGCGCTGTTGGGGTTGGCGCGAATGTAGCGTTGGATGCAGCGCTCAAGCTCAAGCATTCCAGGCATCACTCACCCCCTTCTTCGACGCGGCGCGTTTCGGATACACCAGCATCAACAGCGCAAACCACGCCGCCGCCACATAAAACGCCGCGCGCGTCTCCGGGTCGCGGATCACCAGCACCGTCAGCACGCCTAGGTAACCTAGCACCAGCACACTGCTGACCTGGGGCCAGGGCAGGCGATAGTGCACCTCCTTCAATTCGTTGCGCCGCACCTTGCGGCGATAGGCCATATGCGCCGTGATAATCACCACCCACACCCAAATCAGCAGGCCCAGGATTCCGGTCATCAACAGGCTGAAAATGCTCTCCGGGATCCAGTAGTTGAGCAGCACGCCGACCAGCAAAATCGCGGTCGATACCATCAAGCAGCGGGCCGGCACCTGGCGTGGGCTCAACACCTGCAGCTGGCGGGGCGCTTGCTGAAGATGCGACAGCGCAAACAACATCCGGCTGGTGGCAAACAGCCCGGTATTACACGAAGACGCCAATGCACTGATCACCACAAAATTGATAAGCCCGGCGGCCATCCCCAGCCCGATACTGTCGAACACCATCACAAACGGGCTTTGCGCCGTATCGATCTGATTCCACGGATACAGCGCCATGATCACCGCCGTCGACCCGAGATAAAAAATCGCCATGCGCCACAGGATGCTGTTGATTGCACGCGGCAACGTACGCTGCGGCTGCGCCGTTTCCGCCGCCACCAAACCCACCACCTCAACCCCCGCAAAGGTAAACGCGGCGACAGGTACCGCGAACCAAAAGCCACTCCAGCCATTCGGAAAAAAGCCAGCATGCCGCCAGAGATTGGCCACCGAAGGTGCCGTCTGCGCCGAGGTTTCCAACCCAAACAACAGAATTACCAACCCCGCTACAATCAGCCCGACAATCGTCAACACCTTGATCAACGCCAGCCAGAACTCCACCTCGCCAAACGTCTTAACCGCAAACAGATTGATCACCATCAACACGCCCACGGTGACCAACGCGGGAATCCACTGCGGCAAATCCGGGTACCAATACTTCATCAACAAACCAATCCCGGTGACCTCCAGCACCCCCACCAGAATCCAGATCATCCAATACGACCACCCCGTGATAAACGCTACCCGCGGCCCCAGAAACTCCTCCGCGTAGGTCGCAAACGACCCACTGCTGGGCCGATACAACGACAACTCCCCCAGTGCCCGCGCAATCAGATAAACCATCCCCCCACACAACGCATACGCCAGCAACAACGCTGGCCCCGCTGTGGCAATCGCCTTGCCCGAGCCCAAAAACAAACCGGCCCCGATAATCCCGCCAATCGCAATCAGCATTACATGACGCTCCTTGAGCGACCGCGCCAGGCCATGGTTGGAAGAGTGAAGCGGTGTTGTAGTCATCAGCATTCCCCGAGCTGCATTGCGCAGCAGTGGTTGACATGAATCCGGCTCAGGCCGGTTTTATTGTACGGTGTGCAATAAGCAGGTTTTGGGCCAGCGCGGAAGGGAGGCGTGGGTATCGGAGTTAAACGGTTTGTTTAGATATGCGTGTAGGACGTTTCGTCTGGCGTTTATCGGGAAGGGCAAGGCGGGCAAGTGTCACCAGAGAACACAGGTGGGTGGGCGGAACACAGGGGCGAAAATGCGCTGATTTTCAAGGGCCAGCAGGGCGGGTCGCTTTCATTTGCGGGACGTTTCCGAGAGAATCCCAAGCGCATTGCGCCAGCGGGGATGGGTGACTAGGCTGCGGTTTGTCACTGCTTATTCAGTGACCGGGTTTAGTCGCCCGGATTCGATTGGCGCATTAGCAACTCATGAGTCAGGCACCCCTTCGCCTGCACCTTATGGTGGCTGTGCGCAGGGCACCTCCGGGTGCGCCGGGCCCAATCGACCGGTCGACTAACCTGCGTACAGCTGCCGCCTTTTGTTTAGTCGCAGGAAGTGGCAGCTCCAAATTATCGATTGGAGATTTGCTATGGGTAACGTTGTTTCTGATTCGTCGTCGGTCACCAAGCCATTTGTCGTAAATGAAGAACTGAGCTTTGAGGACGCCTGGGTGCGGGTTGCGGAGTTGCTGCAGTGCGCGGTGGTGACGTCGCAGGGGCTCGGAGAGCCGCTGGGTGCGCCGCAGAGGTTGGTGGAAATGGCGAAGATGGTGGCGGATCGGGCGGTGGAGTGTTTGCAGCCGAGGTGACGTGACATAGGTATTTGGTCAGCAATATGCTGGTCAAATGCCGTCCCGGCCAGCATGTTTTAGTCTCGTGCCTATGTCGTCATTTACCGTTTTTTTCGACACGTTTTTCCTTCATGTCGCTATTGGCGACATATCAATATCCCATCGAATTTGAGCACCAGCCTGCTGCCCAATTTCGCATCTCGCCAGAATGACGTGCAACGGTGTTAGAGTCCCGAAATTCCACCTCATCAAGGATGTGCCACTTGCCCATAAAAACGGATGTTTGGACCGTCGGTGTTGCGCCGAACAAGCTCCCTGTAAGTCGGTTGGTCAGTGAGCAGCTGCTTGAGGACATGATCCTCAACTCACCTGGCATTCTCTCAGAGGAGTGGATGCTGATAGGCAAGCAAGAAAAAACTAGCTCAGGTGGGCGCATTGACCTGCTGGCGATAGCCCCCGATGGCAACCTTGTGCTGGTTGAACTCAAACGCGACCGTACCCCTCGGGACGTTGTTGCTCAGACACTCGATTATGCTGCGTGGGTTCAAGGTTTACAGCCTAATGAGATAGGTGCGATTTACGAGCGATTCCGGCCAGGAAATACCCTGTACGCTGACTTTTTAACTCGTTTCGGACGAGTTTTAGACGATGACGAACTAAATCAAAGCCATCAATTGGTCATCGTTGCGACGGAGTTAGACGCCAGCAGCGAGCGGATTGTTGAATACCTCAGCAAACGAGATATTCCGATCAACGTGCTGTGCTTTCAAATTTTCCAAATGGGCGAGCAGCAGCTGTTGAGTCGGTCCTGGCTACTCGATCCCGTTCAGACTCAAGTGAATGCGGTATCGGTGAGCGAGGGGCATAACGAGCCTTGGAACGGTGAGTTCTATTGCTCGTTTGGAGATTCGGCTTCTCGCTCATGGGAGGATGCCAGGGAGTTTGGCTTTATTTCAGGTGGCGGCGGCGCTTGGTATAGCAGAACGTTGCAGTTGCTTTCGCCAGGTGATCGTGTGTGGGTGAACATTCCGCAGCAGGGTTATGTTGGCGTTGGAAGGGTGCGTGGAAAGTCGACCCCCGCAGACGAATTCACCGTAACAGTGAACGGTGAGGAGCGCCCTGTGCTGGAGGTTGCCAAGCGTGCAAATTATCACGCTGAGTTTGTGGATGACCCGGAACGGTGTGATTACTTTGTGTCGGTTGAGTGGTTGGATACGGTGCCTGTGAGCCAAGCTGTGCGGGAGACTGGGATGTTTGGTAATCAGAATACGATTTGCAGGCCAAGGACACAGAAGTGGCGGTGGACGATTGAGCGGTTGAAGGAGAGGTTTGCTGATTTTGATGAGATTGTTGCGAGTATGTTGTAGCGATGCGTACGGGGCTGAAAATGCGGTTCAGCACGCATTAAAAAGCCGGCTTGTGGGCGGCGTTATTTTTGATATTTTCCTAGGTTTTACTGGGTTTTGCAGAGAGATTTTATTCTGTCCCCCCACTTATCCCCCCATTTGCGTGCTGCGTAGTCAGGTGATCGACGCATCCACGTCGCTAAAAGTTGACTGGTGGTTGCCTTCTCTTCTCTCATTTAATAACAAGCTGCTACGATGCGGTCGGCAAAAGAAGCAGGCGATAGCCGCTGCAGGGAGGCGTTGTGACTATTTCCATCTGTGACGTGAAAGACGTGCTCCAAGCTCGCTCACTCAGAAATCCATCGCTTGATGCGCTGAACCCGAACGACCAGTCCTATCGCGCGCTTTTACTCCAGCCTGCCGGTCCAATATTAGCCGATAATTCCCGCATCGGTCCGCTCGACCTCGAGTTCGCCGACAAGCAGGCGACGAAGTTCCTAGAGCTTGCCACAGCGAAGGGACACCATCTCGTTGTAACCCCGGAGTACTACCTTCCCATAGCGACTCTGCTGAAGTGTGCTCAAGGCGCTACTTTCCCTGCCGTCGGAGCCCTTTGGGTTCTGGGGTGTGAAAGCATGACGCCCGTACAGGTCGAGAAGTTTAAGGTCGACTGTGCTGGGCACTGCGATGTGATCTTCGAGGAAGATACAGCGGCGGCCATTCAGGGTGTCTATTACGATCCTGTCGCGTACTGCTTCGTTACGAATGACGCCGAGGGAAAAGACCGGCGCGTGATTATCTTGCAGTTCAAGACGATTTCTTCGAGGGATCTGCACTTCTTCGAAAACAAAAACCTTCGCTGCGGTAACGTCATCTATCAATTCAAGGGTACGGATGAAGAGCTCTCACTCGCAACCATCATCTGCTCCGACGCCTTTAATGTATCCCCCGACGAAGCTGTACGCAGGAAACTTTCGCGTAACGCAACGCTGCTACACATTCAGCTGAACCCGAAGCCTAAGCACACCGGCTACATGCGCTATCGCGTCGATACGTTCAGCAAAAATAAGGACCTAAACAACTGCGACATCGTCTGCCTGAATTGGGCAGAAAACATGGTCCAAGTTGATGAGCCCGGCGGCAAAAGCGAGGCATGGAAGAACGAGAGCGGGTCCGCTTGGTACATCTCGGAACATCGTTGTTCATCGAACGACGATGAGGTTGAGAATAATGAAAAGTGTGGTCTTTATTTCTCGCGCCACGTTAACCAGCGGCACGTGCTCCACTTTCACTTCGGTGCAGCTGCGTTTGAATTGACGGTTGCTAAGGTTGTTCACCTCGGTCTCCGAGTCCACGACAACCATCTCGGACCTAAGATGGATGTTCGGTACACCTGGCAGGATGATCAGCAAGTCTGGGTACCGAACGCAGAAAACCCCGATCCGGGCCTGTCAGATCTCTTCGCACTTTCGTCTGATGTTGCGTCGGCTTTTTCAAGCCTGACAACGGTGAATAGCCGACTTCAGGTGGAGCGTGCTATTGCGCTTTCATGCGGCCTCTCGAAATGCAAGGAAACTTGGTTCAAGGCTGCCGACCTTGATGCGTGCAAACTGGGGGAGGACGAAGTTGTGCGACGCGTGACGCTCGCTCTGGACCGCGATGAGGCAGCGCGCAGTGCACGCGAAAACAGCATCAAAAAAGTTGCGGCTCTCAACAAAATCTTGGCCACGAAGAAGCTACCTCCTCAGATTCACGACCTAGGTGGTGGTGGAGCTCAAATCATGTGGCGGCCAGACTTGCCGCACGTGAACGTCTTCAAAGATGGGAAACAGCCAGCCTTGGTCGCTTATTTAGGGATGGATCCGAGCTCCGAGACCATTAAAAACGTAGGTGACGCTGCATTTGAGTTGCTGCGCCGTGAGAACAACAATGACCACAAGCACCGCATCGCGGTCTGCTATCACACGATAGATGGGCAAGCCGAGTTCGCACCAATTTCCAAGCTCACTGACATCACCCATGGAGGCGGCAGTGCCACCTCCATTGTGGAGGGGGACTAAATGTTGGAACTTCAGTCGGTTCGAGAGAAAGTCTTCGCACTGCTCGGTGATGTAAAGAACATCGATGACACGGTCGTACGAGGCGAGCGCCGCCACGAAGGCAGGTGCTACGCCATTGCCTATGTGGACCTTGCCGATAATGTGGTCGGTCGTGCTCGCGAACTTTATGACTTTCAGGAGCGAGTCCTCGGCGACGACTTCTTCGGCACGCCTGGCGACTTGCGATGGAACAAGTACCTTTACATCGTTGCCGGCCCGAAATCGCTACGCGATGGCGGTTTTGAAAAAGCGAAGGCGACGATTGAGTCGGACAAAGAGTACGCACGCAAGCGTGTCGTCTCTGAAGAAGAGCTTGAAGAGTTGCTTGGCGCGTCTCAGCATTTCATACCAAACAACGCTGGCAAGGACTTCAACGTCGTTAGTGAATGGGAGAAGCGCCTCGCCGCTGCTGATTTGGATGAATTGCTTGATCGGCCTACACGAAGGGACGTCGTTGAGCGCATCGGCACTCGCTCAGCCAAACGCGTGCCCGTTGCAGACAAGACCCTGACGCTAAATCCATCAGACGCGGCGCTTGCTCAGAAGTGGCTTACATCTATTGCCATTGATCGGTTCCGTCCAGTCCACGATGGGAAATCGTACACATTTGGCCAGGTAACTCTCATTGTTGGGGCCAACGGCACCGGCAAGACATCTCTGCTTGAAGCTATCGAGTACTTCTACTGTGGGTACAACCGTAGGCAGGGGAATGCAATCACTCCGATAATCTCCGGTTCTCTGGTCGGCAGCATTGAGCCGCTGTTAGCCTCCACGGACGCTGGACGAATCAGGGCGCGCTGTTTCAGTTGGTATAATCGGGATGAGCGATTTGCGAAGTCGATTCTGAGTGCGTTCACTCGATACAACTTTCTCGATACAGATGCGGCCTTCAGAATCTCAACAGAATTAGAGCCATCAGAAATACCAAGTGATTTGAGCCGCTTACTCGTCGGTGCGGACGCCTCAATGATTTGGGACTATCTCGGCAAGATTTCGCCTGAGGTCGAAACCGCCCACGAGCGTTCAATTATTCGAGTCGACGAGAGTCGGCAGATGCTCGAGATTGCTCAGAAGGAGCTTGAGGATGCCCAGAGTCGCCCCTCTAACGGCAAAACTCTCACAGATGCGTTCCGCGTCGCCTTGGATGGGCTTAGTTGGAAAGCTCCAAGAGTTACAGCGCCCCTAGCTACTGAGGAAGAAGCAAAGGGCCTCTCGGAGGCGCTCGGCCATCTACAATCTGTACTTGCGGCAGATTCAGCCGCAGTGTCTATACATGCAATTTCGGTGCGTAGAACAGAGCTCAACCAGGCACTTGCCAAAGCCCTTCCGCTCGAAGCTGAGCGAAAACGATACACGCAAAAAATAAGTCGGCTGGTTGATGAGGTAACGGTAAGCGAAAATGCGTCTGAAACCCTAGACCGTTGGTTAACTTACGTGAATAGTGGCTTCGCCGTCGCCTATGCTCGCGGCACGAAGGCCAAAGCAGCGGTCGAAATCGCACAGCGCAGGCTTGGGCTGTTCGCGACTAGCGATATACCTGAGGTACCTCAAGGATATGCAGCCGTATCGCTGGAGTCCGCAATTCGCGGCGCAAACTTGGATGTTCGGGACAGCAGTGATCAAGTGATCGATTTGGAGAATCTGTCTGACAGTTTTGGAAAGGCAGCATCTGCACGAGCGCAAGCTGCACGCCAACTACGAGCCGCTGCTGCTGCATCGTTCGACGCAGGCCATCCGGAAGATGAATGTCCCATTTGCCGGGCCAAATATTTGCCTCAGGAATTGGCCGTTCTCGTCGATCAAATTACCCACACACTAGAAGAGACAAACGAGCTCACAGAGGTTACTTCTAAACTTGCCGAAGCTCAGGAAAAACTCGATTCTTTTCAAGAGAAGGTCCGCTTCTTCGAGCTGCTGCAGCGAATGGCAAACGCCTTTGACCTAGCACCAGATGTTCTCTGCGCTGAGGTTCCCGCTCGACTGGTAAAGTTAAAATTTGAGTTGGCGAGTGCTGAACAAGAACTTACCGCCGCCAGAATGGACTGGAAGCAACTCGCCAATTCCGAATTAACGATCAGCGAGCACGATGACCTTCGGAGCGCTGTAACCTCTTTTCTGCTCTCGCCCGAATCAGAGTTCGATACGGCGGCTATCGATGAAGCACGAATCACGTTTCGCGAAGCTGCTGCTGCAACCCGGAAAATTCAAACTCAGAATTTCGAGGGGCACAATCACGTAGAAAAACAGCTTTCTGATCTCAGTAAGGCTGTCTGTGTCGGAGGTTGGAAGACCCGCGCTCAACACGACGCTGGTATAGAGTCTCTCGTTATTATGCAAGGTGAAATCGAATCGATTCAGAGCCGAATTGATGCTTTGCAAGGCCTTATGGATATAGACGGCAGCAAGCTTATCGCTGAGTTAAGTATGGGCGTCGTTGGCGCCATTCGAACCCATTCTGAGGCGATTGAGGCCGTCAAAATTGAAAGCATGGCATCAAGCAATATTTCCATACTTGTTGAGCGCGTTGAGCAATTAAACCAGCAGCTGAAACGAGGTTCTGAAAAGGCGGAAAACTATCTGGTCGCCAAAGAAACTTTGGAACTGCTCCGCAATGAGTGCTCTCTTGAGCATGCAACGCAAGAGTCGTTGGGTGCCATCAGCTCGCAGATTAATGAAATTTTCAGTCGTATTCATGCTCCACACGAGTACGAGTATGTTGGTAAGGGAGAGGCACTCCTTCAGACATGTACCTCGCACGAGATACGTACGCTTGAGCAAATAAGCACCGGGCAGCGTGCAGCCTTCGCGCTATCTGTATTCTTGTCGATGAACCGCAACGCGACCAAGGCACCTCCAGTCCTTCTGATTGACGACCCTATCGCACATATCGACGATTTGAACGCACTGTCCTTCCTCGACTACCTACGCGATTTGGCTGTGAACTCCAATCGACAGATTTTCTTTGCTACAGCAGATACTCGAATCGCGTCGCTCTTTGCTCGGAAATTTAGCTTTCTAGGTGAATCGTTTCGGAGCATTCAGCTAGAGCGTGGGATGGCTGCTGGTTAGGGGCGATTCAGCCTGATCCATTGCGCGCATGAGTGGGAATAACCCGTATGCCTATTTCGACGATGTGCTGACGCGACTGCCGATACAACATGCCAGTAAGATTGATCCGCTACTGCGCATCGGTATATGCCTTGGTGACATAGGCAGGTGAGCAGGGCAGACGCTTACTGCAAGGCCTGGAGGACGAATGGTTGACCCCCGCTCTGTAGAGCAGCGTCGCAAAATCATGCAATCCGTCGGAACCGCTAACACCGGGCCGGAAATGGCCGTACGAAGAGTTCTCTACGCTTTGGGATATCGGTACAGGTTGCACCGGAAGGATTTACCTGGAAAACCAGATATTGTTTTTGTAAAAAAAAGAAAGGTCATCTTTGTTCATGGTTGCTTTTGGCACGGACATGGGTGCCCGAAGGGGCGACTACCCAAAAGCCGTCTTGAGTACTGGGGCCCTAAAATTGATCGTAATCGCCAACGGGACCGTGAAGCCGAGGAAGCCCTTGGTCTCAAGGGATGGGACGTTCTGACCGTATGGCAATGCGAGCTTAAAGACCTTCATCTTTTAGGGTGTCGTCTGTCGGCGTTTCTTGGGCCCAGAAAAAAACCGATCGACATCTGTCCCGGAATCGCGTAAATTCCACGCCTCGTATGAAGGCGATGATTTTTCTCGCCGAGGGAGGAATGCAGATGACACGACCAATTGGAATAGATCTCTTTGCCGGGGCCGGTGGAATGTCCCTGGGCTTCGAACAGGCGGGCTTTGACGTGGTAGCTGCCGTTGAGATCGACCCAATCCATGCAGCCGTGCATTCTTATAATTTCCCCAACTGTGTGGTGATACCTCAATCGGTATCCTCGTTAACGGCTGAGGATATTCGTGACACTGCGAACATTGGCCTCCGAAATGTGGATATCGTTTTCGGTGGCGCCCCGTGCCAAGGCTTTAGCTTAATGGGGCAGCGCGCCCTTGATGATCCGCGTAACTCGCTGGTCAAAGACTTTGTACGCATTGTCGTAGGCTTGGAATCCTCATACTTTGTTTTTGAAAATGTTAAAGGCATTACGGTTGGCCGCCACAAGCAGTTTCTTGCAGAGCTCATAGAGGAGTTTCAGAGCAACGGCTATGACGTTCTGCCTTGGAGAGTGCTAAACGCAGCGAACTATGGCGTACCTCAGGAACGAGAGCGCTTGATTCTGATTGGGGCAAAGCGTGGACTAAAACTTCCTGAGTACCCGGAGCCGACAACTAGGTCGCCTAGATCTTCTCTGCTACTCGATGCGCAGCTGCCAGAGGGACCGTCTTGCCAAGATGCTCTGGGAGATATTCCTGATGCAGAAGATTACGAGGCGTTGATCGAAAATGATTCGACAGCCGTCAAGTGGGGACGTCCGAGTGCCTATGCCAGAATTCTTCGCGACATGGTTGCCGAGTCGACCTACTACGGCTACAAAAGAAAATGGAACAAAGAACTACTAACAAGCAGCCTTCGCACGAATCACTCTGAAATATCTCGTGCTCGATTTGCGTCAACGGAGATGGGCCAAGTAGAGCCTACCTCTCGATTCTTTAAGCTGCACGCTAATGGGGTGTCTAACACGCTTCGTGCGGGCACTGATTCTGCTCGGGGTGCATTCACCAGCCCTAGACCCATCCACTATAAGTACCCGCGCTGCATCACTGTGCGCGAAATGCTTCGTCTACATGGTTTTCCAGACTGGTTTCGTACGCATGTAACGAAATGGCATGGGGCGAGACAGGTCGGGAACGCTGTTCCTCCGCCACTGGCTCGAGCAGTCGCAGCAAGCATCATTGACGCCATTGGCTGGGAACCATCCAGTCCTACCGGCGCCATTTTGATGGGGGATGAGCGACTGCTTTCCATGGACATGGGGCAGGCTTCTCGCCATTTCGAGATTAATGTTCCGATCAAGCAGCGAGATCGCAAGGGAACGCCAAAACCTAGACAGTCAGCCACTCAGCCCGCTTAGTTAAATGCCCTTTACCTTCGGCTGAAGTACGAACATAGCGTCTCGATGGAATGTCGGGACGCTAAACTGACCCAACGTATCCCTGGTCACTGCTGCAAACTCGACCACGTAAATCCCCTTATTTTTGATCGCTGCAATTGCGACGGGGATTACCAGTTCAGTATCAGTTGATTCGAAAGCAGCTATGACTTGACGGCCAATTTGTTCGGTTAAAATGCGCTGATTACCTTGTTTGGCTTCAACTGTAATGAGCACATCTGACTGGCTACCATCAGGTGTCGCATGGAGTGCTCGAAACAAAGCATCTATCTGGACTTTCCTCAGTTTGATATCCATTTGAAGATGGGTGAGCTCCAGCGCTTCAATCTGGCTGTTCGTCGCGTTAGCAAAGTGACTTTCTATAATTCGAAGGTTTACTGCCACCTGAAGTAGCCATGACTCATCTGTACGCCCCAGCGCTTTCGACGCAAGGGGTAAGCTGAGGCTTTGCACAGGAAAGCTAGGTGTCGAGTCAGAAGGGAGAAAGTCTTCATCAAGGCTGTCCAAGGCTCCGGCCATTCCGTGAACAAATTCGAAAATGGCGCCATCACCAGTCCTCTGGACTCCACCTATCTCTAAGTCCTTCAGGCGCTGAGGCCAAATTTTCGATGCGCTTTTTCCTCTGACTATGTCCTTCATGAAATTAAACGGGTTGCCGTCCAGCTTCATTTTGATGCCGTGGTGCTCTGCACAGTAGCGCTTCGCGTCTTGGACATCTGCTGCGCTAACCAGCGTGCGTGAAAACGTCTTGGTCTTCTCATCGTAAAGCGTATCGAATATCCGCTCGATGATTATTGTTTTTTCGCTAACGGCCATTCACCAGACTCCATCTGAAATTTATGATCTTACAGATGGTAACAAGAAAGGTGATGGAGGGGCATTTACCGAACCAAGCTTGCGCCGATTTGCATACCGTCGAGCTTAGGGATAACCAGGCGCGCGGCCTGCCAATTGATGCGAGTGCCAGTGAAAAAACTCGCTCGGCTGTGATCGTACTTAGCAGCTCCGAATCAGGTGGCTGTTAAGTGAGATTGTTTTTATTTTGAGATTTCGTTATTTTGATTGTGAAGTGATTTTAGTATGATTTCTGCTTGAATTAATTATCGCAGATGTTTCTGTATGGAAAGGTTTTGAAAATGAATGGAGTTCGTTTTCCAGAGTTAATAAGAAAAAAGCTGATGGATTCTGTTGGGGATCTTTGTTCTGCCCCTCACTGTAGAGTTCGTACCGCAAAATTTGACATTCAGACGGGGAAAAAAATAGATATCGGTGAGGCAGCACACATTAAAGGAGCTAGAGGTCCGAGGTATGATCCTAATCAATCTGATTCGGAGCGTCATGATTTTGGAAATGGAATATGGTTGTGTCGAAACTGCCATCGCCGTGTAGATCAAAATACTGCGCTATATCCGGTAGATTTGCTGATTGGGTGGAAGCAGAAGGCCATGGAGGACTACGGGTACCAGCTAGGTAGACCTGCATTGTCGTATCCAGGCTTGGATCTTAGGGATGAGTTGAGGCGAGCCAAAAGCTTCTTGGAACACCAGATTTTAATAATAGTTGCTTTTCAGGATATGGTTTTTTATAGGTCGAGAGGCGATAAATTTCTTGTTTCTGAGGAGATAGTGTCTAGGGTATTTCAGATTGCTAGAGGGAATGTTGGGTACTCTTGGAATAATGACAATGAGCATTGGTGCTTTTTTCCTGACTTTCACAGGCGCCAAGCTGAACTGATACGGCTGTTAAAAATCATTAGTAAATATCCTGAGTTTAGTATCGTATATCGCGGTGAGCGAATTGTTGATACTAGCCATGAAGGGACCGCAGAGGAGTTGGTTTTTTTTGGGGAATTGGCGTCTGCGATTTATTTGTATTATAGCGAGTGGAATCGAGTGAAGGTTTATTTGAATAGTTATGGTGCTGATTTAGCTGACTAGAATTCATATGTGGTTTTTGAGTTTTTTTGGTTCTTTGATTTTAATAGTGGATGACTTCTTCGTAAGTCATCCACTACTAGTGAGTTTCTAAATATTTTGATGCTGTGGGTGAAGTGTTTTTGCCTAGAAAAACTTTTCATTCAGTCCCAAAAGAGTCATGTTCTTGTCATAGCACAGTGGCGTGCTCTGGCAGTTGCCTCCGGCTTTTTTTACTTCCTGCTCTTTCACTTTTGGTAAGTATTTAGGAAGTTCTTCATCTTCTATTTCTTTACCATCTATCGAACAATTAAAACTGGCCGTCGGCATACAGACCACTTCAGGTAGGGACTTTGTTGATTTGGCAGTCGCAGACTGGGCCGTAGGGTTCAAGTATTTTCCACCAAATCCAGGCCCTACCCCGTTTTTGTAAGACGCAGGGTTGCCTTTCGTATCCGTACCCAAGTACCACCCGAATGTGTAGTGGTAACTGCCCGCTGGCGCGTTACCTGCGAAGTTGCCGCTATTCGAGCAGACTCCTTGATCGTCACACATCGCATTTTGTTGGCTGCTTATACTTTCTACACGTTGCTGACCATGCTGGTCTGTATAGACGTTACTGATTCGGACGGGGCTGTTGGGAACACGACAGTCCCATTCTTTAAGGCCGTAATACTGGTCTATTCGAATTAGAGAACAGCCTGTGACATCGTCATTAGCCTGGGCAGCGGTGCCAAGTATCAGTAGGAGTGGTAGTAGGGAAAATAGCGAGAATTTCATGACGGTTACCTTCACGATGATAGGTACGAAACCATTGAGTTATCTGTGTCTGCTTCGCGGCGAAGGCAGAAATTTTTTGGGTATTTCGCTTAAGAATGTATTCAGATGCAGAAATGGCGACCGTCGCTATTGGTTGCGATGCGTTCGTGTGCCATCTGCTTTTTGTCGTTCCTGCATTGCAGCCTCATTGACCCAGCATAAATAGCTGTAACACGGCGTATTGTGCCTACACTCGACATAAAACGCTATTCCTGTGGGTCGGCTAATGCCCAACCATTCCGCTCCAATTGGAGGGCGGTATGTTGGGCAGCGAAGAGAAACAAATGGCTGCGGTTGTTGGGCGAGCGATTGCCAGGCAGCGCAAGCGCCGTGGGCTAACTCAAAATGAGGTGGCAGAAAAGCTGGGGGTGAGCTTTGACGTTGTGTCGCGTACCGAGCGCGGTATCGTCATGCCGACTATTGCTCGATTAATGCAGCTAGCTTCGATTTTCGGCTGCGAGACGGCAGAGTTACTGACTGAAACCAGTACTCGCTCAACCGATCAGGCCAGTCGAATGGCCGATTTGATAAGTGGCCTGGATCACTCTGAGCGGCTGCTTATCATGAATATGGTTGAGCAATTGGTCGAACACCTAAAGCACAAGTGACAAATTGTCGAAATACCCTCCCGTATCGGTACCTGCTATGCGTGAGGCTTCGCGCTATCTCGGTTCAGAGGAGCGCCAGGCCGGTAAGGTGGCTGGCGGAATCAGCCTCAGGCTGAAGGCAGATGCGCAGAATCCACCTGTTGCAATCACCGCATCCCTCGCTCAGGCGAATCTGATATAACTGGTTCTGGGGAGGGGGACATTAAAGGCCTGTCAGGTACGAAAAGGGTCTCCCAGAACGTTGATCAACTAGGATGATTTACGATGTCTGGTGTAAATATTAAAGAAACTAAAGGCGCTTGGATAATCCATCACGGGCGTAAATTGGTCCTTGATTCAAATGGTTGTGCGGAGTTTCCAGCATTGGATGAGGCAGCTAAAGCTGCAACATTGTTAACCAAGCTAGGGCAATCGGATAACGACAAGATATCCAAAAATGAGGTGCGCGCAATTGCGGTAGCGTCCGGGTTAAACCCACGCCACGAGCTTTCTGGACTGTTACAAGTTCTTGAGAAGAAGAGACTTATAGGGCAAGAAGGGGAAAATATCACCATATTTGGTGTTAACACGAGAGCATCATTGGGCCATGCCGCAGATATTTTTCATGACGCGGAGCCAAGTTCCTATGAGCTAGCTTCACTGACCTTGGCAGAGATGACCTCGGTTGAGCCAGTACGTAGAGCAGATATCTCAGAAGAGCTCGGCGATGAACATGAGTTAACTAAGCTTCAGGTAGTCGACTTTCTGAATCGAGCTGAGGATATTGGATTTATTGACAGAGAGGGAGACGGTGAGGATAAGCTTTTATTTAATGGTAATCTGTTTCGTCGAGACTCAATATTAAAGACTCAAAAGGTGCTATCTTCCCTAACAGATATCGAGCGCTTGCTGTTTCAAGAGGTGGGTGAAGAACTGTCGAAGACTGGCTGTCTCACTCTTCCTTATGTTGAAAAGAAGCTTTCTAAGCAGCTTTTTGAAAAGCTGGTTGCTGCTGGGCTTTTCGATCTTAATCAGGTTACTAATGAACAAGGTAGTCACGTTTATATTACCTCGCCATCAGCTTTTCACAAGTTTGTTGACCCGATGATCGATGACTGCTTTGATATGGCAAAATCGCTTGTGGCAGCATTAAGTTATGGCATGAATGATCGAGCGGCATCTCAAGGTCGAATAAATGCTTTGCCGGCGTTACTTGGTAAGCTTATAAGTGGAGCAGAGATCGGGCCGGCTACGGCAATTGGGCAAGATTATCGCGTCCTCGAAATTAGTCGAGTTGTGAAGCTTCGTGCCCATCCAAACTACTCGAACCGTTTCTATATGAGGCTACTAAAAAAAGAAGTGGGAGAGTTGGCGCTACAGGTTCTTACTCAAGGTAATGCTTATGCGCAGTCTCTGACAGAGCTACCTAGTGCGCCAATGTCAGGATATATAGGGCCTGAAGCAAGTCGGACGTCATTAAGAAAACGTCAATCAACTTTAAGTAAGCGTACTACTAGAGATATTCTTGAAGCCGTTCGAGGCGGGCGGGCATTTTAATGAATAGCAAACAGCAAACAAGTAAAGGCGCAGTTCTTGAAGAGCTACTTCGGGCTTACTTCTTGAGAGCTGGTTTTTTTGTAATACGAGGCGTTCCGTTTCGATTTGCCGATGAGGATCTGACAGACGTAGACTTATGGCTTTACGAGCGCCCAACCGGAACAGCTAGAAGGGTGCAAATATGCGATATCAAATATAAGCAACGACCAAAAGCCGTAGAGCGTATATTTTGGACTAGTGGGTTGGCAAAGGCTCTGGATATTGATGGGGCCTATGTTGCAACAACGGACAAGAGAAAAAACCTTCGAGCAGTTGCGGAAAAACTAGATCTACAACTTATTGATGGCGCAGACATTCAACGGATGCTCGCTAGCCAAAGTGTTCTTTATCCAGAGCGAATAGGAGACGAGCAATTAGTTGAAGAGTTGCAGGTCGTTGACAAGGAGTTTCGGTCGAAGGTGCTACAAGACGCGCGCGATGATATTTTATCTTCGCTTTCTGAAGGCTTTGGTGCGCCCTCGGCAGTGCGTGCGTTAGAAAGCTTTAGCCGGCTCGCCTCGGCCGTAGTCAGCTATCACCCCAACTCGCTAGCAGCTCGGGCTGCTGGTCGACTTGCATACCTTGCCGCTTCGATAGTTTGTGAGAGTTTGGATTTTGTAAGCGTTGGGGCTGCATTTCGTCCACTTGAAGAAAAACGAGAGTTAATATTAAGAGCTGTTCGATATGGTGCTCTTAGTAGTGATAGAGGGCAGCAAAGTTTAAGATTGGCGTTAGCTCTAGTTGAGAAGTATGCGCCGGCAGGTAAGATCACAGCCACCGCAGTTGAAAATGGCTTGAAACGTGATTTGGATCAAATTCCAGCTGAAATAATTGCTGATCAAGCGATAAAACTGTTAAAGGCAGATATGCTTTTCCTGACGGGGCGGGAGCTAGAGATGGAAGCTTATAGTGTTAATCTTCTATCGTTTGATCACTTAACAAATTCAACAAAGTCGATGCTTGGCGCATTACTCGATTATGCAGGAATAGATCGTGCTAGGTTTGCTCAGGCTTGGAGCCCTGAGGATATCAAATCTGCGGTTTCGCCCGTTCCAGAAACCAGCCTTAAGAGTAAGCAGGCTAAGTTGTTTCAGGATAACTGAGTTGAAAGTGGCGTCGTGCCGGTTAGTTGGTGTGGCGCCCCTTAATTTTTTGTGTGTCAGTTGTATCCAGTGATCTAATTTTTTTGCGGTGATTTTGGGGGAGTGTTGTATGTTGTGGAGTTTTTTGCGATGACCTTCAGGTTTTGGAATTATAAACCCGGCAAAGGGGAGGAGTGTGCAGGTTGCTAGACTTTGAGAGTTTTCAGCTTTTCATTGTTAGATTGTAGATGTTTTTCCTCCTGTATATGCTGTTACCATCTCAAATATTAAACAAGTCAGGAGTACGGCAATTAGCAATGGCCAAAAGCGCGCCAAGGTGAACACAAGCAAAACGGCCAAGACACAGCTCGCCAGTATTCCGATGAACAGAAAAAGTTGGCTGATAAAACGTATTAAATTCATTGCGAGTTCCTTCAGGCATAAAGCTGCTTGAGCGGCGACCGCTCAAGCAGTTGTGGTGGAAAGCTGCGTCAGGCTACCAATCGAAGAGCTGAGTCGAGGGCGCGTTGTTTGATTGTCGCACCCTGACCGAACCAGGCTGAATCTACCCGGTACTCCGAGGTCCTGGCCCTGCGTTCGTGATCAACGTATTCAGTCACTGCGTTCAACAGACCCCATGCGGTGCCTCGGGCGGATTCCAGATCCGCCCCTCGGCCCTTTCCTTCGTACAGGCTTTGCACCTTTTCCATCGCTCGTTTATTTGGCAGCACTTTGGGAATGGGGTCCCCAGAGCCGGTGTCGCACAGTACTTCCATGAAAAAGCCCATAGCCTCATGCCACTGTACTTTGCGTGCGGCGAGCATGTTCATTCGGTACATGAATTCGTCCCATTGCGAGACGGCGATGCCCAATTGTTTCTTCACTGTCTGTGGAACAAAACGTGTGCTGTGTGGGACCTTGATGGCGTGTGTGGCTCCATCCAATGCAACCGCCAGTGTGTTGTTGCAAACCACACGAATGCTGGTGGGCGTTGCCGTGGTTGCTAGTGTGCCGTCACAAGAGGTTGCCAGCAGCAAATAGCCGTTCACCTGATCGTTTCCTTTGAGTGTGGTCGCTTGGCCCGTTCTGGCGAGAGCCCAGAATTTGCGGCCTCCTTTCAATACACCTGCCGTTTCCAACTCATACCCTGATACCTCAGTGAGATCTCGGTAGAACTCCAGCACTTCGCCAGGCTGGACCACTTGATAACGACTAGAAACCACCGACAACGGAGATTTTGTGTCGGAACGGTAAAGGACTTTCTGTTCTGAAAAGGAGTGAATCGTGCTCAGGTGTCCGACGGCATCGGCTTTGAAATGTACGGGGCTTTCCTCGATCTGCCAGCTCATCCCGGCTTCTCGCTGCCATATCTCCAGAGGTTGCTTCGGCGAAAGACTGGAGCCCAAGCCGTGCCAAGGTGCTGCACCGCTGTACGCCATGTGTTCGATAAGATGTGTCATGCAATGTCCTTAAAGTTATTGCCACAGCTCATCCTCCATACAGACTCATAGGGGTGACGGTGGCGTATTTTTTAACGGGAGGTGGAAACGTTATGGGGCTGGTGAGACTTAGGGCCCAGCCCGGATTTAACGGTGTCTGGCGAGGTTCAAGCAGCTTTGGCAGGCACCGGGAGATAGCGTGTTTTGAACGCTGTTATTTGCGTTGGTAAAGCTGGCAGCTTCCCTCGAAAGTGCGTGAAGGAAAGATCCAGCGAACCCGGTGAGTGAGCTGTTTCTGCTCAGCTTAGATTTCACGTCCTTTCCGTCAGCGATAGCCTGCAACGTGGCACCAACCAGTGAAATAATTGAGAAAATTTTCCGAGAGGGTGTGTTCGAAGCTCTTGGATTTGGACTGCATGATGGGCAACTGAGTGGCATGCCTGTGCTCCTGTTGAATGGACAAATAGGTCTTGAAAGGCCTGCTCTTTGCAGGTTGGTTGCCGACGAGGATGCCCAAAAACTTGGACTCTCCTGTTCATGATGTGTGGCTGAGATTTTTTGCGTTGTTGCTTGGATCGGTTCTGGGCAACAACCGAGCTCTAGCATTGCAAGATGGGTTTTGAGCAACGCTGGGCCAGATCTGAAGCCATCGACCTCGTTGGCCGGTGGTGGGGAGGGGGGAGTTAGGGGGCAAGGATTTGCTGCCTCGTGATGATGGCTTCGTGTCTCATTTCCAATGGCCCAAATCGTGTATTTTTTTAATTCGAGAAGAGCACAACCACGCCTGTTGATGTGCCGGTAGAGTTTTCTCTCCGCAACGATACGAAGGTAGGCAAATGATGAGTTCAGATATCCCACCAACCGCCAGAATTTTGAGGCTCACACAGGTCCGCGAGCGTTTGGGGCTCTCACGTTCAACCATTTATGATCGGCTCAACAATCGCTCTCCTCGCTACGATGCTTCATTCCCTAAGCCCGTGAAAATAGGAATCTCTGCCGTAGGTTGGATCGAATCCTCGCTGAACGAATGGATAGGCAATCGCCCTAGCTGTTGACACCGTAAATCGAGTTGATCGAGGAGGTGGGCTTTGGCACTAACTCTTTAAGTTATAAATTTTTTAGCTATTAGTATTTACTAACAATTTCCCAGTCAAAGCGCCACCGCTATAGGCATAAGCCTTCAGGCGAGTTCTGGTTCATTTGTTATTGTTAATATGAATAAAAGAAATACGTTTATAAAGCTAATCTTGATAGCAGTCGGAAGGAGTGGAGTTGGCCATGTACTCAGAAAATGAAATGGCACTATTTGCATCTTGTTATAAGACGGCGGGGTGTAATGCGGGTGGGGGAGAATTAGCTGTTCGTGTGCTAGGTGATGAGTGGCATGTTGCAGATTATATTTGCACTATAGAAAAAGTGTTGAAAAAAATAATATCGACTAAGAGTCCTTTGTTTTATGTGGTGCCGATTGGTCGGTCCGGTGGTCATAGATTGAAGATGAGTGAGCTCGGAGTTAAGTTCATTAATCTTCTACAGGCTGAACTTAAGTTGGTGTCCAGGAATTTCCCGTACTATGAATTTAATCCGTATGTTTCTATCTTCTTTGATGTTGCCTACAAGCTTGAGCTTAATAACTTGGCTTGGGAGCTAAGGGGTAAGCTTGTACCAAACCTTACCTTGTCTGTGGCTACCCTAAATACAGCTATTGAAGAGCTTAGGCGCTTAGGTAAGGTGGAGAGATTTAAGGCTAAATTAAGAAATTTCCGTCGTGTTGCGGATAAGAATTTTATTGAGGTTAAAAGATATATAAACGGGATGTTCTCAGTTTATTCGCGGCTTATGGTTGTTCGTCTTGATCTCGGATACAGTAGGACGCTAGCAGATATAGACGTCGAAAAAGAAGTTGAGCACAGGAATGTAAGTAAAGATAGAGTGGAGTTTTTTAAGGCTTTAAATAAGTTGGCAAAAGATAAGATGGTCGGCTTTGTTTGGAAATTAGAGTATGGCCTGGATAAATTTTATCACTACCATTTGATGTTGTTTTTCGACGGTTCTCAGGTCCAGGAAGATGTCATGTGGGCCAAGCGGGCAGGAGAGATCTGGGTCAGCGAGGTTACAAACGGTGATGGTGTTTACTTTAATTGTAATAGCAAGAAATATCTTTATAGAGACTGCGGAATAGGAATTGTAGAACATCATGATCAAAAAAAGCGCGAAAACTTAATGCTGGCTGCCTCTTACTTAACGAAGCCCGACTATTATTTGCGAATGGTTCTCCCGGGAAAATCTCGAGCACTCGGTAAGGGATTAGCGCCTAAAATACCAGCTAAGAAGATGGGAAGGCCCAGGTCACTGGTTCAATCCTCATAAAAAACAACTCAAGCCTAGCACTGGCTTGAGTTGTTTTTTATGAGGTGAAGATCAAGATTTAAATCCAAACTCTTTGAATATATCATCATGGATAATCCACTTTCTTATGGTTTTTCCAGCATTGTCCCCTGAAAGGATGAACTCTTTATTTGATTGAAGCTCTTTCATGATGGAATTAACGGCATCTGTTGCTGTAATCCAGTTGCTCGTTGATCGTTTGGCCGTTAAGAGTTTCTTGATTAGCAGCTTTACAGCGTCATAACGTTTAGCTGCTTTTATTCCGCCAGTTGAGTTGCTTGTTTTCTTTGATTGATTTTTTTCTTGTCGGATTGTAGCCATCTCTTTTTCTGAGAGTGTCCCGCTTAGAAATAAGGCCTCGGCAACGTAAGACCAAGCCTTTTCCGTTTCTCCCTCTTCCACAGCTAGGGTCGCCATTATGGTCAGCGTAAGCGAGGCGTAATAAAAGTACTCATAAGGATTTCTCGCGAGCCCTAACGTATGTTTTACCCAAAGAACTTCGATCTTGTTGGTGAACTCGGGATTTATTCTTATGTCATTTTCTATTTCTTTTTTGAGTCGGTGGAATTTGGTTTTCTTGTCGATGAGCTTGGTACTCTCATCAAGTAACTGGAAATTCTTTTCAATTGCGTCTCGTGGAGTTCGGTGGGCTAGTGCTTGATAAAACTCTTCAGTTACGCCTAGCCCCGTTGTTTCATTCTTTTTAGGCTTCGGCGCGGCTACTTTTTTGTCAATGGTAGGCATCTAAAGTCCTGGTTTTTTTGACCGCATAGTTAGTTTTAATTGCTGTTTGCTAAAGTTGTTATTCCGCTGTGGCGCTGGTTTTGCTTCCCATAAAGCTTGCCCAGTCGGTCATCAATGCTCTGCGTTTGTCTAGAAAATCTGAGCGAGAGTACGCCCCTTCAGTTTGGTCACGTTCATCATGCGCCAGAGCCATCTCGCAAACCTCCCGTGGGTAGTGAGTGCATTCACCGGCCCAGTCTCTAAATGAGGATCGAAAGCCGTGTCGGGTGATGTGTTCGTACCCCATGCCATGCAGGAGCGTCCGTACTGCGTTTGCGTGCATGACTCCTGTCTTGCCCTGGCCTGGAAATAGAAAGGCGCTTCCCTCATCTCGTGGAATGCTCTTCACCAGCTTTACGACTTCCTCGGCAAGCGGAATTACGAAAGCTACCCGCATCTTCATTCGCTCACCTGGCAGCGACCAAGTCCCAGCTTTTAGATCAAACTCGTCCCAGCGAGCGAACCTGACCATGTGGGCGCGTGCGCTGGTCATGATCAACAGTTGAGCGGCCTGAGACGGAGGTGTCGAGTTTGTCCTGAGCTTTAACATCAACTCAGGTACTTCCTGCCAGCGCAAGGCTTCAAAGTGCTCACGCTTCCGAGCCTTCCTCTTTTCAGAACGGCTCAGCAGGTTGTCTAAGTGCCCGCGCCAGCGAGCAGGGTTCTCACCCTGTCGGAGGTTGCGTGCTTTGGCTGCATCCAGAACTTGCTCAATCTGGCCGCGTACCTCGTCAGCGGTTCTGGTCTTGGTTGCCCAAATGGGTTGTAACACCTTGAGCACTTCGGGAGTACCGATGTCTTCGGCTGACAGCTTGCCTATGTGATCAAACGCATACAGCTCCAGCTTCCGCAGCCAACCTTTACGCCACTTCTCCGACCACGCGGCGCCATGAGCATCACGGTATTCCGTTGCGAGCGTCTCGAACTTCAGTTGCTTGGCTTCGCTTGCACGCTGGGCTTCCCGTTGAGCTGCTCGCTCTATGTCTCTGGCTGCCAAGGGATCGATGCCATCACTCAGTTGGCTGCGTTTAGCACTGGCATCTTGCCTGGCCTTCTTGAGGCTCACCTCAGGAAATGAGCCCAAGCCCATCTCTCTACGGCGACCTGCCAGTTGGAAGCGAAGTGTCCAGGATTTACTTCCGCTAGGTTTGACTTCCAACCGTAGGCCATCACCATCTTCATAGGTGCCAGGTTCGGTCAGGTTTTCGACTTGTTTCGGATTCAGCTTAGCCATTAGATTTCCCCTGTCGTCCCTTTTGTCCCCCCACCTGTCCCCCCACTTCATCGTTGGATGAGGTCAAATGGCGTTGAACACCATCGGACAAGGGAATGCCTGAAAGCCCCGGAATAGCTAAGCTATCAGGAAGATTCTTGGATGGGATAGGATTATTTCGGACAATTAAAAAGCCGGCTTGTGGCCGGCTTCTCGGGGACTGCCTCAGCTTGTTTTTGACAAACCTCAGCAGCCTTCAAATCGCTCAGCCAACATCGCGTCTGGCTGAATAGTAGGGGCATCCGCGGGAACTCCTCCGCTTCGCCTGGCAGGGTGTGTGGTTGAAAGCCTCCCCTGCCCAATGTGCCGCGCATGATACCCACATTCACCTCAATTGCCCACCTCCGGTTCCGATTTAGAGCCTTCCCAGCCCAAAAGCTGGTCATCCAGAGGCACGGGTGGGCGGCGGTTGTTGAGGGTGGACCACCAGAATACCCAGCCCACGATCTCAAAGTTCTGTTCGAAGCGTTGTTCGTAGGTGAGGTATTCGTCGGGGTGTTCGGCGGCGTTGTGGCTGCGCATGCGCAGGCCGCCGCCGGGGCGGTTGTAGAGGTATTTGATGCGTAGCATGCCGTCGTGTTCGACGGCGTAGATTTCGCCGTCGATGATTTGGGTGCGGCCACGGTCGACGGCGAGGGTGGCGCCTTGTTGGATGATCTCGATCATGCTGTTGTCGACCATGTAGGCGCCACAGGCGCGGTCAGGGTTTACTGTGAGGAGGTCGAGGGTGTGCCGGGAGACGCGGATGCGTTCGGTGGAGGTGAATGTGGGGTGGAGGGGGATCTCCACGTCGAGTTTTTCCGCAGGGCAGGCCGGGCCTGTGAGGTATTTGCCGCTATCTTCGCGGGTGAGTGCAGTCCTTGCAGTGGGGCCGTCCAACAGGAAGTTGGCCGGTGGATGTTTGGGGCCCAGGCCGGTGTTCAGCCACCGGCTGGAGACGCATAACAGCTCTGCGATCTCGTTGAGTCGGCCCATGGGGACGCCGCGCTTGAACCAGTTGTTCACGTGTTGAGGCGTGACGCCGCGGTTCTTGGCGAAGTCGGAGGCGGAAAGATGAACTTCCCGTAATAGCGCTTTTAAACGATCACCTGATGTATTCATAAACGCAGAGTTTACTGGCCGTAAAAACTAATCAAATAAACTATGCGTTGAATTGCGCCTGTAGGCTTTTACTGGGTTGTAGCCGGATTTTTCTATAGTTCCAAGGTATTAAACAGGGTTAGTTGTTAGTTGAACTTGGTGTTTAATTTTATGCATAAAAAAAGCCCCGAATAGTCGGGGCTTTTTGTATTGCCGAAGCAATGAAGAACCGGTATCAGCCTTTGTAGGCGGCAACCGACTTCATGATCTCGGCGCGGGCGGCGTCTGCGTTGCCCCAACCGTCGATCTTCACCCATTTGCCTTTTTCGAGGTCTTTGTAGTTCTCGAAGAAGTGCTTGATCTGCTCCAGCAACAGTGGCGGCAGGTCGGTGTATTCCTTCACGTCCACATACAGCTGGGACAGCTTGTCGTGGGGTACTGCGATAACTTTGGCATCGCCGCCGCCGTCGTCGGTCATGTTCAGGATGCCGACCGGGCGTGCACGGATAACCGAGCCTGGGGTCACCGGGTAAGGGGTTACCACCAGCACGTCGAGGGGGTCACCGTCGTCAGCCAGAGTGTTGGGGATGAAACCGTAGTTGGCCGGGTAGAACATTGGGGTGGCCATGAAACGGTCAACGAACAGGCAGTCGCTGTCTTTGTCGATTTCGTATTTGATCGGCGCGTGGTTGGCCGGAATCTCGATGGCGACGTAGATGTCGTTCGGCAGGTCTTTGCCAGCCGGAATCTTGCTGTAGCTCATTGGGCGTTGCCCCCGTTAATTGGCCAAGAAACTTGGCCGGATTGGCCTAAAAGTGGCGGCGATTATAGGCATATTCTGACGCTGATGCCATGCGCCAGACGTCGTAAGCTCATTCGCCGTGCGGCGAGTAGCGCGGGTCATGGGCTTGCAGCCGGACCAGGCGTTCCAGCGGGTCCTGGCGGTAAAAACGGCTGAGTTGCGCGTATACCTGCGGATAATGGCTGACCAGTAAATCCGGGGCACTGAAGAAATATTCGCTGGTGACGGCGAAGAACTCCGCCGGGTTTTCGGCGGCGTAGGGGTCGATCTCGGTTTCGGCGTCCGGGTTGGCGTCCAGCTGGCGATTGAGGTCATCAAACGCGCTTTGCATCACGCTGGCCCATTCCTGCACGCGCATATCGTGATGCAGCGGCGGCAGGCCGTTGGCGTCGCCGTTGAGCATGTCGAGTTTGTGCGCCAGTTCGTGGATCACCAGGTTGTAGCCTTCCCAGTTGCCGCTGGCCAGGACGCCGGGCCAGGCGAGGATCACCGGGCCTTGTTGCCAGGCCTCGCCGCTGTGTTCGCCGTCCCATTCATGCTCGACGCCGCTGGCATCGCGATGGCGCTGCGGGCTCAGGAAGTCGTCGGGGTACAGCACGATTTCATGGAAGCCCTGGTACCAGTCCAGGTCTCCCAGGTTCATCAAGGGCAGTTGCGCCTGGGCGGCGAGCAGCAGGCGTTGTTCCTGATGCAGTTCGACGCCGGGCAGGGCGGTGAGGTGCTTTTCGGCGAGGAACACCACGCAGGCTTCGCGCAGCCACTGGTCTTGCTCGGCACTGATGCCGTCGAGGAAGGTCAGGTGGTGGCGCACCCGCTGCCAGGTGTCATCGGCAATCGGGTGCTTGGCCAGCAGGCGCCGGCGACGCCAGGCGCTGAGGGACCACATCGGTGATCAGGGCTTGGCTTCGGAGGAAGCGTTGCCGAAGCGGCTGCGGATCACACCGATGATCATCGGCACCAGCGACAGCAGAATGATGAACACCACCAGCAACGACAGGTTTTTCTTGATAAAGGGCACGTTGCCGAAGAAGTAACCCAAGGTCACCAGGCCACCGACCCAGATCACGGTGCCGAACACGCTGAACCCGAAGAAGCGTGGGTAAGGCATCTTGGCGATACCGGCGACGAACGGCGCAAAGGTGCGCAGGATCGGCAGGAAACGCGCCAGGGTCACGGTTTTGCCGCCGTGCTTGTCGTAGAAATCGTGAGTCTTTTGCAGGTAGTCGCGGCGGAAGATCTTCGAGTTCGGGTTACTGAACAAGCGTTCTCCCGCCGTTCGTCCGATCACATAGTTGGTGCTGTCCCCCAGGATCGCCGCCAACATCAACAGGCCGGCCAGCAACACCGGGTCCATGCCGCCACCTGCGGCGACGGCGCCGGCGATGAACAGCAGCGAATCACCTGGCAGGAAGGGCATGACCACCAGGCCGGTTTCACAAAAAATAACCAGGAACAAAATGGCGTAGATCCACACACCGTAGTTTTTCACCAGCATGTCGAGGTACACGTCGAGATGCAGGATAAGGTCGAGCGGGTTGAAATCCATGAAGGGCACCTGTGTGAATGGCCCGGCTCAGCAGGCCAGTGCGGGGGGGCTACGGTTAAGTTGGGCTACAAGCTTATGTCGTGATTCTTACAACCGAAAGAGGCCCGCATTATACGGATCGGCAAGTGAAAAGCGTGTTGGTTTTGTAGCGGGGGATGTCGCGATTATCAAAGCTATACATCAATCCAGATGTGGGGGATGTGGGAGGGGGCTTGCTCCCGAAAGCGGTAGGTCGGCCAATCAATGTATCGACTGATACTGCGCTATCGGGAGCAAGCCCCCTCCCACAGGTCACCTTCCACAGGTGGTTGAGGGTGTTCTGTGGTCAGTCTTCACTGATCGGCAATACATAGTTCTTGAACTCGGTGTCTTCACGAAATCCGATCGACTCGTAGGTCTTCTGGGCCACCTTATTGTCACTGCTGGTGGATACTCGCAGCCGCACCGCCTGGGTTTCCTTGGCCATCTTCTTCGCCGTGCGCATCAGGTTGTCCGCCACCAGTTGGCGGCGGGCGTCTTCGGCGACGTAGATGTCGTTGAGAATCCACACGCGCTTGAGCGACAACGACGAAAAGCTTGGGTACAGCTGGCAGAACCCGAGCAGTTTCTTGTCGTCGTCATCCGCCAGGGCCAGATAGATCACCGACTCCTTCCGGCGCAGGCGCTTTTCCAGGAAGTTTCGCGAGGAGTCCGGGAACGGCAATGCGCCGTAGAATTCGCGGTATTTGACGAACAGGGGCGTCAGCAGGTCCAGGTGTTCCAGGGTCGCTTGAGTAATCCGCATGTCAGGCCTCGACGTCAAATGGGGGGATGACCACGCAAGCGGCCGTGACTCGATGCTGCCTAATGGCGCTAAAAAGCGCAATCATGCGGCTATCGGTCATCCGCTGGGCTAAGCAGGAAATTCCCTTTCATCAGGTCCGGATCATCCGACTCGATGGTCTGAACCTGCGCCTCGTCCTTGAGGTTGACGCCCGACAGTTGCCGGCGGCACGCCTCTTTCATCAAGTAAAGCAGGCGATGAGCCGCCATGCCGTAACTGAGCCCCTCCAGGCGCACATTCGAGATGCAATTACGGTAAGCGTCGGTGAGGCCTACCTTGGGGTTGTAGGTGAAATACAGCCCCAGGCTGTCTGGCGAGCTTAGCCCTGGACGTTCGCCGATCAGGATCACCACCATCTTGGCGCCGAGCAATTGGCCGATTTCGTCGGCCACCGCCACACGGCCCTGTTCCACCAGAATGACGGGAGATAAAGACCAGCCTTCGGCGTGGGTCTGTTCTTCCATGCGCGTCAGAAATGGCAGCGTGTGTTTATGCACCGCCAGCGCCGACAAACCATCCGCGACCACCACGGCCAGGTCGACCCCGCCAGGGTGGGCGCTCGCGTAGTCGCGCAACTGTTGCGCCGAGTCATCGCTCAGGCGTCGCCCCAGGTCCGGGCGTTGCAGGTACATATGCCGGTCGACGGCGGCGCTGTGCAGCAACAGGCTGTCACGGCCACGTTCGGCCAGTTGGCGGCTCAGGCCGGCGTGGTCGAAGGGCAAGTGCACCGCGTCACGCGCCTGGGCGTGGGCGAATTGAAAATCCAGCTGCGCCTGGGTGGGAATGCTGGTGCCGGTGCGGCCCAGCGCAATGCGCGCCGGCGTCAGGCGGCGCAGTTCCAACCAGGGGTTGTCGGGGAGTTCTACGGGTTGCACAGGCGGCTCCTTCATCCCAATTGCGCCAAGGCGTGGCGAAACGCTGGTGGCAGGCTGTTGCCGAAGTGCACCTTGCCGTCGGCTTGCGTGAAGATGCCCATTTTCGCCAGCCACTGTTCAAATTCCGGTGCCGGTTTCAGCCCCAGGGTCTGGCGGGCGTACAAGGCATCGTGGAACGAGGTGGTCTGGTAGTTGAGCATGATGTCGTCGGAGCCCGGGATGCCCATGATGAAGTTGATCCCGGCCACACCCAGCAGGGTCAGCAGGGTGTCCATGTCATCCTGGTCGGCTTCGGCGTGGTTGGTGTAGCAGATGTCGCAGCCCATCGGCACGCCCAGCAATTTGCCGCAGAAGTGATCTTCAAGGCCGGCGCGGATGATCTGTTTGCCGTTGTACAGGTACTCCGGGCCGATAAATCCTACGACTGTGTTGACCAAAAATGGCTTGAAATGCCGCGCCACGGCGTAGGCACGGGTTTCGCAGGTTTGCTGGTCCACGCCAAAGTGTGCGTTGGCCGACAAGGCACTGCCCTGGCCGGTTTCGAAATACATCAGGTTCTGGCCCAACGTGCCGCGGTTCAGGCTCAGGCCGGCGTCGTAACCTTCCTGCAGCACGCTCAGGCTGATGCCGAAACTGGCGTTGGCCGCCTCGGTACCGGCAATCGACTGAAACACCAGGTCCAGCGGCACGCCACGGTTGATCGCCTCGATGGAGGTGGTGACATGGGTGAGCACGCAGGCTTGGGTGGGGATTTCGTAGCGTTGGATGATCGCGTCGAGCATTTCCAGCATGGCGCAGATCGAGGCGATGCTGTCGGTGGCCGGGTTGATGCCGATCATGGCGTCGCCATTGCCATAGAGCAGGCCATCGAGAATGCTCGCGGCGATGCCCGCCGGTTCATCCGTCGGGTGGTTGGGTTGCAGGCGGGTGGATAAGCGCCCGCGCAGGCCCAGGGTGCCGCGAAACTTTGTGACCACGCGGATCTTCTGCGCCACCAGCACCAGGTCCTGCACGCGCATGATCTTCGATACGGCGGCGGCCATTTCGGGTGTCAGCCCTGGCGCCAGGGCGCGTAGGGATTGTTCATCGGCGGCCTCGCTGAGCAGCCAATCGCGCAGGCCACCGACGGTCAGGTGGCTGACGGCGGCAAACGCCTGTTGATCATGGGTGTCGATGATCAGTCGGGTGACTTCATCGCTTTCATACGGGATCAGCGCTTCCTGCAGAAAGTGCTTCAGCGGGATATTCGCCAACGCCATCTGCGCGGCCACCCGTTCACCGTCGTTCTGCGCGGCCACGCCGGCAAGAAAGTCCCCGGAGCGTGCAGGGCTGGCCTTGGCCATCACGTCCTTGAGGCTGTCAAAGCGGTAGGTTTGTGTACCCACCGCGTGAGAAAAACTTGCCATACAGTGTCTCCTTGGCGGCACGGGCAAGGCGCCCGCGCCGAGGTTTACGGCATTCAGTGCAAGGCGGCTTCCGCGGCCTGGATCGCCGCGAATTCCTCTTCCGGCGTGCCTGCTACCAAGTGATGCCGGCTGTAGAAAGCAAAGTAAGCAATTAATACTCCATAGATGATCGCGGCGCCAATGACGACGCGAGGGTCGACCAGAAAGCCCGCCACCACGGCCACGCAGGCCAGCACCAGGGCGACACCCGAGGTAAAGATCCCGCCCGGTGTGCGGTACGGACGGTCCATTTTGGGGCGGCGGATGCGCAAGGTGATGTGCGCGGCCATCATCAGTACGTAGGAAATGGTCGCGCCAAACACCGCCACCAGAATCAGCAAATCACCCTGGCCGGTCAGCGACAGGCCGAAGCCGATGATGCCGGGGATCACCAAGGCAAAGACCGGTGCTTTGCTTTTGGTGGTCTGGGACAGTTTGCGCGGCAGGTAACCGGCGCGGGACAGGGCGAAGATCTGCCGCGAATACGCGTAGATGATCGAGAAAAAGCTGGCGATCAGCCCGGCCAGGCCGACCAGGTTGACGAAGCCGCCCATCCAGGTCGAACCGCCGTAGGACAGCGCCAGCGCTTCAACCAGCGGGTTACCCGACTTGATTAGCGCATAAGTGCCCGCGCCGCCGGGTGCAATGACCAGAATCAGCAAGGCGAAACTGGTCAGCACCACAATGGCGCCGATCAGGCCCCGAGGCAGGTCGCGCTTGGGGTTCTTGGTTTCTTCGGCGGCCAGGGGCACGCCCTCTACGGCGAGGAAAAACCAGATCGCATAGGGGATAGCCGCCCACACCCCGACGTAGCCGAAGGGCAGGAAGGTGCTGGCGCCCTTGGCTTGCGTCACTGGGATATCCAGCAGGTTGGCGATGTTGAAGTGCGGCGCCATCGACACCAGGAACACCCCCAGGGCAATGGCCGCAATGGCGGTGATCACAAACATCAGCTTCAGCGCTTCGCCCACGCCGAAGATGTGGATGCCGATAAAAATGATGTAGAACGCGAGGTAAATCATCCAGCCGCCAATGCCGAACAGCGACTCGCAATAAGCCCCGATAAACACCGCGATGGCGGCGGGCGCAATGGCGTATTCAATCAGGATGGCGGTGCCCGTGAGGAACCCGCCCCAAGGGCCGAAGGCACTGCGGGCAAACCCGTAGCCGCCGCCGGCGGTGGGGATCATCGAGGACAGTTCGGCTAGGGAAAAACACATGCACAGGTACATGGTGGCCATCAGCAATGTCGCCAGGAACATGCCGCCCCAGCCACCTTGGGCCAGGCCGAAGTTCCACCCGGCGTAGTCGCCGGAGATGACATAGGCAACACCAAGGCCGACCAGCAGCACCCAGCCGGCGGCGCCTTTTTTCAGTTCGCGTTGTTGGAAGTATTCGGAGTCGACTTTTTCGAAGTCGACGGAAGAACTCGTGGGTTCGCTAGGCATGGGAAGTACCTTCCATTCTTATTGTTTTTAACTCGGCCTCTGTGTGCCGAATGTGGGAGGGGACTTGTTCCCGATAGCGGTGTATCAGGCAACAGGGGTGCGAATGAAACACCGCTATCGGGAGCAAGCCCCCTCCCACAGTTGAGTGCATTTCAAATGCAGGAGAGGGGTATTAGTTAGAAAAAGCCCAACGGATTAATGTCGTAACTGACCAGCAAGTTTTTAGTCTGCTGGTAGTGGTCCAACATCATCTTGTGCGTTTCGCGGCCCACGCCGGATTTCTTGTAACCGCCAAACGCGGCATGCGCCGGGTACAGGTGGTAGCAGTTGGTCCACACGCGACCGGCCTTGATCGCCCGGCCCATGCGGTAGGCGCGGTTGATGTCGCGGGTCCATACACCGGCGCCCAGGCCGAACTCGGTGTCGTTGGCAATGGCCAGGGCTTCGGCTTCGTCCTTGAAGGTGGTGATGCTCACCACCGGGCCGAAGATTTCTTCCTGGAACACGCGCATCTGGTTATTGCCCTTGAGCAGGGTCGGTTGGATGTAATAGCCGCCGGCCATGTCGCCGCTGAGCTGCTCGACCTTACCGCCGGTCAGCAGTTGCGCACCTTCGCCCTTGGCGATATCCAGGTAGGACAGGATCTTGTCGAACTGCTGCTCGGACGCCTGGGCGCCGACCATGGTGTCGGTGTCCAGCGGGTCGCCCCGTTTGATCTGTTCGATCTTCTTCATCACCACCTTCATGAAGTCGTCGTAGATCGACTCTTGCACCAGCGCCCGCGACGGGCAGGTGCACACTTCACCTTGGTTGAAGAACGCCAGCACCAGGCCTTCGGCGGCTTTTTCGATAAACGAAGGCTCGGCCTTCATGATGTCTTCGAAGAAGATGTTCGGCGACTTGCCACCCAGTTCAACGGTGGACGGAATAATGTTGGTGGCCGCTGCATGCATGATGTGCGAGCCCACCGGCGTGGAACCGGTGAAGGCGATCTTGGCGATGCGCTTGCTGGTGGCCAGCGCTTCGCCGGCTTCTTTGCCGAAGCCATGCACCACGTTCAGCACGCCCGGCGGCAGCAGGTCGCCGATCACTTCCAGCAGCACGTTGATCCCCAGCGGGGTTTGCTCGGCAGGCTTGAGCACCACGCAGTTGCCGGCGGCCAGGGCCGGGGCGAGTTTCCACGCGGCCATCAGCAGCGGGAAGTTCCACGGGATGATCTGGCCGACCACGCCCAGGGGTTCGTGGAAGTGGTAGGCGGCGGTGTGTTCGTTGATTTCGGCACTGGTGCCTTCCTGGGCACGGATGCAGCCGGCGAAGTAGCGGAAGTGGTCGGCGGCCAGCGGGATGTCGGCGTTGAGGGTTTCACGCACGGCCTTGCCGTTGTCCCAGGTTTCGGTGATGGCCAGCAGTTCGAGGTTCTGCTCGATGCGGTCGGCGATTTTCAGCAGCACCAGCGAGCGGTCCTGGGCCGAGGTCTTGCCCCAGGCGTCAGCGGCGGCATGGGCGGCGTCCAGCGCCTTGTCGATGTCTTTGGCAGTGGAACGGGGGAATTCGGCGATAGGCTTGCCGTTGACCGGCGAGGTGTTGGTGAAATAGTTGCCCTCGACAGGCGCAACGAATTCGCCACCAATGTAGTTGCCGTACTTGGCCTTGAACGAAACGATCGCGCCTTCAGTACCGGGGTGTGCGTAACGCATGGTGGGTATCTCCTGGCTTTTATGTTTATTGGAGTGCAGCGCAAAGCGCTTGATAAAGCGTAGAGCAAAGGTTGGGCCACTGCTGCGCGAGCCAGGCAAATCAAGGGGTTAGGGTTTGTTGCAAGGCGTTGCTGTGGCGTACCTGGTACAGGTGGTGTGACAGTTTGTGCCACACGCGATACAGCCTGTGACCGGTGAGTCTGCCCGGGATTGCAATGGTCGGATGGCTGGGGGATGCTGGCTGTTCTCACGCAGGGAGAATAATAAGAACATGCACAATGATCATTTCAGTCGCCATGCCCAGCAAGTCTTGACCGTCACCCGTGGGCAAGACCTTTCCCTGGGCCCGGGCAGCGACCCGTCCATCGCCCGCTCCTGGCTGCGTTGCCTGGAGGACTATCACCTCGACCCCGCCCAGACCCTCGCCCCCACCGTGCTTGAACACGGCCGCCTGCTGGAAAGCCGCGAACGCCTGCAACAAGTGCTGCACATTGCGGGCAGCGAGATGAACAGCCTGCACCAGCAACTATCGGGCGCCGGCCATGCCGTGCTGCTCACCGATGCACGCGGGGTGATCCTCAACTGTGTGACAGCGCCGTCCGAGCGCAAGATCTTCGAGCGCGCCGGGCTGTGGCTCGGCGCCGATTGGAGCGAGGCCTGTGAGGGCACCAATGGCATCGGCACCTGCCTGGTGGAGCGCCAGTCCCTGACCATTCACCGCGACGAGCATTTTCGCGGCCGTCATACCGGGCTGACCTGCTCGGCGAGCCCGGTGTTCGACCCGCAAGGTGAATTGCTCGCGGTGCTGGATGTGTCATCCGCGCGGGAGGCGGTGTCGCGCCAGAGCCAGTTCCACACCATGGCACTGGTGAACCTGTCGGCGAAGATGATCGAGAGCTGCTATTTCCTGCGGCATTTTGAACATCACTGGCTGTTGCGTTTTCACCTGCAAGCCGAGTCGGTGGGGCTGTTCAGTGAAGGGCTGGTGGCGTTCGATGGCGACGGGCGTATCTGTGCGGTCAATCAGAGCGCATTGAACCTGCTGGGGCAGGGGCGCAGTGGCCTGTTGGGGCAGCCGGTGGAAGCCTATTTCGACTGCTCCCTGGACCAGATGCTTGGGCGGGCCAGCGCCAATGCCACGGCCAGTTGGCCGCTACGCACCCGTGATGGCCGGCAGTTGTTCGCCGCAGTGAGGGGGCAGTCGCGCAGCGTACCGGTTGCCATGCCGGTTCCTGCGGTGAAGACCGAGCCGCCTCGCCAACCGGGGATCTGCCTGGGCGATCCGGCCCTGCAAAACGATTTTCGCAAGGCGCTGCGGGTTTTCGAGCGCGACGTACCGTTGCTGGTCAGCGGTGAAACCGGGTCCGGCAAGGAAGCGTTCGCCAAGGCCGTGCACCAGGCCAGTCAGCGTGCCGATAAAGCCTTTATCGCCCTCAACTGTGCGGCCATCCCGGAAAGCCTGATTGAAAGTGAACTGTTTGGTTATCGTGCCGGCAGCTTCACGGGTGCCCGTAAGGAAGGCATGCAGGGCAAGTTGCAACAGGCCGACGGGGGCACGCTGTTCCTCGATGAAATCGGTGACATGCCGCTCGCGTTGCAATCGCGGCTCTTGAGGGTGCTGGAAGATCGCATGGTGGTGCCCCTGGGCGGCGAGCCCCAGGCGGTGAATGTCAGAATCGTCAGCGCCACGCACCGCAATCTGATTGAGCGCGTGCAGGAAGGCAGCTTTCGAGAGGACTTGTACTATCGACTGAACGGTCTGGAAGTTTCTTTGCCCGCTGTGCGTGAGCGCAGTGATAAAGAGCAGTTGCTGGCGTTTGTGCTGGAGCAGGAAGCCAGCGGGCAGCCGGTTTCGCTG
Source organism: Pseudomonas sp. Q1 (assembly GCF_009935975.1). Classification (NCBI taxonomy): domain Bacteria; kingdom Pseudomonadati; phylum Pseudomonadota; class Gammaproteobacteria; order Pseudomonadales; family Pseudomonadaceae; genus Pseudomonas; species Pseudomonas sp. Q1. Next base: position 235,318 of record NZ_QODI01000004.1, on the reverse strand, counting down.
CACGCCGCAGCGCGCCAGGCACTGTTGGCGTATGCCTGGCCGGGCAATGTGCGGCAGTTGCGTACGGTTTTACGCACGTTGGTCGCGTTGTGCGATGACGAATGGATCGGCCTGGATGACTTGCCCGCCATGATTCGCCAGGCGTCAACGCGCCAAGGCGTGGCGGATGTGCCGTCCCGCTCGATGCTGGAGGACGCCGAGCGCCTGGCGTTGGTCAGCGTCCTGGAACAACAGCGCTGGCAGATGACCCGTGCCGCCGAGCAGTTGGGGGTCAGCCGTAATACCCTCTATCGAAAGTTGCGTAAGTATGGCGTCGAGTTGCGTGTTAAACGTGAACAGGGGTAATTATGTAGTTTCTACTGTGTGTGGATATGTGGAACTGGGGAATTTTTTTATCCACTTATTGAGTGCCACTGAATGATTGGCTCAATAAGGTGATTGCTATGAGAATTCCCGCTATTTTTAACCCATTTAAAAGTGCCCTCCATAAAATCAGCCCGCCAAAAGTCGAGGTACCTGCTGCGGGTACTGCAGGTAAGTACCTACCTGTTCCCCGTACGAACTTGACTAACGTTCCGTCTGATCCGCATCGAATGTTGGCTAATCAAAATTTCAAAAAACTCCTGTTGGATATGAAGAGCACTGGTGCCGCGGGGGCCAAGCTTCCTTCACATGCGCACCCTGCTCCAAAGACGATGGGTGATGTTGTACAAAACATGATCACGGCGGATCGCTTGGTCAAGGCGGGTGTTTTCAAGACCGGGCCAGACTTGAAAACGGTGACCCGCGACGCTTTTGTCAATGCCGCGGTCAATGGGCTGGTCAGCACGCCCCTGAGCATTGCGACCTATGCAGGCTCCGTCTGGAGCGGTGAGCAGATCAAGGGCGCGTTCTCCGCCAATACGCCCTTGTTGCCTGCGGCGCACCAGCCGGCACCCAGCCAACAGTCCAAAGGGGTGGCAGGCTTGGGCAATGAGCTGCCCAAGCCATCGGCGCAAGATCTGCAATTACGCCTGGAAAACGCAGAATTAAAGCTGCTGTTGACGGCTAATACCATCCAGTCATTTGCCGAAGGAGGTAAGGGGCTTGCGTTGGATAAGTCGGCAGGCTGGCCAACGGAGTCGAGTGCACGTCTTGATCACCTGGAAAAGTTATATGACGCCGCCGAAACTTCCTTGAAGGCGCTCGCCGAACATAACGAATTCATCTTCAAACCTTATAAGAATCCATTGCTGACGCCTGAAACTTCCATGACATCGCGCCTTGATGTGCTGGATAAAAGAAACAAAGTTATCCAGAAAATGATTGTTCGTATGCTTAATGTCTTGCAGGAAGAGGCGCCTCAGGAATCTGCGCAAGTCGTTTAATAATAGCGTTTGGTCGGGTACTGGTGGAGTGTCCGGGCATCGGACTCCGGGGGGAGGTGGCGGCAGCCTGCCAGGGCAAGCGCCGTGTGTAGGTAAAAGAGTGCCATTTGCCCCTCCCTGCGCTAACCTGCCTCGATGTTTTACGAGGTCGACTATGCACATTCATATTCTTGGTATCTGCGGCACATTCATGGGCTCGATGGCGGTTCTGGCCAAAGAGTTGGGCCATCATGTCACCGGCTCCGATGCCAACGTCTACCCCCCCATGAGCACGCAACTCGAGGCACAGGGCATCGAGCTGACCCAAGGCTATGACCCGTCGCAATTCGACCCGGTGCCCGACCTGGTAGTGATCGGCAATGCCATGTCCCGTGGCAACCCGGCGGTCGAGTACGTGCTCAATAAAGGTTTGCCTTATGTCTCCGGCCCGCAGTGGCTGGCGGACCATGTGTTGCAAGGCCGCTGGGTGTTGGCGGTGGCCGGCACGCACGGCAAGACCACCACCAGCAGCATGCTGGCCTGGGTGCTGGAGCATGCGGGCATGAGCCCGGGTTTCCTGATCGGCGGTGTACCGCAGAACTTCTCGGTGTCGGCGCGCCTCGGCGATACGCCGTTCTTCGTGATTGAGGCGGATGAGTACGACAGCGCGTTCTTCGACAAGCGTTCCAAATTCGTCCATTACCGCCCGCGTACGGCGATATTGAACAACCTTGAGTTCGATCACGCGGATATCTTCCCTGACCTGGCGGCGATCGAGCGGCAGTTCCATCATCTGGTGCGCACCATCCCGAGTGAAGGCCTGGTTATCCACCCGACCACTGAGCCTGCGTTGCAGCGTGTGATCGAGATGGGCTGCTGGACCCCGGTGCAAACCACCGGCGCGCACGGGCAGTGGCAGGTCAAACTGCTGAGCGACGACGGTTCAAGGTTTGAAGTGCTGTTTGAGGGTGAGTCCCAGGGCATTGTCGATTGGGGCATGACCGGCCAGCACAACGTCGCCAACGCGTTGGTCACCCTGGCGGCGGCACGCCATGTGGGCGTGGTGCCCTCCATGGGGATTGCCGCGTTGAGCGCTTTCAAGAGCGTCAAGCGCCGTATGGAAAAGGTCGCCGAGGTAAATGGGGTGACGATCTACGACGACTTCGCCCACCATCCGACGGCGATTGCCACCACCCTGGACGGCCTGCGCAAACGTGTTGGCGACGCGCCGATCATTGCCATTGTCGAGCCGCGCTCCAATTCGATGAAGCTTGGTGCGCACCGTGATGGCTTGCCGGAAAGCGTCAACGACGCCGATCAGGTGGTCTGGTACGCGCCGGCCAACCTGGGGTGGGACCTGCCGGCCATTGCGGCGCTGTGCACGGTGCCGTCGAAGGTCTGTGATTCGATCGAAGGCATCATCGAACACGTCAAGCAACGGGTCACGCCTGGCACTCACGTCGTGGTGATGAGCAACGGCGGTTTTGGCGGCCTGCACGGTAAATTGGCCGAGGCGCTGAAATGAGCGGCCCCGAGCGCGTCACCCTGGCGATGACCGGCGCCTCCGGCGCGCCCTATGGGCTGCGCCTGCTCGATTGCCTGGTACGCGAAGACCGTGAAGTGCACTTCCTGATCTCCAAGGCGGCGCAGTTGGTGATGGCGACCGAGACCGATGTCGCGCTGCCGGCCAAGGTCCAGACGATGCAGGCGTTCCTCACCGAATACACCGGTGCGGCGGCGGGGCAGATCAAGGTCTACGGCAAAGAAGACTGGATGTCGCCGGTCGCCTCCGGCTCCGGCGCGCCGGCCGCGATGGTGGTGGTGCCGTGTTCCACCGGTACCTTGTCGGCGATTGCGACGGGTGCTTGTAACAACCTGATCGAGCGGGCGGCGGATGTGACGCTGAAGGAGCGCCGCCAGTTGATCCTGGTGCCACGCGAAGCGCCGTATTCGAGCATTCACTTGGAACACATGCTGAAGTTGTCGAACATGGGCGTGACCATCTTGCCGGCCTCGCCAGGCTTTTATCACCAGCCGCAGACCATCGATGACCTGGTGGATTTCGTGGTGGCGCGCATTCTGAACCTGCTGAATATTCCCCAGGACATGCTGCCACGTTGGGGTGAACATCATCTGAGCAGTGATGAATAAGGCGCTGTTGCTGTTGCTGGCGCTGCAACTGACGGGCTGCGCGACCGCACGCACGCTGGATGCGGCGCAACCTGGCGCGCCGGTAGTGTATGCCGGCACGCGCTTGGACCTGTATGCAATGAACGGCGGTTGCTGCGCCAAGGACCGGTTTGGCGCTGAGGCCCCGGCTTATCCTGGCGTGGACCTACCGGCAAGCGCGGTCCTGGATACGCTGCTGTTGCCACTGTCGGTGTTGACGGTACTGGGCGTGGGATTCAACGCAACGGGTGGCCTCTGACCCGAGTCTTCAAAACACCACAAAACCATTGTGGGAGGGGGCTTGCTCCCGATAGCAGTGTGTCAGTCAGCTTATCTGTAACTAACCTGCCGCTATCGGGAGCAAGCCCCCTCCCACAGGGTTTTGTGTTGCCAGGTCTTTAAATGGGTTATTTGCCGAGCGTGCGCAGCTCATCCGACTTCAGCACTCGCACTCCATCCCTGGCATGGATCTACCGGCAAGCGCAGTCTTGGATACGCTGTTGTTGCCACTGTCGGGATCTTCAAAACACCACAAAACCATTGTGGGAGGGGGCTTGCTCCCGATAGCAGTGTGCCAGTCAGCTTATCTGTAACTGACCTGCCGCTATCGGGAGCAAGCCCCCTCCCACAGGGTTTTGTGTTTTCAGGTCTTTAAGTGGGTTATTTGCCGAGCTTGCGCAGCTCATCCGACTTCAACCCGCACTCTCCCTGGCATGGATCTACCGGCAAGCGCAGTCTTGGATACGCTGTTGCTGCCACTGTCGGGGACTTCAAAACACCACAAAATCATTGTGGGAGGGGGCTTGCTCCCGATAGCAGTGTGCCAGTCAGCTTATCTGTAACTGACATACCACCATCGGGAGCAAGCCCCTTCCCACAGGGTTTTGTGTTTTCAGGTCTTTAAAAGGGTTATTTGCCGAGCTTGCGCAGCTCGTCCGACTCCACCACCCGCACGCCATCCTGCTCTTCCAGCGCCAGACGCCACATGGCGCGGGCCAGTTCACAGACTTCGATGCCGCGGTATTTGCCCGGGATCAATCGCGACAATGGCCCGGCCAATTGTTCGGCCAATCGCGGCTCCAGGCGCTCCCCCAGCAATAGCGAAGGCCGCACGATGGTCAGTTGCGGCCAATCCTGTGCCTTCAACGCCAGCTCCATTTCGCCTTTGACCCGGTTGTAGAAAATCGAGGATTTCGGGTCGGCGCCAATGGCGCTGATTACGATCAAGTGGCGCGCGCCCAATTCCCGTGCGCGCTTGGCAAAGGCCACCACCATGTCCAGGTCAACGGCGCGAAAGGCGGCTTCCGAGCCCGCTTGCTTGATGGTGGTGCCCAGGCAGCAGAAGGCGATATCCACCTGGCCGCCCAGTTGCGGCAGGAACACGGCGGGATCGCCGACAGGGTTCTCCAGGCGCGGGTGTTCGGCCAGGGGTTTGCGGCTCGGCGCCAGTACACGGGTCACCGTAGGCTCGTTGAGCAAGCGGTCGAGCAAGTGCTCACCGGTCAGCCCGGAAGCTCCGGCCAACAGGATATGTTGAGGTGTCAGGTACATGGTGTTTCCCCCCTTGTTACACGTTACAGCTTAGTTGCCTTTGGCTTCCTTGCTATTCATTGAGACGCTTCCGAGCGCCTTTCGGGCCTGCTGTTTACGTAAGAGTTGCCAATGGGCAATCACGCCTTTGGGGGCCCACATCTGCGGTTCCGAGGCTTCGAAGTTGTCAGCTTGTTCGCGCTCGGCCACGTGTAGTTGTGCCAGCTTGAACGCGTGTTGTAAATCGTCGGTCTGGTTGAAAGCCTGTACGAAAAGGGCATCGCCAAAGTAGGTAAAGTCTGCTTCTTCTGAGCAGCCGAAGGACACGCGATCGGCGCGCGAAGCGGTCATGATCAAGGTGCGTTCATCCTTGAGTGCCGGAATGAAGCCGCCGGAATAGCAGGCGGAGATCACGATGATCTTGTCACGGTTTTTCAGCGGCTCGAGCACGGCGGCCAATTCGTCGGCGGGCAGGTCGGCCAGTTCCATGCGCGGCTGGTCCAGCACGAACTCGTGTTCGTGGGTGCCGTGGCTGGTCATGTAAATGAACACCAGGTCTTCCGGCCCGGTGCGTTCGGCCAGGGTCTGCACGGCGCGGCGCAGGCTCTCGCGAGTGGCCAGCGGGCGGTCGGTGATATGGTCGCGGTGGTTGACCAGGCGAATCTGCCCTCGCGCACCGAAGCGGCTGGCGAGCATATTGCTGACGTAGTCGGCTTCGCGCAGGAACACGCTTTGCTTGCCATCGCCGGCGATGGCTAATGTGTAAAGCTCGACGGCGGGCGTGGAGGGTGGCACCGCCGCGAGTGCCGCCTCGAGCAAGCGGCCTTGGGCCAGCACGCCGATTTCCAGCGGGTCGGGCAGCAGCTTGCCGTCGGCATCACGCACGCGCATGCCGTTGACCCAGGTGCCGGCCTGTACCGTGCCGTCGGTGAGGACGAGGGTGCCTTTGCCTTGATAGTTGTCGCTGTCGAAACCACCGATATAGAAGCTGCCATCGGTGAGGTTCAGGCGACCCTCGCCGGTAAAGCGCCATTCGCTGAACTGGCCCACATAGTGGCTGCCATCGATGCCGATCAGCTCGCCCTTGCCGCTCAGTGCGCCTTCCTTGAACTGGCCGATCCACACGTCGCCGTCGGCGTTTTCATAGCGGCCTTTGCCGTTGAGCTGGTTCTGCTTGAACTGGCCGACATAGATATCACCGTCGGCGCTGTTGAAGGTGCCATTGCCTTCGAGCTGGCCATCCACGAAGTGGCCGCTGAACTGGTTGCCGCTGTCGTCGTTGCGCTGGCCTTCGCCATTGGGTTTGCCGTGGGCGAACTGCCCTTGGTACTGGCTGCCATCAGCCAGCTCGAGGCGACCGAGGCCGGAATACTGGTCATCGAGGAACTCGCCGCGATAGGTCATCTGCCCTTCTTTGAGGGTGCCTTCGCCGTTGCGTCGACCGTTTTTGAACCCGCCGACGTAGCTGCTGCCCGGGGTGGTCAGGCTGCCCTGACCGTCGAACAAGCCTTGCTTGAACTGGCCTTTATAGACCTCGCCGTTGCTGCCATGCCATTCGCCCTGGCCGTGCCACTGGCCCTTGTCGAAATGGCCGGCGTACCAACTGCCGTTGGGGTAGTCCACACGGCCCTGGCCTTGCAACAAACCGTCGACCACATCGCCACGATAGCGGCCGCCATCGGGCAGGCGCGCATCGGGCGGCAACAGCGATTCGCCGTCTCCGCAAGCGGTGAGCAACAGGGCAAGGGCAAGGGGAGCAAGTGGGCGCATAGCGGGATCCGGATAATTGAGCGCCGAGTATGCCGCAGCTGCGAGGTTCATACATAAATTTACATACACTGTGGCAAGGTTTATCACCTCACCACAGGCACGCCGTTACACGAAGCAGAGTGACAACGACTCGGCGATGTAAGCGGGTTTTTCCTGGCCTTCGATTTCCAGGGTGGCGGTGGCTTTAAATAGCCATTGGCCAGGTTTCTTCTCGGTGACGTCGGTGAGGGTGACGTTCAGGCGGACCTTGGAGTTCACTTTCACCGGCTGGATGAAACGTACGCTGTCCAGGCCATAGTTGACCGCCATCTTCAGGCCCTCGGGCATGATCAGGATGTCTTCCATCAGCTTGGGCATCAGCGACAGCGACAGGAAACCGTGGGCGATGGTGCTGCCGAACGGTGTCTGGGCGGCCTTGACCGGATCGACGTGGATGAACTGATGATCGCCCGTGGCTTCGGCGAACAGGTTGATACGCGCCTGGTCGATGGTGAGCCATTCGGAACGTCCCAGTTCCTTGCCGACATAATCTTTGAGCTGCGCTACAGGTACATAGGGCATTGCGACTCTCCTTGGTTCATCGGTTTTTTATAGGGGGCCAGATCCATGGTAGATCATCATGGGCAATCAGCTCGGTCAACCCACCATGCCTTTGGCGAATGCCGGAGCATAGGGCGGGCATGCTTATAATGCGGGCGAGTCTTGAGGGGGGAGAGAGCTGATGCTGTTACGTGGCCTGACCTGGCTGGTGCTGTTTCAATTGATCGGTACGGCGATCAACCACTTGCTGTTGCCGGTGCTGCCGGGGCCGATCATTGGCTTGCTGCTGATGCTGGGGTTCCTGATCTGGCGCGGTGAAGTCGGCGAGCCCCTGAGCCTGGCGGCCGGCAGCCTGTTGCGTTACTTGCCGCTGCTGCTGGTGCCGCCGGCGGTGGGGGTGATGGTGTACGCCAAGGACATTGCCGCCGACTTCTGGGCCATCGTCGGAGCGCTGGTGGTGTCGTTGGTGATCGCCATGGGCTTTGTCGGCCTGCTGACGCAACAGCTGGTCAAGCGTAAGGAGAAGGACCAATGACCTTCGACTGGGCGGGCGCGTGGGCGGCGGTGATTCATCATCCGTTATTCGGTATCGGCATCACCCTGGGCGCCTATCAACTGGTGTTGGCCGGTTTCGAGAAAACCCGCTGGATCTTCTTGCAACCCGTGCTGGTCTCCATGTTGCTGGTGGTCGCGGTGCTGCTCACCTGTGGCCTGAGTTACACCGAATACCGCAAGAGCACCGAGATCATGGGCATCCTGCTCGGCCCTGCGACCGTCGCCCTGGCTGTACCGCTTTATCTGAATTTGCGGCGGATTCGCCAATTGTTCTGGCCGATTTTTACTACGCTGGTGGTAGGCGGGGTATTGGCTACCGGCCTGTGCGTGTGGCTGGGCTGGTGGTTTGGTGCCGAGCATATGATGCTGATGACCATGGCACCCAAGTCGGTGACTTCACCGATCGCCATGCTGGTGGCTGAGCAGATCGGCGGCGTGGCGGCGTTGGCGGCGGTGTTTGTGCTGATCACCGGAGTGATCGGCGCGATGATCGGGCCGGCGTACCTCTCGGCACTGGGCGTGCGCAGCCCTGAGGCGCGTGGCATGGCCCTGGGCATGACCGCCCACGCGGTGGGCACGTCGGTGGCCTTGCAGGAAAGCGAAGAGTGCGGCGCCTTTGCGGCGCTGGCCATGAGTCTGATGGGCGTGGCCACGGCGGTTTTCTTGCCGTTGGCCGTGTCGGTGATCGTTTAAACCGGGGTTAAGGAAACCTTTATGAGTCTGGCGCTGTTCCCGCTCAATACCGTGCTGTTCCCTGGCTGCACCCTCGATTTGCAGCTGTTCGAGGCGCGTTACCTGGACATGATCAGCCGTTGCATGAAACGGGGCGAAAGCTTCGGCGTGGTGTGCATCCTCGATGGCAAGGAGGTCGGCCAGGCGCCCGACGGTTACGCGCTGATCGGCTGTGAAGCGTTGATCCGCGACTTCAAGCAGCAGGACAACGGCCTGTTGGGCATTCGTGTCGAAGGCGGGCGGCGTTTTCGCGTGCGGGAGGCCGGTGTGCAGAAAGACCAGTTGCTGGTGGCCGAGGTGCAATGGCTCGAAGAGCTGCCGGACCAGCCGCTGGAAGAGGAGGATGCAGACCTGCTGGCGCTGCTGCAGGCCCTGGCCGAACACCCGATGGTTGCCTCGCTGGACATGGGCACCCAGGCCGAGGGCCAGCAGGCCCTGGGCAATCAACTGGCTTATCTGCTGCCGTTCACCGAGGCGGACAAGGTCGACCTGCTGCAACTCGACGATCCGCAACAACGGTTGGATGCCATCCAGATGTTGCTCGACGAGTTGCAGGGCGAACTTTTCGCTCAGTAGGCGTAGCGCAGCAGGGCGCTGGAGGTGCCGGTGAAGGCGATGACACTCAGCACCGCCACGATCACCGGCAACAGCAACCACCAGGTTTTTTGCGGCATGGCGGGCAGCGGGCTGCGGTATTGGCTGGCGGTCAGGCTCAAGGCACACACGCTCATCGCCAGCAGCGTGCCGGCCAGAATATCCGTTGGCCAATGCGCGCCCAGGTAAACCCGTGACAGCGCGATGAATGCGGCGGGAATGCAGCCCAGCAGCAGCCAGGTCAGGCGCAGGCGTGTGGGTTGGCCGCGACCGGCCAGCACGGCCAGGGCGAGGAAGAACGCAAATGAACCTGAGGCGTGCCCGCTGGGCATGCTGAAACTGGTCAAGGGGTCGGTGAGGATTTCAGGGCGGCCACGAGCGAAAAACAACTTGGTGCCCGTGTTGATCACCGCCGCCCCGGCCAAGGTCGCGCCGACGAACAGGGCATGGCGCCATTGCCGCGCCAAGAACAGCAGGCCGGTGAACACGGCGCTGGCGACAAACATCTTCTTGAACTCGCCCAACTGGGTGACCATTACCATGGCCTCGTCCAGCCACGGGCTGCGGTGTTCCTGCACCAGTGCGCTCAAGCCCTGATCGAACGCGTCGAGGTGCGGGTAGCCGATAAACAGTGCAACCAATAGCGTCAGGCTGGCGCAGCCTATCCACAAAGTGGCACGACGATGGCCGCGCAAGCTGGCGTTCAAGCTCAGCCCCAGCAGCACCGCGAGACAGGCGGCGACCACCCCGGCTTGGGGCCAGAAGCCTTCGGGCAGCGGCAAGCGGAACGCTGCGCCCGTCGCCCAGCCCGGCAACAGGTAGGCCACCGACCAACCTGCCGCCGCCACAAGGCTCACGGCGGCGAAGCGTGGGAAGGGCATGTCGCACATGCCGGCCACCATCGGCAGCATGGGGCGCAACGGGCCTATGAACCGTCCTACCAACAGACTGGCGATGCCGTACTTGTGGAAATAGGTTTCGGCACCGTTCATCCATTCTGGATGGTGACGCAGGCCGGGCAGGCGCCGGATATTCTGATGGAAGTGCCGGCCCAGGTAGTAGGAAACCCCATCCCCCAGCAAGCCGCCGAGGAAACCCAGCAACAGGGTTTCACTCAAGGACAGCGCGCCGCTGCCCGCCAGCGCGGCAATCGCAAACAGCAACACCGTGCCGGGTACGATCAGCCCGGCAATGGCCAGGCACTCCACGCACGCGACGACAAACACCGCCACCGCCAGCCATTCGGGGTTCAGCGTCAGCCAGCCGGTAATGCTATCGAGCCATTGGCTCATAAATCCTCACTCCCACATGTCTTGTTCACAATAAAAAATAATCGCGGCCTTCGGCCTGGCCCCGGCGCAGCGGGTTCCGCGTGCAATAAGCGGCATAGCCGGCATCGACAAAGCGGTACATCAGGTGTTCGTCGCGCCCGCTGGGTATGCCCAGGCGAGTGGTCTGGAGGATATGCGTCGGCGCCTGGCCGACGTCTTCCACGTAGAGCGATTGCGGGTCAAAACGTTTTGCGTCCCACATCGGCACTTTCAGGCCCAGCGCTTTGCACAGCAGGGTCTGGCCGGCGCACAGCTTGTGCGAGGGGCGCGGGTGGCCGTTGGCGTCCGGGTTGTTCAGCAGCATCTGCGCCAGGCTGGCCGGGCCGGACACTTCGTCGACCCAGGGATAGGCCGATTTGATCAGCACGGCATTGCCGGGGCCCTTGGCGCTGAAGTTCAGCGAATCGCCACCGCGGGCGTAATACATATAGATATGACCACCATCCAGAAACAAAGCCTTACGCTTTTCTGTGTAGCCCAGTGAGGCGTGGCTGCCTTTTTCGGCCACGTAGTAGGCTTCGGTTTCAATAATTCGCGCTGAAAGCCAGAGATCGCCGACGCGATGACGTATGACTTTTCCGAGTAAATCGCGCGCAAGCATTTGCGCGTCGCGGTCGAAAAAGCTGTCGGGCAGCGCGCTGGCAGGGTGTTCGGGCAAAAAAATCGACATGGCGGTAGGGGGGAATACGGCTAAATGTGACGGAATCATAACAACTCCCACCTTAATTACCGCTGAACCTCGGATTTTTACAGTTCATTTCGACCATCCGCCCCTCACCGCTGTCAGTCGAGCGGCGTCACAGCTATAATCTGCCGCTTTCCTCCCTGCCAAGACTCCCTGACTATGACTGAGTCCGTTCTTGACTACATGACCCGCCTGGGTCGCGCTGCCCGTCAGGCCTCGCGATTGATCGCCCGTGCGAGCACCGCGCAGAAGAACCGCGCCCTGTTGGCCGCCGCCGATGCTCTGGACGCCTCGCGCTCCGAGCTGACCGCCGCCAACGAGCTGGACCTGGCCAACGGCCGCGCCAATGGCCTTGAGCCAGCCCTGCTGGACCGCCTGGCGCTGACCCCGGCGCGTATCGACGACATGATCGAAGGCCTGCGTCAGGTGGCCAAGCTGCCTGACCCCATCGGTGAAATCCGCGATATGCGCTACCTGCCGTCCGGCATCCAGGTCGGCAAGATGCGCGTGCCCCTGGGCGTGATCGGCATCATCTATGAGTCGCGCCCGAACGTGACCATCGACGCCGCGAGCCTGTGCCTCAAGTCCGGGAATGCCACCATCCTGCGCGGCGGTTCCGAGGCGATCAATTCCAACCGCGCCATTGCCGCGTGCATTCAGCAGGGCCTGGCAGTGGCCGAGTTGCCGGCCGAAGTGGTGCAAGTGGTGGAAACCACCGACCGCGCTGCCGTGGGTGCGCTGATCACCATGCCGGAGTTTGTCGATGTTATCGTGCCACGGGGTGGCAAGAGCCTGATCGAGCGTGTCAGCCGTGATGCCAAGGTGCCAGTGATCAAACACCTGGACGGCGTGTGCCACGTGTTCATCGACGTCGCCGCCGATATCGACAAGGCCATCCGCATTGCCGACAACGCCAAGACCCACCGCTACGCCCCGTGCAACACCATGGAAACCCTGTTGGTGCACGCCGGCATTGCCGAGCGCGTGCTGCCGCCGCTGGCTGCCATTTACCGGGACAAGGGCGTGGAACTGCGCGGTTGTGTGCGTACCCGTGCGTTGCTGGGCGCGGACGTGATCGAAGCGACCGAGCTGGACTGGTACACCGAATACACCGCGCCGATCCTGTCGATCAAGATTGTCGACGATCTGGACGAGGCTATCGAACACATCAACACCTACGGTTCCAAGCACACCGACGCCATCGTTTCCGAGCATTTCAGCGATGCCCGGCGTTTCCTCAACGAAGTGGACTCCGCTTCGGTGATGATCAACGCCTCGACGCGTTTTGCCGACGGCTTCGAGTATGGCCTGGGGGCGGAAATCGGTATCTCCACCGACAAGCTGCACGCTCGTGGTCCGGTGGGCCTGGAAGGCCTGACCAGCGAGAAATACGTGGTGTTCGGCGACGGTCATGTGCGCACTTGATGACTAAACGCATCGGGCTGCTCGGCGGTACCTTCGACCCCGTGCACATCGGCCATTTGCGCAGCGCGCTCGAAGTCGCGGATGCCCTCGCGCTGGATGAGCTGCGCATGATGCCCAACGCACGGCCGCCGCATCGCGATACGCCGCAGGTGTCACCGCAGCAGCGCCTGGAAATGGTGCGCCTGGCGGTGGAGGGCATTGCGCCGCTGGTGATGGACGACCGCGAGCTCAAGCGCGATAAACCGTCCTACACTGTTGACACCCTGGAGCTGATGCGCGCCGAGTTGGCCGCGGATGACCAGTTGTTTCTGCTTTTGGGCTGGGACGCATTTTGCGGCCTGCCCTCTTGGCATCGCTGGGAGGAACTCCTCCAGCATTGCCACATCCTGGTTTTGCAACGCCCGGATGCCGACAGCGAACCGCCGGATGCTTTGCGCAACCTGCTGGCCGCGCGGTCGGTAAGTGACCCCTTGGCCCTGACCGGGCCGAACGGGAATATTGCATTCGTCTGGCAGACCCCGCTTGCGGTGTCCGCCACCCAGATCCGTCAACTGCTGGCCAGCGGGAAGTCGGTACGTTTCCTGGTGCCTGACGCGGTCCTGGCCTACATCGATGCGCACGGGCTTTACCGTGCGTCGAACTGAAAAGGCGCGCTTGAACGCACGCACAGTCGTGCAGCAAGCGCCCGAACATACGAGCAAAACGAGTTTTATATGACGAACAAAGACGTAAGCAAAGTTAAGCGCAAAGGCACCTTCAAAAGCGCGCCGTTGCCGGTTGAAGCCCATGTTGGCCCGGAGCTGGCCGGCGAAGAGCTGGTAAAGGTTGCCGTGGCTGCCCTGGAAGACGTCAAGGCCCAGGACATCCAGGTGCTGGACGTACGCGACAAGCAAAGCATCACCGACTTCATGATCATCGCCACCGGTACTTCGAACCGCCAGATCGGCGCGATGCTGGACAAGGTCCGCGAAGCCGTCAAAGCCCAGGGCGTGAAGCCGCTGGGTGAAGAAGGCAAGGGCGACAGCGACTGGGTGCTGCTGGACATGGACGACGTGATCGTTCACATGATGACGTCCAACGCCCGCCAGTTCTACGACCTGGAGCGTCTGTGGAAAGGCGCCGAGCAGAGCCGCGCGGCTGACGGCAAGCACCACAGCCCGGAAGTGGGCCACGCACACTTCGACAAGCTCAACAAAGACCAGGAATAAGGAACGGCTGTGCGCCTGCGTCTGATCGCTGTCGGTTCACGCATGCCCAAGTGGGTGGAAGAAGGCTGGCACGAGTATGCCAAGCGTCTGCCCGCTGAGCTGTCGCTGGAACTGGTGGAAATACCGCTCAATACCCGGGGCAAGAATGCCGACGTGGCTCGCTTTATCCGTCAGGAAGGCGAAGCCATGCTGGCCAAGGTCGGCCCCAACGAGCGCATCGTCACCCTCGAAGTGCACGGCAAACCCTGGAGCACCGAGCAGTTGGCGGTGGAGCTGGATCGCTGGCGCCTGGACTCGCGCACCGTCAACTTCATGGTCGGCGGCCCCGAAGGGCTGGCCCCGGAAGTCTGTGCGCGGGCCGACCAGCGCTGGTCGCTGTCGGCGCTGACGTTGCCGCACCCGTTGGTAAGGATCCTGATCGGTGAACAGCTGTATCGCGCCTGGACAGTGCTGTCCGGGCACCCTTACCACAAATAGTCTGCGCCCCTCCCGATGACCCAGCCGATCCGCATCAAGGACCACGAGAAAGACGCACGTCTGGTACGTTCGCGGGTGGTGTTTGGTGCGATTCTGGTGGTCGCCCTGCTGGGTGTGCTGATTGCGCGCCTGTATTTCCTGCAGGTGATCCAGTACGACTATCACTCCACGTTGTCGGAGAACAACCGGGTGCATGTGCAGCCGATTCCGCCGACCCGTGGCCTGATTTTCGACCGCAATGGCGTGGTGGTGGCGGACAACCGACCCAGCTTCAGCCTGAGCATGACCCGCGAGCGTTCCGGCGACTGGCAGCAGGTCCTCGATGTGATCGTCGAGGTGCTGCAACTGACGCCGGAAGACCGGGCGATCTTCGAGAAGCGCATGAAACAGGGGCGTCGGCCATTCGAGCCGGTGCCGATCCTGTTTGAGCTGACCGAAGAACAGATCGCGCGGATCGCGGTGAACCAGTTCCGCCTGCCGGGTGTGGAAGTGGTGGCGCAGTTGGTGCGGCATTACCCGCAAGGGCCGCACTTTGCCCACTCCGTAGGCTATATGGGGCGGATCAACGAGAAAGAGCTGAAAACCCTCGACCCGGTCAATTACAGCGGTACTCACCATATCGGCAAAACCGGTATCGAGCGCTTCTACGAGCCCGAGCTGCACGGCCAGGTCGGTTACGAAGAAGTCGAGACCAACGCTCGCGGCCGGGTGCTGCGGGTGCTCAAGCGTACCGATCCGGTGCCGGGCAAAGACATTGTGTTGAGCCTGGACATCAAGCTGCAGGAAGCGGCTGAGATGGCGCTGGGTGGGCGTCGTGGCGCCGTGGTAGCGCTGGACCCGAAGACAGGCGAAGTGCTCGCGATGGTCAGCCAGCCGAGCTTCGACCCGAACCTGTTTGTCACCGGGATCAGCTTCAAGGCCTACGCCGAGCTGCGCGACTCCATCGACCGGCCGCTGTTCAACCGCGTGCTGCGCGGCCTGTACCCGCCGGGTTCGACGATCAAGCCCGCCGTGGCAATTGCCGGCCTGGATGCTGGTGTGGTGACAGCCTCCAGCCGTGTGTACGACCCCGGCTATTACATGCTGCCCAACTACGATCACAAATACCGTAACTGGAACCGTACCGGCGACGGCTATGTCGACCTGGACACTGCGATCATGCGTTCCAACGACACTTATTTTTACGACCTGGCCCACAAGCTGGGGATCGATCGCCTGTCTGCCTATATGAGCAAGTTCGGCCTCGGTCAGAAAGTCTCCCTGGACATGTTCGAAGAATCCCCCGGCCTGATGCCGTCGCGGGAGTGGAAGCGTGCGACCCGTCGCCAAGCCTGGTTCCCAGGTGAAACCCTGATCCTCGGTATCGGCCAGGGTTATATGCAGGCCACGCCTTTGCAACTGGCCCAGGCGACGGCGCTGGTGGCCAACAAAGGGATCTGGAACCGCCCGCATCTGGCCAAGACCATCGAAGGCGAGAAGCCCGTGGATGAAAACCCGATCCCGGACGTCGTGCTGCGCGACTCGTCCGATTGGACCAAGGTCAATCACGGCATGCAGCAGGTGATGCACGGCGCCCGCGGTACCGCGCGCAAGGCGGCAATCGGCGCGCAATACCGCATCGCTGGCAAGAGCGGTACGGCCCAGGTGGTCGCGATCAAGCAGGGCGAGAAATACGACCGCTCCAAGGTTCAGGAACGCCACCGTGACCACGCCTTGTTTGTCGGTTTCGCCCCGGCGGACGACCCGAAGATCGTGGTGGCCGTGATGGTCGAAAACGGTGAGTCCGGTTCCGGCGTTGCCGCGCCCGTGGTGCGCCAAGTGATGGACGCCTGGTTGTTGGCCGACGACGGCAGGCTCAAGCCCGAATATGGTGGCCCCCCTTCAAGCCCCGAGGTTACGGCCCGTGAAGAGTAATTTTGACCGCATCCTCTCCAGCGACGATGTGATGCGTCGCCGTGCGACGCTGCTGCAGCGCATGCACATTGATGGCCCGTTGTTGATCCTGCTGCTGACCCTGGCGGCCGGCAGCCTGTTCGTGCTGTATTCGGCCAGCGGCAAAAACTGGGATTTGCTGATCAAACAAGCGTCCTCGTTCGGCCTGGGTCTGTTGTCGATGGTGGTGATCGCCCAGCTGGAGCCACGGTTCATGGCGCGCTGGGTGCCGCTGGGTTACGTGGCCGGTGTGTTGCTGCTGGTGGTGGTGGATGTGATGGGGCATAACGCCATGGGTGCGACCCGCTGGATCAACATTCCAGGGGTGATTCGCTTCCAGCCGTCGGAATTCATGAAGATCCTGATGCCGGCGACCATCGCCTGGTACCTGTCCAAGCGCACCTTGCCGCCGCAGCTCAAGCATGTGGGCATCAGCCTGATCCTGATCGGCGTACCGTTTATCCTGATCGTGCGCCAACCCGACCTTGGCACCTCGCTGTTGATTCTCGCGGGTGGTGCGTTCGTGCTGTTCATGGGCGGGCTGCGCTGGCGCTGGATTCTCAGCGTATTGGCTGCCGCCATCCCCGTGGCCGTGGCCATGTGGTTCTTCTTTATGCACGATTACCAGAAGCAACGGATCTTGACCTTCCTCGATCCGGAAAGCGACCCGTTGGGCACCGGCTGGAACATCATCCAGTCCAAGGCGGCTATTGGCTCGGGTGGCGTATTTGGCAAGGGTTGGTTGCTGGGCACCCAGTCGCACCTGGACTTTTTGCCGGAAAGCCACACCGACTTCATTATTGCGGTGATGGGTGAAGAGTTCGGCCTGGTGGGCATCTGCGCGCTGTTGCTGATCTATCTGCTGCTGATCGGTCGCGGGTTGGTGATTACCGCCCAGGCGCAGACGCTGTTCGGTAAATTGCTGGCCGGCAGCCTGACCATGACTTTTTTTGTTTACGTTTTCGTCAACATCGGTATGGTCAGTGGCCTGCTGCCGGTGGTTGGGGTGCCGTTGCCGTTCATTAGCTACGGCGGAACTTCGCTGGTGACATTGCTGTCAGCGTTTGGGGTTTTGATGTCGATTCATACGCATCGCAAGTGGATCGCACAGGTTTGAATAAGGTGAAGATGTCAATGCAAGTAATGCGCGGCTGGGCGACTCGGCACGCGTCCTGGATGGGCCTGATCGGGCTGCTGGGCGCGACGCAGGAGGCGCTGGCCGGTGACTACGATGGTTCACCCCAGGTTGCCGAATTTGTCGGTGAAATGACCCGCGACTACGGTTTCGCGGGCGAACAGCTGATGGGCGTGTTTCGCGAAGCCCAGCGCAAGCAGGCGATCCTCGACGCGATTTCGCGCCCCGCCGAACGCGTGAAGCAGTGGAAGGAATATCGTCCCATGTTCCTCACCGATGCCCGCGTGGCACGTGGTGTGGACTTCTGGCGTCAGCACGAGGCCGTACTGGCCCGCGCCGAGCAGGAATACGGTGTGCCGGCCCAGGTCATCGTTGCGATCATCGGCATTGAAACCTTCTACGGGCGCAATACCGGCAGTTACCGGGTGATCGACGCCTTGTCGACCCTGGGTTTCGATTACCCGCCACGCGCCGAATTCTTCCGTAAGGAGCTGCGCGAATTTCTCTTGCTGGCTCGCGAAGAGCAGGTTGACCCGTTGACCCTCAAGGGTTCCTACGCCGGCGCGATGGGCCTGCCGCAATTCATGCCGAGCAGCTTCCGGACTTATGCAGTGGATTTCGACGGCGATGGCCACATCAATATCTGGAGCAACCCCGACGACGCGATTGGCAGCGTGGCCAGCTACTTCAAGCGCCATGGCTGGGTGGCCGGCGAACCCGTGGTGATTCGTGCCGATGTGACCGGCGATCGCGCCGATGAAGGCCTGACCCAGGGCATCGAGCCTGCCAAGACGGTCGGGGAGTTGCGGGCGCTGGGCTGGTCGAGTCAGAATGCGCCACGCGATGATATGCCGGTGACGGCGTTCCGCCTGGAAGGTGAAAATGGCCCGGAATACTGGATGGGCCTGAAGAATTTCTACGCAATCACGCGTTATAACCGCAGCGTGATGTACGCCATGGCCGTGCATCAGCTGTCAGACATGCTGGTCCAAGCACGGGGCAACAAGTAATGCGGGTATCGCCGTTCAATAAACCGCTCAAGCTGGTGGCGTTTGCCGCGTTGTCCTTGCTGGTTGTCAGTTGCTCCTCCACGACCAGTCGCGCACCCGCGTCGAAGGGCGGGGCTATCGTCCGCGCCCAGCCGGGCCTGGACATCAACCGCGCGCATAAAGATGGCGCACCGTGGTGGGATGTCGATGTTTCGAAGATCCCGGACGCCACCCCAACCCTGCACACCGGCCCGTACAAGGCCAACCCCTATACCGTGCTGGGTAAAAACTACTTCCCGTTGCAGGAATCCAAGAGCTACTCGCAAACGGGTACGGCGTCCTGGTACGGCACCAAGTTCCATGGCCAGAACACCGCCAATGGCGAAGTGTATGACCTGTACGGCATGAGCGCGGCCCACAAGACCTTGCCGCTGCCCAGCTATGTGCGTGTGACCAACCTGGACAACAACCGCACGGTGATCCTGCGGGTCAATGACCGGGGGCCGTTCTATTCCGACCGGATCATCGACCTGTCCTACGCGGCCGCCAAGAAGCTCGGTTATGCCGAGACCGGCACGGCGCGGGTGAAGGTCGAAGGTATCGACCCGGCACAGTACTGGGCCCAGCGTGGCAAGCCGGCGCCGTTGATGCTCAACGAACCGCAGACGCCACAGCCACAGGTCACCGCTTCGGCCGGCAAGATCGAACAGTGGACGCCGCCGCCGGCGCAGCACGCACCGGATACCGTGGTTGTACCGCGTGCCGCACCCGGCGCCTCGATGGCCGGCGGGCAATACCTGCAAGTGGGCGCTTTCGCCAACCCGGACGCGGCGGAACTGCTAAGGTCGAAACTCAGCGGTATGGTCAGGGCGCCGGTATTCATCAGCTCCATCGTGCGTAACCAGCAGACCCTGCACCGTGTGCGCATGGGCCCGATCGGCTCGCCGAGCGAGGTTGCGCAAGTACAGAACAGCGTGCGTCTGGCCAACCTGGGGCAACCCAGCGTGGTCACCGCAGAGTAAAAGTAAGGGATTGATGGCTTGGGCCCGCACGCGGGTTCGAGCCTTGGTTGTTGGCTCGTTGAACAATAAAAACCCAGGGGCAAGGGGTGAGCGGGCAACCGAACACGCGACAGTCTGGAAGCGGGCTGTCTGAATAGTTTTGCCCGCGAGGGCAAGTTTTTATAAGCAATTTCGAGAGACGGATGAACATCACCACCTTAGCCAAACGCACGTGCCTGCTTCTTTCGCTGATCATCACCCCGGCCGCCTGGGCGGCTGAGATGGTGCCGGCTTCCCCGCAACTGGCCGCCAAGGCCTGGGTCCTCATGGATGCCGCCAGCGGCAACGTGCTGGTCGAGAGCAACGGTGACGAACGCCTGCCACCGGCCAGCCTGACCAAGCTGATGACGGCTTACATCGCGACCCTGGAAATCCGTCGCGGCCAGATCGGCGAGAACGACCCGGTGACCGTCAGCGAAAACGCCTGGCGTACCGGCGGTTCGCGGATGTTCATCAAGGTGGGTTCGCAGGTGACTGTCAGTGACCTGCTGCACGGCATCATTATCCAGTCCGGTAACGACGCCAGCGTCGCCCTGTCCGAGCACATCGCCGGCAGCGAAGATGCATTCGCCGACCTGATGAACAAGACCGCCGGCGACCTGGGCATGACCAATAGCCACTTCATGAACCCGACCGGCCTGCCGAACCCTGAGCACTACTCCTCGGCGCATGACATGGCGGTACTGGCTCGTGCCATCATCCGTGTCGACCCGGTTCACTACGCGATCTACTCCCAGAAAGAATTCTTCTGGAACAACATCAAGCAGCCTAACCGCAACCTGTTGCTGTGGCGTGACAAGACCGTCGACGGTCTGAAAACCGGCCACACCGACGAAGCCGGCTACTGCATGGTGTCGTCCGCTGTACGTGATGGCCAGCGTCTGATCGCTGTAGTCTTCGGTACCAACAGCGAGCAGGCTCGTGCGGCCGAGACGCAAAAACTGCTGACTTACGGCTTCCGTTTCTTCGAAACCCAGACCTTCTACAAGAAGGGTGCCGAGCTTGCGACCGCGCCGGTGTGGAAAGGCGCCACTTCTCAGGTCAAGGCCGGCCTGGCTGAAGACCTGACCCTGACCATGCCGAAAGGCCAGCTGAAAAAGCTCGCCGCCAGCATGACCATGAATCCGCATCTGGTTGCGCCAATCGCCAAGGGCGACGTGATCGGTAAGGTCGAAGTGAAGCTGGACGACAAAGTGGTGCACAGCGCCGACCTGATCGCTCTGGACGCCGTCGATGAAGGTGGTATCTTCCGCCGCGTGTGGGATAGCATCCGTCTATTCTTCTACAGCTTGTTCAACTGATAGTGTGCACCTGCAAAGCCCCGTGTCGACCCGACACGGGGCTTTGCCCGTCGCCACGGCTTACGCTTACGAGGCCGTTACGCCATGACCGATAAAGAAGTAAAGGCGCCAAAGATCGAATTCCCAGTGACTGATTATCCAGTCAAAGTGATCAGCGATACCGGTGTAGGCAACAAGGACAAGATTCTCGAGATCGTGCGTAAACACGCCACGATCAACGACAACCGGGTGGACGAGCGTTCGAGCACCAACGGTAAGTACACCACGATCCAATTGCACATCGTTGCGACGGATCAGGACCAGCTCTACAACATCAACAGCGAACTGCGGGCCACCGGCTTCGTACACATGGTGCTGTGATGTCGCAGGTCCTGGGCTTTCGCGAGCTCGGCCGGATGGACTACGAGCCCGTCTGGCATGCCATGCAGCGCTTCACCAACGAACGCGGTACCTCGGCTCCCGACGAAGTCTGGCTGGTGGAACACCCGCCGGTGTTCACCCAGGGCCAGGCCGGCAAGGCCGAGCATCTGCTGCTGCCGGGTGATATTCCGGTGGTGCAGGTCGACCGAGGTGGCCAGGTGACTTACCATGGGCCTGGTCAACTGGTGGCTTACCTGCTGCTGGACGTACGCAAGCTGGGTTTCGGCGTACGCGATCTGGTCAGCCGCATGGAGGCTTGCCTGATCGAGCTGTTGGCCAGTTACGGCGTGACGGCCGCGGCCAAGCCCGATGCGCCGGGTGTGTACGTGCAAGGCGCGAAAATCGCTTCGCTGGGGCTGCGTATTCGTCATGGGTGTTCCTTTCATGGCCTGGCCCTGAACGTGGACATGGACCTGGCGCCGTTTCGCCGGATCAACCCGTGCGGTTACGCCGGGCTGGCCATGACCCAATTGAGCGAGCATGCCACACCGATTAAATTTGCCGAGGTAAGTGCCCGGCTGCGTGCGCAGCTCGTCAAACACCTCGACTATGCTGAGCAGACGACCCTGACGGGCGGAATCGACTGATTATGACTACTGATGCAGTGCAAACCATGATCCCGACGGTGGACGTTACCGAACGTCCGGCCCCGGCCCCGCGTGCCAAGGTGGAAGCCGGCGTCAAGCTGCGCGGCGCCGAGAAGGTTGCACGCATCCCGGTGAAGATCATCCCGACCACCGAACTGCCGAAGAAACCTGACTGGATCCGCGTGCGCATCCCGGTTTCCCCGGAAGTCGACCGTATCAAGTCCCTGCTGCGCAAGCACAAGCTGCATAGCGTGTGCGAAGAGGCCTCCTGCCCGAACCTGGGCGAATGCTTCTCCGGCGGCACCGCCACCTTCATGATCATGGGTGATATCTGCACCCGTCGTTGCCCGTTCTGCGACGTTGGCCACGGCCGGCCGAAGCCATTGGACGTCAACGAGCCGGAAAGCCTGGCCATCGCCATCGCCGACCTGCGCCTCAAGTACGTAGTGATCACTTCGGTAGACCGTGACGACCTGCGCGACGGCGGTGCCCAGCACTTTGCCGACTGCATTCGTGAAATCCGCAAGCTGTCGCCGAACGTGATGCTGGAAACCCTGGTGCCGGACTACCGCGGCCGTATGGACGTAGCGCTTGAAATCACCGCTGCCGAGCCGCCGGATGTGTTCAACCACAACCTTGAAACCGTGCCACGCCTGTACAAGGCCGCACGTCCTGGTTCGGACTACCAGTGGTCGCTGACCCTGCTGCAGAAATTCAAGCAGATGATGCCGCACATTCCGACCAAATCCGGCCTGATGCTCGGCCTGGGCGAGACGGACGAGGAAGTGATCGAAGTCATGAAGCGCATGCGCGAGCACGACATCGACATGCTGACCCTGGGCCAGTACTTGCAACCGTCGCGCAGCCACCTGCCGGTGCAGCGTTTCGTGCACCCGGACACCTTCGCCTGGTTCGCCGAGGAAGGTTACAAGATGGGCTTCAAGAACGTGGCTTCCGGCCCGTTAGTACGCTCCTCGTACCATGCCGATGAGCAGGCCAAGCTGGTCAAGGCAAGCCTGGTTTCCTGATAGGGATTCAGACCCAATGTGGGAGGGGGCTTGCTCCCGATAACGGAGTATCAGGCAGCTTATGTGCTGCAGATGTACCGCTATCGGGAGCAAGCCCCCTCCCACATTTCGTTGCGTGTCAGTTAGGGAGAGTTGTGTATGACCGTAGCCGTTCCAGCCCTGCGTTCCGAAGGCACCATTGCCCTGATCGCACCCGCCGGCCCCGCCGCGCTGGATGTCGAAAAAGCCGGCCAGTGGATGCGTGCCCGCGGGTACCAACTGCGAATCTTCCCTGGGGTCTATGAGCGCGACGGCTACCTTGCCGGCAGCGATAAAACCCGCCTCAACGATCTTCACAAGGCGTTTGCCGACCCTGACATCGACGCGATCTTCTGCCTGCGCGGCGGCTACGGCACGCCCCGGCTGCTCGATAGCATCGATTTCGACCTGCTACGCACCCACCCCAAGCCTTTCGTGGGCTATAGCGACATTACCGCGCTGCACCTGGCAATCAGCCGTTACGCGGGGTTCGTGACCTTCCATGGCCCCATGCTCAATGCCGACCTGTTGGGAGACAAGCTGCCACCTACCGAGTCTTCATTGTTCGCCATGCTGCGCGGCCAACTGGGCACCGGCAGCGTGCTGGCGCACCCGGTGGCCTACCCGTTGAGCACCGTCTCGCCGGGCATTGCCTGCGGGCGCTTGCTGGGCGGCAACCTGTCGATGATCGCGGCAGTGATGGGCACGCCTTACGAGATCGAGGCTGAGGGCATCATCCTGTTGATCGAAGACGTCAATGAGCCCCTTTACCGGATTGACCGGCTGCTGACCCATTTGCGCCTGGCAGGCAAGTTGGCCCAGGTCGCCGGCGTGCTGGTGGGGGATGTCGCCGGGGTGGATCAAGCGGCGTTAGAGCGCCTGCTGAAGCAAACCTTCGAGCCGCTGTGCATTCCGGTGCTGTCCGGCTGGCGCAGTGGGCATTGCGATCCGAACCTGACACTGCCGATGGGCGCGTTGGTACGGTTGGATGCGGGGGAGCAGCGGGTGGTGTTGGAACAGGATGTGGTGTTTAAACCCTGAAACCGCCATCGGGAGCAAGCCCCCTCCCACAATGACGGTGTTCACAAATTCAGATATGTGAATACAGCCAGCGTGGGAGGGGGCTTGCTCCCGATGGCGCCAGTCGCCATAAGCCGATCTATCGGCCCTGCAACGACTCCAGCAGCTTCACCGTCGGATACCCATCCGCCGGCCAGCCCAATGACTGCTGCGCCGCGCGAATCGCCTTGCGCGTATTCGCGCCGATGATCCCGTCTGCGTTGCCCGCGTCATAACCCTTGGCGCTGAGCACTGTCTGCAAATCTATACGCTGGGAGCGGCTCAGCGGCAGCTCGTCCTTCGGCCAACTGCCGAGGATCACACCTGCTCCGGTAAACCGCTGCGACAACAAGCCCACCGCCAGCGCATAGGATGAAGAGTTGTTGTACTTGAGGATTGCCCGGAAGTTATCCAGCACCAGGAATGCCGGGCCTCGATAACCGGCCGGCAGCAGCAGGGCGGCGGAGAGTTGCTCGACATTCGGCGGCATACTGCTGCCGGCCGGCAGTTGGATACCCAGCCGCATCCATTCGGCGACGGTCTTGCGGATGCCGCCGTCGGCCAGGCTGTAGTCGAAGTTGGCTGGCAATTGCCGTACTTCAAAGCCCCACGGCTGGCCGCGCTGCCAGCCGGAGCTCTGCAGGTAATGGGCGGTGGAGGCGAGGGCGTCGGCCGGGCTGTTCCAGATGTCGCGGCGACCGTCGCCGTCGAAGTCGACCGCGTGGGTGTTATAGGTGGTCGGGATGAATTGGGTCTGGCCCATGGCGCCGGCCCAGGAGCCTTTCATCTGGTCGGCAGCGATATCGCCATGCTGGATGATTTGCAGCGCCGCCAGCAGTTGGGCCTGGGCGAACGCCGGGCGACGGCCTTCATAGGCCAGGGTCGCCAGGGAGCGAATCACCGAATTGTTGCCCTGGAACTGGCCGAAGTTGCTTTCCATGCCCCAGACGGAGACCAGCGCCTGGCGATCAACGCCGTAACGCTCCTCGATGCGTTGCAGGATGTCGGCGTATTTGATCAGCAAGGCCTGGCCATTACGTACACGCAGCGGCGACAGTGCGCCGTCGAGGTATTCCCATACCGGGCGGGAAAACTCTGGTTGGCTGCGGTCGGCGCGGATAACCGCCATATCGGGCGTGACCCCGGCAAAGGCGTTATCGAACACCGCTGGCGTGATGCCGGCCTTCAGGGCTTCGGCGCGAAACCCGGCCATCCACTCGGCAAAGGTTTGGGTCGGCTGGATATCGAGATTGTCCACCGCCAACGGGGCCACCACTGCGGGCGCTACGGCCGGCGCGGTCTGGAGTTTAGGCAGGGGCTGGGCATCTGCGGCGGTGGGTTTTTCCGCGCAGGCGACAAGCAGAATGAGGCTGGAGGCAGCGATCAATTGGCGAAGGTGCCAACGACGGGAAAGACTAGAGGGCATGCACAGGTCCAGGAATTACAGATCAGGTGCAGACCTTATCATGCCGGAGGGGCACTTGCCTTCAGGCAGCCAGAAAGTAAGAAGCCTCCCAGCTATTAGACTGGAAGGCTTCGCGGCGGTAACTGCCTTTGCCCTTGCCGGCGCGTTCCTGACGGCTGCGGAACAGTGGCTGGGCGATGATGGATTTGGCCTTGTTGGGGCCATGCTTGGATGGCTTTTTGCTCATGGTGGGTACTCTCGTTGGGGGGAAGAAGCGGTGCAAATAATCTGCCGAAGTTGTGCGGCTGTAAAGCCTGACAAGTTTCTTGGAATGTAAGCGCAGTCAAAATCTGCGAAGGAAGGTTATTCGGCGGGAAGGCTGAGCCGCTGACCCGCCATCAACAGCGACAAGCGACTCAGGCTCATCCACGGCGAACCGGCCGCCTGGCCCTTGATCTGCGCGTCAATGCGTTGTGCCTCCAGCAATAACTGCGCCCAGCGTTGCGCCGAGTGCCGTTGCAGGGCTTTGCTCATCAGGGGTTTGCGTTTGTCCCAGACGGGTGGCTTGGCCTGGCTGAAGGCTCTGTCCAGGGGCGTGCCCTGGCTGTATTGCAGGGCAATATTGGCTAGCACCCGTAGCTCCCGGGCCAGGGCCCAGAGAATCACCGGCGGTTCGACGCCTTCGCCGCGCAGCCCTTCGAGCATGCGCAGGGCGTGGGCGGGCTCACCGTTGAGGATCGCATCCACCAGCCCGAATACGTCGAAGCGCGCGCTGTCAGCCACTGCGCCTTGCACGGTTTCGACGGTGATCTGCCCGTCTTCGGCCATCAGCTTGAGCTTTTCGATCTCCTGGGCGGCGGCAAGCAGGTTGCCTTCGACCCGCGCAGCGATCAGCTCGACCGCGTCTTGCGTCGCCGACAGCCCCGATTGGGACAGCCGTTGACGAATCCACTGGGGTAACTGGTTGCTGTCTACCGGCCAGATCTGGATGAACTGAGTCTGCGCACCCTCAACCAGCGCCTTGCCCCACTTGGTCTTCTGCGCACTGCCATCGAGCTTGGGCAAGCTGATCAGCAAGACCGTGTCTTCGGCGGGGCGTGAGCAGTATTCCATCAAGGCGGCTGCGCCCTTGTCACCGGGTTTGCCCGAAGGCAGGCGCAGTTCCAGCAGGCGTTTTTCGGCGAACAGCGACATGCTCGCGCCGGCTTGCAGCAACGTCCCCCAGTCGAAACTGGCATCGGCGCTGAACACCTGGCGTTCATCGAAGCCCTGCTGGCGCGCAGCCACGCGGATAGCGTCGGCGGCTTCCTGGCACAGCAGCGGGTCATCCCCACTGACGATGTAGACAGGCGCGAGGCCACTTTGCAGGTGTTTGGCGAGTTGAGCGGGAGCGAGTTTCATAGGCAGGGCGAACGGGGCGCCTGGGGCGCCCCGTATGGCTTACTCGGCAGGGACTTCAACAGGCGATTGTTTCGGCGTGTTGTCTTCATACTCCTGCGCGGCTTTCAGGGCATCGGCGTCAGCCTTGGCCTTGTTGTCAGCCGTCTGTTGCAGGGCTGCCAGTTTTTCCGGGGTCAGCTGTTGCAGGCGGACCATCAGACGCTGGATCAGCTCACGACGCATTTCCTTGCGCACCTGGATAATTTCCGAGTCCGAGCCCACCAGGTTGTTGCCGTCGTGGCTGACGACCTTCTGCACTTCAACCTTGTCGCCCATCAATGGCAGCTGATCACGGCCACGCAGTTCATACACGACTTTGGTATTCAGCTCGATGTCAGACGCACGACCGGCGCTGGCGTAGCTGAGGTTACGCTGGGTTTCCTGCTCGTCGATCAGGTTCAGCTTGTAAGTCGCACCTTCGTAGACGTGCACGCCGCTGTTTTCCAGGGTCTGGCGCAGTTGCTTGACGGTTTCGCCGTAGGCGTTGCGGGCGCTGACGTCGAGTTCCTTGAGTGACAGCTCGTTGGTGCCGGTACCGCGCAGCTGGAAGCCGCAAGCGCTCAGCAGCACGGCAAGGCCCATTACCAGCAGGTTGCGTTTGATCATTTTGTTGCTCCCCTTGAAACCATGTGGGCCCTATCGAGGCCCTGAAGGCTTTGTTCGGCGCAGGGCCCAAGCCCTGCGCCCGATCCGATTAGCTAGCGACGATATTGACCAGTTTGCCCGGCACCACGATCACTTTGCGGATCGTCAGGCCTTCGGTAAAGCGCAGCACGTTTTCGTTGCAACGCGCCGCCGCTTCAACTTCCTCGCGAGAGGCGCTGGCCGGCATGTCGATCTGGCCGCGCAATTTACCGTTGACCTGGATCACCAGTTGCAGCGTGTCCTGTACCAGGGCGCTGTCGTCCTGCACTGGCCAGCGCGCATCGATGACCGCGTCGCTGTGGCCCAGGCGGCTCCACAGTTCGTGGCTGATGTGCGGCGTGATCGGTGCCAGCAACAGGGTGACGGTTTCCAGGCCTTCCTGGATCAACGCACGGTCCTGTTCGGTGGCTTGCGGTGCTTTTTCCAGCACGTTCATCAGCGTCATCACCTGGGCGATGGCGGTGTTGAATTTGTGGTTCTGGCCCACGTCCTGGCTGGCTTGGCGGATAGCCAGGTGAGTGCTGCGGCGAACGGCTTTCTGCTCATCGTTCAAGGCTGCAACGTCCAGCTTGCCCGGCAGGCCCTGGCTGACATGGGCGTGCGCCAGGCGCCAGACGCGCTTGAGGAAACGGTGTGAACCTTCTACGCCCGAGTCGGACCATTCGGCGCTCATGTCGGGCGGCGAGGCGAACATCATGAACAGGCGGCAGGTGTCGGCGCCGAACTGGTCGATCATCGACTGTGGGTCGACGCCATTGTTCTTCGACTTGGCCATCTTCTCGGTGCCGCCGATTTCCACCGGCAGGCCGTCGGCTTTCAGCTTGGCGCTGATCACCTTGGCTTTGCTGTCGCGCTCAAGCTCCACGTCCGCCGGGTTGAACCAGGTGTAGGCGCCATTGGCTTCGCGGCGATAGTAAGTCTCGGCGATCACCATGCCCTGGGTCAGCAGGTTCTTGAACGGTTCATCGGAGCTTACCAGGCCTTCATCGCGCATCAGCTTGTGGAAGAAACGCGCGTACAGCAGGTGAAGAATGGCGTGTTCGATACCGCCGATGTACTGATCCACCGGCAGCCAGTGGTCGGCTGCGGCTTTTTCCACCAGGCCGCCCTCATAGTGCGGCGAGGCGTAGCGGGCGTAGTACCACGAGGACTCGACGAAGGTGTCCATGGTGTCGGTTTCACGCTTGGCCGGCTGTCCGCATTTCGGGCAGTTGCACTCGTAGAACTCGGGCATGCGCGCCAGCGGCGAACCGGCGCCATCCGGCACCACGTCTTCCGGTAGTACCACCGGCAATTGGTCTTCCGGCACCGGTACGTCACCGCAGCTTTCGCAGTGGATGATCGGGATCGGGCAGCCCCAGTAGCGCTGGCGGCTGATACCCCAGTCGCGCAGGCGGAACTGGGTGCGCGAGGCGCCGAGGTTCTTCTTGATCAGGGCGACTTCGATGGCGTCGAAAGCGCCCTGGAAATCCAGGCCATCGAACTCACCGGAGTTGATCAGCGTACCGTGCTCGCCGTAGGCGTCTTGCCACGGGGCCGGGTTGGTGTCGCCGGAACTGGTGCGCACCACGGATTTGATCGGCAGGCTGTACTTGGTGGCGAACTCGAAATCGCGTTCATCGTGCGCCGGCACAGCCATTACCGCGCCGTCACCGTAGTGCATCAATACGTAGTTGGCGACCCACACCGGCAGCTTCTCGCCGGTCAGCGGGTGTTCGACGAACAGGCCGGTTGGCAGGCCTTTCTTTTCCTGGGTGGCGACGTCGGCTTCGGCCACGCTGCCGCCTTTGCATTCGGCGATGAATGCCTGCAGCTCAGGGTTATTCTGCGCGGCCTGGGTGGCCAGCGGGTGTTCGGCGGCGACGGCAACGTAGGTTGCGCCCATCAGGGTGTCCGGACGGGTGGTGAAGACTTTCAGTGCGCCCGCTTCGCCGATCGAATCGACGTTGTACGGGAACTGCACTTCCATGCCCTTGGATTTGCCGATCCAGTTGCGCTGCATGGTCTTGACCTGTTCCGGCCAGCCGGGCAGGTCGTCGAGGCTCGACAGCAGTTCATCCGCGTAGGCGGTGATCTTGAAGTAGTACATCGGGATTTCGCGCTTTTCGATCAGCGCGCCGGAACGCCAGCCGCGACCGTCGATGACCTGCTCGTTGGCCAGTACGGTCTGGTCGATCGGGTCCCAGTTCACGGTGCCGTTCTTGCGGTAGATCACGCCCTTTTCGAACAGGCGCGTGAACAGCCATTGTTCCCAGCGGTAGTAGTCCGGCTTGCAGGTGGTCACTTCGCGGGACCAGTCCACCGCCAGGCCCAGGCTGCGCAGTTGGGTCTTCATGTAGGCGATGTTTTCGTAGGTCCACTTGGCGGGCGCCACGTTGTTTTTCATCGCGGCGTTTTCCGCCGGCATGCCGAAGGCGTCCCAACCCATGGGTTGCAGGACGTTCTTGCCGAGCATGCGCTGGTAGCGGGAAATGACGTCGCCGATGGTGTAGTTGCGCACGTGCCCCATGTGTAGCTTGCCGCTGGGGTAAGGGAACATCGATAGGCAGTAGTAAGTCTCCTTGCCTGGCTGTTCACTGACTTCAAAGGACTTTTGCTCGTCCCAGAAGGTTTGGGCGGCATTTTCTATTTCACGGGGCTGATATTGTTCGTGCATGGCTACTTTTGAACTGAATAGGGGTGGCCTAATCCTCTTCGGTACAACATTCAGGTGATCGACGCCAAAAAGCGGCGCGTCTGTGCCCAAACCCTGCGGGAAGTGGAGTTACAGGAAGCGCCGTAGCATACATGACCCCACTCTATCGAGGGAAACCCTGATTGCGCGGTCGAGGCCGTCTGTCGCGGCGCCGGGCAGGCACAGTCACGCAGACTACGCTGTTTATTGGGGAGCAAGTATTTCTTCAATGAGGTGAGGGGATGGGTGAATCGCAGCGAACCTTAACGAAACCGCAATTGTATGAAGGGCTGATCGACCGTTTGGGTCGGGCATTAGATGCTGCAAAAACCGCAGGCCGATTGCGTGATGAGCGGCCTCTGGAGCTGGAGTTGCGAGGCTTGAGCCAGGCTGAACTTGAACTGATCAAGCGCTACCTGGAATTGAATCAACATCGCGCCTCTTCTGGGCAGGCTTCCCCGCCGTCCCAGTCTCAAGAGCCGACGCGTTCAGCCAAGGTGATCTGGCTGAAGGACCTGTCCGCCGGGCGGGCAGGCGACAAACTCAAGGCGGTGAGGTGCAAGTGAAATAAACCGCGTGTCTGTCGTTGGTTTTTCTCGGAATGTGCTGGTAAGGATTGTCGCTAAACCCCGTTGCATCTAGGCTTCGGGCATCTTAGGAGATGCCCGATGCCTTTTCGTTATTTCATCAAACAACTATTGCTGCCGCCCGGCATCTTCTTGCTGTTGCTGGCGTTCGCCTGGTGGGTTCGTCGCAGCCGCCCGCGCCTGGCAGGGTTTTGCTTTGCCCTGGGTTTGGGGGGCATGTGGCTGATGAGCCTGCCGGTGATGGTGCAATGGGGAGCGCATGCGCTGGAGACCGAACCACCCCTGGCCCGTGAAGAGTGGGCGAGCCTGGCGCAACGGGCCGATGCGATTGTGGTACTGGGGTCGGGACGCGAGCGCGGTGACTCCGCATGGGGAACTGACCAGCCGACCGGGATCGGGTTGGAGCGCGAGCGTTATGCCGCACGTCTGGCCAAGGCATCCGGCTTGCCGGTGTTGACCAGCGGCGGCTTGCACTACGGCACGCCGCCCAGTGAGGCCGAGCTGATGGCTGTGTCGATGCAGGATGACTTTGGCGTCACCGTACGCTGGAAGGAAGAGCGTAGCCGTACCACCTGGGAAAACGCACAGATGAGTGCCGAAATCCTGTTGTCCCAGGGCATCAAGCGCGTCGTCGTGGTGACCCAGGCCTGGCATATGCCGCGTTCGGTGTGGAGCTTCGAGAAGGCCGGTTTCACGGTGGTGCCGGGGCCGGTGGGGTTCCTTGGCATAGACAATGCGCGACCGCTAGGAGGCTGGATGCCCGAGTTCAAGTCGGTGTGGCAGAGCGGGCAGTTGCTCAACGAGGCCGTGGGGCAGGTAGGGTATCGGTTGTTCTACCGATAACACCGCAGATCAAAATGTGGGAGGGAGCAAGTCCCCTCCCACATTCGGTTAGAGCGCCTTGGACATCCGGCCGGCCAGCAGCGCCCAGCCAAACAGCAGCACGCACACGATGATCAGCGGCCACGAACGCCATTGCAGGTACGGCGTCAGGTTGTGCATCGGCACGACCTCTCCGTAGAGAATCCCGCGTTCGAACTGTGGGATCTGCGCAGTGATCTGCCCGAATGGGTTGATCAGGCCGGTCACGCCGTTGTTGGTGGCGCGGATCATCCAGCGACCGGCTTCCAAAGCCCGCATCTGCGCCATTTGCAGGTGTTGCAATGGGCCGATGGAGCGGCCGAACCACGTGTCGTTGCTGATGGTCAGCAGCAGGTCGCTCTGGGCCGCCAGGCCTGCGGCAAACTCCGGGTACACCACTTCGTAGCAAATGAACGGCGCAACGTGATAGCCCTTGGCCTGGAGCATGGCCTGGTCAGAAGGGCCTCGAGCGAAGTCCGACATGGGCAGGTCGAAGAAGGCGATCAGCCCGCGCAACAGGTCTTGCAGCGGCACATACTCACCGAAAGGCACCAGCTTTTGCTTGAGGTAGGTGCCGTCGCCTTCGCCCACAACCGTGATGCCGTTGAAGTAGCGCTTCTCGTGATGGACTTCCTGGCGAATCGGTACGCCGGTGATCAGCGCGGAATTCCGCTCGGCGGCGAACTTGCCCATCATGCCCAGGTAACCCTCGACGGACTCCTTGAGCACCGGTACAGCGGTTTCCGGCCAAATCAGCAGGTCGGTGCGCTTGGCGCTGAAGCTCATGTCGCGGTACAGCGCCAGCTGCGCATTGAGTTGCTCGGGGTCCCACTTCATGCTTTGTTCGACGTTGCCCTGGATCGCGGCCACGCTCAGTGGCGCGCCGGCAGGGCTGGTCCAGGCATGGTGTTTAAGTGCAAAGCCGACGGCCCATGGCCCAACCAGCAGCACCAGGCCCGCGCCGATAAAAGCGTTGCGCTTGCCCGCCAACAGGCGGGGCAGGTTGCACAGCAGGGCCGCCGTGAGTGCCAGGGCAAAGGAAATCAGCCACATGCCGCCCAGCGGGGCGAGTCCGCTGAGCGGGCCGTCGAGCTGGCTATAGCCGGAGTACAGCCACGGGAAGCCAGTGAGGAACCAACCGCGGAACGCTTCCTGGCCGACCCACAACGCAGCAAAGGCCAGCGCGTCCGCCAGCGGCGCCTCATTACGGCGCAGCCAGCGTGCCCATAGCCACGCGGGCAGGGCGAAGAACCAGGCGATGGCGGCGGTGAACAGCAGCATCAGGAAGCCGGCCAGCAGCGCCGAAGCGCCGCCAAAGTGGTGGATGCTGTAGTAGATCCAGCTGGTGCCGGCGCCAAACAGGCCGAAACCGAAACACCAGCCACGGCCCAGGGCCTGGCGTGGCGTCAGTTCCCGGAGCCCGACATAGAACAATCCGACGGCCACCAGGGCAAACGGCCACAGGTCGAAGGGTGCCAGGGCCAGGGTGGTGATGGCGCCGGCCACCACGGCCAGCAAGTTACCGGGCCAGCCGGGGGCGATCAAGCGGCGCATATCAGTCCTTAGCGGGCAATAGGTGTCAGGCGGATCAAGTGGATGCGACGGCTGTCCGCATTCAGGATGCGAAAGCGATACGCACCGATTTCGGTGGTTTCGTTACGCTTTGGCAGGTGCCCGAACGCATTCATTACCAGGCCGCCCACTGTGTCGAACTCATCGTCGGAGAATTCGCTGTCGAAGAACTCGTTGAAGTTTTCGATCGGCGTCAGCGCCTTGATCAGGAAGTCACCGCTGGGCAGGGGCTTGATGTAGCTGTCTTCTTCGACATCGTGTTCGTCTTCGATGTCGCCGACGATCTGCTCCAGTACGTCTTCGATCGTGACCAGGCCCGCCACGCCACCGTATTCGTCGATCACAATGGCCATGTGATTGTGGTTGGCGCGGAACTCGCGCAGCAACACATTCAGGCGCTTGGATTCAGGCACGAAGGTGGCCGGACGCAGCAGGTCCTTGATGTTGAAGTTGTCACCGTTCTCCTTGAGGATCAGCGGCAACAGGTCCTTGGCCAGCAGGACACCCATGACATCGTCATGGCTTTCACCGATCACCGGGTAGCGCGAGTGCGCCGAGTCGATCACGGCCGGGAGGAATTCCCGTGGGGTCTGGGTCGCCTTGATGCTGATCATCTGCGAGCGCGGGACCATGATGTCCCGTACTTGCAGGTCAGCGACCTGGATGGCGCCCTCGACGATGGCCAGCGCTTCGCTGTCCAGCAACTTGTTCTGATGGGCTTCGCGCAGCAGCTCCAGCAGCTCCTGGCGGTTTTTCGGCTCGTGGGCAAAAGCCTGGGTCAACTTGCCCAGCCATGACTTCTGCCCGTTGCTCGATCGGTCTTCGCTCATAGCGATTACTCTGAATCCTTTGTTGTATAGGTTAAGTGTTGATCAGTTTTCGTCATCTGCATAAGGGTCAGGGTGACCCAGTTCTGCAAGCAACGTTTGTTCCAGTGTTTCCATTTCCTCGGCTTCGTCATCGTCTATATGGTCGTAACCCAAGAGATGCAAGCAGCCGTGGATGACTAGATGGGCCCAGTGGGCTTCAAGTTCCTTGCCTTGTTCACGCGCCTCGCGCTCCACCACCGGCACGCAGATGACCAGATCGCCCAGCAGGGGAATATCCAGTAACTCATCCGGTACGTCGGCGGGGAAGGACAGCACGTTGGTGGCGTAATCCTTTTGCCGCCAGGTGTGATTCAACTCACGGCCCTCAGGCTCGTCCACCAGGCGGATGGTCAGCTCAGAGTCGGCGGTGCGCTGGCGCAGGGCCAGGGCGCACCAGCGGCGAAACTGTTCTTCACTGGGCGCGGGCGCGTCGGTCGCCAGTTGCAGGTCTAGCTCAAGCATCGTGGCGTGCTTCCTTCGGGGCGTCGCCCTGGTGTTCGAAGCGCTCGTAGGCTTCGACGATGCGCTGCACCAGCGGGTGGCGCACGACGTCCTTGGGCATGAAATGCGTGAAGCTGATGCCCGGCACATCCTTGAGTACCTCGATCACCTGGCCCAGGCCCGATTTGGTGCCCTTGGGCAGGTCGACCTGGGTGATGTCACCGGTAATCACGGCGGTGGAGCCGAAGCCGATACGGGTCAGGAACATTTTCATCTGCTCGACGGTGGTGTTCTGGCTCTCGTCGAGGATGATGAAGCTGTTGTTCAAGGTGCGACCGCGCATATAGGCCAGCGGGGCGATCTCGATCACCTGGCGCTCGATCAGCTTGGCCACGTATTCAAAGCCGAGCATCTCGTAAAGTGCGTCGTAGAGCGGGCGCAGGTACGGGTCGATCTTCTGCGCCAAGTCGCCGGGCAGGAAGCCGAGTTTCTCGCCGGCTTCGACCGCCGGGCGCACCAGCAGGATGCGGCGTACTTGCTCGCGCTCCAGGGCATCCACCGCGCAGGCTACCGCCAGGTAGGTCTTGCCGGTACCGGCGGGGCCGATGCCGAAGTTGATGTCGTTGCCGAGGATTTCCTTGACGTAGCGCTGCTGATTCAAGCCGCGTGGGCGAATCATGCCTTTCTTGGTGCGCAGGGCCACGCTGGCTTCGGCCACCGGGTTGTTGGCCAGGTCTTGCACGGCGGATTCCTGCAGGTACAGGTGCACGGTCTCCGGCGACAGCTCGCTACCTTTGGTTTCGCGGTAGAGGCGACGCAGCAGGTTTTCTGCAGACGTGGTGTGCTGGGGTTCGCCAATCAGCTCGAACTGATTGCCGCGGTTGCGGATCTCGATGCTCAGACGTTGTTCGATCAGGCGCAGGTGCTCGTCGAACTGTCCGCACAGGTTGGCGAAACGGCGAGCCTCAAAGGGCTCGAGGAGAAAACGATGAGGTTCTATGGGTGCGTTCAAGGTCGCTTTTAGCCGCCCTTTGGCTGTTGAGGTGAAAGAGAGGATAACGCCAGCCGCCGGTGTGCGAAAGCACTTATATAACCCGAATTCGGCGTAATCCCAGTGTGGGAGGGGGCTTGCTCCCGATAGCAGTGGTCCAGATAAAGCATCTGGGGCTGACACGCCCTCATCGGGAGCAAGCCCCCTCCCACATTTGATCTGTGTCGTTCACAAGGTCACTGCAATAACGACCCGCGCAACGAGTGCGGTTGCGCCGCGTCGATGTGCACGTCGGCGAATTGGCCGATCAGGGTCGGATTATCGCAGCGGAAGTTGACGATTCGGTTGTTCTCGGTGCGGCCTTGCAGTTCGCCCGGGTCCTTTTTCGAGTAGTCGGTGACCAGGATGCGCTGGATCGAGCCGACCATTTGTCGGCTGATCTCGAAGCCTTGCTGGTTCAGGCGATGCTGCAGTGCGTTCAGGCGTTCTTTTTTCAGCGCCTCGGGGGTGTCGTCTGCCAGATCGGCGGCCGGGGTGCCCGGGCGCGGGCTGTAGACGAACGAGTAGGAAAAGTCGAAACCAACGTCTTCGATCAGCTTCATGGTCTGCTCGAAGTCTTTTTCGGTCTCGCCTGGGAAGCCGACGATGAAGTCCGAGCTGATGCAGATGCCCGGCACCGCCGCCCGCAGTTTGCGCAGTTTGGATTTGTATTCCAGCGCGGTGTGGTTGCGCTTCATGGCTGCCAGAATGCGATCCGAGCCCGACTGCACCGGCAAGTGCAGGTGCTTGACCAGTTCCGGTACTTCGGCGTGGGCCTGGATCAGGCTGTCGGAGAACTCCAGCGGATGGGAGGTGGTGTAGCGAATGCGTTCGATGCCGTCGACCGCGGCCACCACGCGGATCAGCTCCGCCAGGTCGGCCAGGCGCCCGTCGTGGGTCTGGCCGCGATAGCCATTGACGTTCTGGCCCAGCAGGGTCACTTCGCGCACGCCGTTTTCGGCCAGGTGGATGATTTCCGACAGCACATCGTCAAACGGCCGGCTGACTTCTTCACCGCGTGTGTAAGGCACTACGCAGAAGGTGCAGTACTTGCTGCAACCTTCCATCACCGACACGTAGGCGCTCGGCCCGTCGATGCGCGGCTCGGGCAAGTGGTCGAATTTTTCGATTTCCGGGAACGAGACATCGACCTGCGGCAACTTGGTCACGCGGGCGGCGTCGATCATTTCCGGCAGGCGGTGCAGGGTCTGTGGGCCGAAGACCACATCGACATAGGGCGCGCGGTCGCGGATCGCAGCACCTTCCTGGCTGGCCACGCAGCCGCCGACGGCGATTACCATCTCCGGGTTCGCCAGCTTCAATTCGCGCCAGCGGCCCAGCTGGGAGTACACACGGTCCTGGGCTCGTTCGCGGATCGAGCAGGTGTTGAGCAGGATCACGTCGGCATCTTCGGCGCGGGCGGTGACTTCCAGGGCCTGGTGTTCGCCCAGCAGATCGACCATGCGCGAGCTGTCGTACTCGTTCATCTGGCAACCGTGGGTTTCGATGTAAAGCTTCTTGGCCATGGGGATCGTCAACTGGTGGTAAAGAACCGCGCATTATAGGGGGCATGCCCATGGGTTCCTAGCGTTGTGCATCGGGTGGCATGCTATAGTTCGCGCCCCCTTTTATATCCCCCGATGTGTTGTTTGCCCGCCATGACCAAACGTGAAGCTCCAATCTACAAGGTGATTTTCCTCAACCAGGGCCAGGTGTTCGAAATGTACGCCAAGCAGATCTATCAAAGTGATCTGTGGGGCTTCCTGGAAGTGGAAGAGTTCGTCTTTGGCGAGCGCACCCAGTTGGTCGTCGACCCGGGCGAGGAAAAGCTCAAGGCGCAGTTTGAAGGCGTGGTGCGCAGCTTTGTGCCGATGCATTCGATTGTGCGCATCGACGAGGTGGAGCGCCTGGGCACGCCGAAGATCAGCGAGGCCCGGGGCGTGGGCAATGTCATGCCGTTTCCGATGCCGATGCCTGAGAAATAAAGCTTGGTAGTGAGCGGGCTTGCCCCGCGCTGGGGGGCGAAGCCGCCCCAACAAGGACGCTGGTGTGTTTCAGGTAGACCGAGGCGCCTGGGTTTGGGGCGGCTGCGCCCCCCAGCGCGGGGCAAGCCCGCTCACTACAGGTTCTGATCAGGGGAGGGGGGAGAAGGGCGAGCGCCCATCGGCACTCTGCAATTCCTGCAGGTAATTGCGGAAGATCTGGCCCAGTACTTGGGTGGCTACTTCCAACTCATCACGCTGCATGTTTGCGGCGACTTCGTCGGCGGTGTCCAGCGCGTCTTCGGCGCCGTTGACCGCGGCCATTTTCAGCACGATATACGCCTGGACGTTATTGGCCGGTACGCCTTCGCCCTTGAAGAACATGGTGCCCAGCTGGAATTGCGCCTGGGCGTGGCCCTGCAAAGAGGCTTTCTCGAAGTAGCTCAAGGCTTTGTTGAGGTCGCGGGCCGGATTTTTACTGTCGTGGTAATACTCACCCAACTCGTATTGCGCCTGCGCATCACCGCCGTCGGCCTGTTTCTGGCACGCGCTCAAGGCTTCGGCCTGGCTGTCTGGCTGTGTATTGAGGGTGCAACGACCCATCGCTGGGATTAACAACGAGTTGCCGCCTGCTTGTGCATGTGCCAGCAGCGGCTGAAGGAGCAACAGGCAGCCCAGTACCAGGGTGCGGCCGGTGCGTTTCATGGGAATCGACTTACCTCTGACGGGGCGCGCGGACCCTCGGGGAGTCCAATGAGCGCGCATTATGAAATAAGCAGGCCCCTGCTTACAAAGTCTTTACTCGATTTTCTGCTGCGAGGGCAAGTTATCTGCCGGATTGCAGGGAGATTCTCGAAAAAACTAGGAAAAGTCTGTAGGCAAAGTAGTAAATCAGGCGTCGCCCAAGGCAACGCCTGACGTGTTGTCACTGTTATTTCAACGCGGCGAAGGCACGCTCGGCAGCATCCAGGGTCAGTTTCAGCTCGGCTTCGCCATGGGCGATCGAAGTGAAGCCGGCTTCAAAGGCGCTCGGTGCCAGGTACACACCGCCTTCCAGCATCAGGTGGAAGAAGCGTTTGAACAGGTCGGCATCGCTGCCCATGACGTCATCGAAGGTGACGATGTCGTCGGCACCGCTGAAGTACAGGCCGAACATGCCGCCCGCCTGAGTGGTGACAAACGGGATACCCGCGGCATCGGCGCGCAGTTGCAGGCCGTCCAGCAGGCGCGTGGTGTAGTCGGTCAGCTCGGCGTGGAAGCCTGGGCGGCTGATCAGGCGCAGGGTGGTCAGGCCGGCCGCCATCGCCAACGGGTTACCCGACAAGGTGCCGGCCTGGTACACCGGGCCCAACGGTGCGATGTGTTGCATGATTTCGCGTTTGCCGCCGAAGCAGCCTACTGGCATGCCGCCACCAATGATCTTGCCGAAGGTGCTCAAGTCCGGCGTGACGCCGTAGTAGGCCTGGGCGCCGCCGAGCGCGACTCGGAAACCGGTCATCACTTCATCAAAGATCAGCACCACACCATGTTTGTCGCACTGTTCGCGCAAGCCTTCGAGGAAGCCTGGCGCCGGTGGTACGCAGTTCATGTTGCCGGCCACCGGTTCGACGATGATGCACGCCACGTCTTGGCCGACTTCATTGAGCATCTGCTCGACGGCGGCGATGTCGTTGAACGGCAGGGTCAGGGTGTGTTTGGCGAACGCCGCCGGTACGCCGGCCGAGCTTGGCACACCTTGGGTCAGCAGGCCGGAACCGGCTTTCACCAGCAGGCTGTCGGAGTGGCCGTGGTAGCAGCCTTCGAACTTGATGATGCTGTCGCGACCGGTAAAGCCACGGGCCAGGCGGATCGCGCTCATGGTGGCTTCGGTGCCCGAGCTGACCATGCGCACCATCTCCATGGATGGCACGATGGCACACACCAGGTCGGCCATCTCGGTCTCCATGGCGGTCGGCGCGCCATAGGACAGGCCGTGTTCCAGTTGCTTGCGCACGGCGTCGAGTACGTCCGGGTGGCTGTGGCCGA
Source organism: Pseudomonas sp. Q1 (assembly GCF_009935975.1). Lineage (NCBI taxonomy): Bacteria > Pseudomonadati > Pseudomonadota > Gammaproteobacteria > Pseudomonadales > Pseudomonadaceae > Pseudomonas > Pseudomonas sp. Q1. Next base: position 195,895 of record NZ_QODI01000004.1, on the reverse strand, counting down.
GGATCATCGGGCCCCAGGAACCCACGTAATCCACATAGCGTTTGTCATCTTCGTCGGTGACGTAGGCGCCTTCGGCATGCTTGAAGAACAGTGGCGTGCCGCCCACGCTCTTGAACGCACGCACGGGGGAGTTCACACCGCCGGGGATGTGTTTCTGGGCATTGGCAAACAGCGTTTCGGAACGGGACATGTCGGGGCTCTCTGAATTCAGGTGTGGTGTCTATTTAAGGCGCAGAAGGTCGTTGAATGCGCGGGCGCGGCGCGTGACTTCCTGGGTGCTGTCGGCACCGAACAGGCCATGCACCACGGCCAGCAGGTCGGCACCGTGGGCCACCAGTGGTTCGGCGTTTTCCAGGGTGATGCCGCCGATCACGCAGATTGGCAACTGCAACCGGGTGCGGGCCTGGGCGAGCATTTCGACGGTGGCAGCGGGGGCGCCAGGCTTGGTATTGGAATTGAAGAAACGGCCGAAAGCGACGTAGCTTGCGCCTTCCCTGGCGGCCTGCTCCGCCAGTTCGATCTGGCTGTGGCAGGTGGCGCCGATAATTGCCTTGGAACCCAGCAGGGCGCGGGCAGGGGTCAGCGGGCCGTCGGTCTGGCCCAGATGCACGCCGACGCCCAGGCGTGCGGCCAATTCTGCGTCATCATTGATAATCAACTGGGTCTTGTAGCGCGAGCACAGCTCTCGCAACTTCTCGGCTTCGCGCAGGCGCCGTGCTTCGTCGCTGCTTTTGTCGCGGTATTGCAACAGGCTCACACCGCCTTCCAACGCCGCTTCGACGTAGGCGAGGAATTTGCCGGCCAACAGTTGGCTGTCGGTTATGGCATACAGGCCACGTAGTTTCATCGGGCAGGCCTCTTGCTTTTAAGGACGAAAAGTTACGAGCAGAAATCCAGCGGCAGCCGGCGCGGCACGAACTGGCCCTGGCCGAGTTGTTCGGCGTCGCGCAGGGTCCGCCAAGTGTAGTTGAGCGCCGATTGCACGGCGCTGGCCAAGCCTTCGCCCTGGGCGATGCGGCCGGCCAGCGCACTGGCCAGCGTGCAACCCGAACCGTGGTAACTGCCGGGCAAGCGCTGGCAGGTAAAGGTCTGGCGGCTGCCGTCACGGCTGTACAGGCGGTTGTGCACTTCGTGCTCGTCGCCATGGCCGCCGGTGATCAGCAGGTGCTTGATATAGGGCAACAGCTTCTCGGCGCATTCGTCCGCCGTCCCCTCAGGCAACTCGGCGAGGATGCGCGCTTCAGGCAGGTTCGGCGTGGCGATCAGCGACAGCGGCAACAGGCGCTCACGCATCGCATAGCCGACTTCGTCCTTGCCCAGGCTGCCACCACCGCCGGCGCGCAGCACCGGGTCGCACACCACTGGCAGGTGCGGATGCGCCTGTAGCAGTTCGACCACGGTGTCGACCATTGCGATGGAACCCAGCATGCCCAGTTTGACCGCCGCCACTTCGGAGTCGCCGAGCACGGCATTGGCCTGGGCCAGCACCCATTCGCGGTCGAGCACGCGGAAATCACTGACGTTGACCGTGTTCTGCACGGTCAACGCGGTGACGGCCGGGGCCGCATGGCAGCCTTGGGCGAGCAGGGCTTCGATATCTGCCTGCAAGCCGGCGCCACCACTGGGGTCGTGGCCGGAGAGACAGAGGACAACGGGACGAGAGCTGTAGATATTCATGGTGCGCGAGCTTACCACCAAACGCTTTTGGCGTGGCTGTCGGGCGTGGGGGGAATTAATGGCTTGAAAACCACCTGGATATTCCCCGCCAATGATCTGGCTGAGCCCATGAAAAAGCGCTGAAAGCCTCGTGATAGAAGCTTTCAAAAAATTATTTCAATAGTGTCTAATGGCCTTTACTGGCTATGCTAGAGTGGATTCAAACAACTCACGGTATCGCCGGTGTACGTCTACTCAAAAGGAATGGGGGGCTTTTGACATAACCGGACAGTCCACGCTGGGGCTCTATGCGCTATTTGCTGATCTTATTGTTGTGCGGGTTGCCGCTGCTCGCCAACGCCGTCGACTTCGATCAGGAGACTCGAAGCCTGCCGCTGGGCCGGGTCATGCAAGTGCTCGAAGACCCCACGGATGCCCTCACCATCGCCGAAGTCAGTTCCCCGGCTTACGCTGCCCAGTTCAAGACCCATGATAAAGCCACCCTCAATGCCGGCTATTCGCGCTCGGTGTTCTGGCTCAAGGTCGACCTGCATTATCTCGCCCAAGACCCCCGCGCCCCGCGTGGCTGGTTTCTGGAACTGGCCTATCCGCCGCTCAACCATGTGGACCTGTACCAGAAGGACGGCACCGGTCACTACCGCCTGACGGCGCGCACGGGCAGCGCCCTGCCGTTTTCCAGCCGTGAGGTCCGCCAGAGCAACTACCTGTTCAAGCTCAACTTCGTGCCCGACCAGCAGGAAACCGTCTATCTGCGCCTGCAAAGTGAAGGTTCGATCCAGGCGCCGCTGACACTGTGGTCCGGTACCGCCTACCTGGAACAGCAACCACTGCGCCTTTACGTGCTCGGAGCCATTTATGGCGTATTGCTGGGAATGCTGGTCTACAACCTGTTCATCTACTTGAGCGTACGCGACACCAGCTACCTCTATTACATCCTCTACATTGCCTCGTTCGGCCTCTATCAACTGGCGGTCAATGGCGTGGCCATGGAGTATTTCTGGCCGAACAGCCCGTGGTGGGCGAATGCGGCGGTGCCGTTCCTGATCGGCTCGGCAGCGCTGTTCGGCAGCCTGTTCGCACGCAGCTTCCTGCACACGGCGCAGCACAGCCGCTGGCTTGATCGTCTGTTGCTGGCGTTGGCGGCCTGCGGCGCGGTGGTGATGGTGCTGGCGCTGCTGACCAGCTATGCACTGGCCTTGCGCCTGGCGACCGGCCTGGCGCTGGTGTTTACCGTGACCATCTTTTTCACGGCCATCAAGGCCTGGTTCTGTGGCCAGCGCATGGCGCGTTATTTCATCATTGCCTGGTCGGCGTTCCTGCTGGGCGGGGTGGTCAACACGATGATGGTGCTGGGCTACCTGCCTAATGTGTTCCTGACCATGTATGCCAGCCAACTCGGCTCGGCCATTGAGGTGGCGTTGCTGTCCCTGGCCCTGGCCGATCGCATCAACGGCATGCGTGAGCAACAGGCGCAGATCCTCTTCGACGCCAGCCAGAAGCTCGAAGTGCTCAACCAGCAATTGGCCCGCAGCAACCGCCTCAAGGACGAATTCCTCGCCACGCTGACTCACGAGTTGCGCACGCCGATGAATGGCGTGATCGGTTCCCTGGAGCTGATGCACACCGTGCCGCTGGACGATGACTTGGCGCAGTACCAACAAACGGCTGCCGGCTCGGCGCGGGACATGATGCGCATGGTCAACGGCATCCTCACCTTGACCGAACTGCAAGCCGGGCGCCTCACTGCTCAACCCCAGGTATTCAGCCTGCGCGGCACCCTGGATACCTTGCGCCAGCAGTTCAGCGCCAGCGCCCAGAGCAAGGGGCTGGCGTTTTCCATCGATATCGCCGATGAACTGCCGGACCGCATGATCGGTGACGCGGGCAAACTCACTCAGTGCCTGGATTGCCTGTTGGACAATGCCTTCAAGTTCACCCACGAAGGCAGTGTGCGTTTGCGCGTGGTGGGCGTGCCCCATGCGGATGGCGGGTTGCGCTTGAGCTTTATCGTGACCGACACCGGCGTGGGCTTCGCCTTTCTGGACGAGGCCACGCTATACCAACGCTTCTTCCAACTCGATGGTTCGACCACTCGCGAATACGGCGGCCTGGGTATTGGCTTGGCGATTTGCCGGCAGTTGATCGAGTTGCTGGGCGGGCGTCTGACCCATCATTCCGAGCCGCGTAAAGGCAGCCGGTTCCAGTTGGAGATGGAAGTCGGCGCGGCGCCGTCTGAACTGAAAGTGCCGTCTGAACCGAAAGTCGCCCTCGACAGGCAGCGTGCTCCTCAGGATTGCGCGGTGCTGTTGGTGGACGACAACAGCGTGGGCCAACTGGCGGTACGCGGGATGTTGCTCAAGCTCGGTTACCGGGTGAAAACCGTAGACAGTGGCGCGTCAGCCCTGGCGCTCCTGCAAGACGAAACCTTCGATGCCGTGTTGCTGGATGTGCCCGAAGGTGGTTTCTCATTGTGCTGTCAGATCCGTGCCTTGCCGGGGTGCGGTGAGTTGCCGGTGATTGCCTTGAGTACCTCTTTGCAGGTGCCGGAGCGTGAGCGTTGCCACGGTGTCGGCGTCAGCGACCGCCTGTCAAAACCCGTGCGCTTCGACGCTTTGCAGGCGGTGCTGGAGCGGCGTGTGCTGTGCTCGGTAGAGGGTGAAAGCGCCGGACATTCGGCGTTTATGCCACTTTTTAAAGGCCGATGACGGTGCTTAACTGAAACTTCGGCCCTACCGGTAGGCAGCGTGCAGCAGCGAGCAAGCTCGCTCCTGTAAACCGCCTTGATCGACGTGGCCTTTATTTCAGGAGGCCCGTCATGAACTTGCACTCGTTCGCCGAAACCCACGACGTCACCAACCAGCCGCCCTCCCTGGACGGTACCAACCTCTACCGCGTCGACTTGCCCCTGCAAGAATGGTCGCGGCGTTTCGGCGCCGGCTGGGCGCAGACACGTATCGATGCTTACGGTGCGCTGGCCGGTGGCCCGTTGATGGAAGCCGGGTTCCTGGCGAATCAGAACAAGCCGGTGTTCAACAGCCATGACCGTTATGGTCATCGCATCGACCTGGTTGAATTTCACCCGGCTTATCATGAACTGATGCGCACCGCCGTCGAACATGGCCTGCCGTCGCTGCCTTGGGCCCATCCGCAGCCCGGTGCCCATGTGGCCCGCGCTGCGATGACCTACCTGCACAGCCAGGCCGAAGCCGGCACCGGTTGCCCGCTGACCATGACCTTCGCCTGCGTGCCGGCGCTGCGCCTGCAACCGGACCTGGCGCAGACCTGGCTGCCCAAAGTACTCAACACCCAATACGATCCGCGCAACGTCGGCATCGCGCACAAGGGCGGTGCGACCATCGGCATGGCCATGACCGAGAAGCAGGGTGGCACCGATGTGCGCGCCAACACCACCCGTGCCTACCCGGTGGGCGCGGGCGGCCCCGGGCAAGCCTATGAACTGGTGGGGCACAAGTGGTTCTGCTCGGCACCGATGTGCGACGCGTTCCTGACCCTGGCCCAGACCGACAAGGGGCTCACCTGTTTCCTGCTGCCCAGGCACCGCCCGGATGACACGCGCAACGAGTTCTACATCCAGCGCCTGAAAAACAAGCTCGGCAACTGCTCCAATGCGTCCAGCGAAGTGGAGTTTCGCGGCGCCCTGGCCTGGATGATCGGCGAGGAGGGGCGTGGCGTGCCGACCATCATCGAGATGGTCGCCATGACTCGCTTCGATTGCATGGTCGGCTCCAGTGCCCTGATGCGCCAGGCGCTGACCCAGGCCAGCCATCATTGCGCCCATCGCTCGGTCGGCGGCCGCGTGCTCAGCGAGCAACCGCTGATGCAAAACGTACTGGCCGACCTGGCCCTGGAGAGCGAAGCCTCCCTGGCATTGAGCCTGCGCATGGGGCGGGCGTTGGACCATCTCGCTGACGAGCAGGAAGCCAAGTTCGCCCGGCTGGTCACGGCGGTGGGCAAATATTGGATCTGCAAGCGTGCGCCGGCGATGATCAACGAAGCGGCCGAGTGCATGGGCGGCGCCGGGTATGTGGAGGACAGCATCCTGCCGCGTCTGTACCGTGAGGCACCGGTGAATTCGACGTGGGAAGGTTCGGGCAATGTGCAGTGCCTGGACGTGCTGCGGGCGTTGTCCAAAGAGCCGGGTGTGCTGGAGGCGCTGTTCGTCGAACTGGGTAGCGGTCACGGCGATAAACAACTGGCGCGGCATATCGAACAGTTGAAGACGGCGTTCATGGACACCCAGGATATCCAGTACCGCGCACGGCAACTGACCGAGGATATCGCCCTGGCCTTACAGGCAAAGCTGTTGCTGGAAGCGGGGAATGCGGCGGTCAGTGACGGGTTTATCGCCAGCCGGCTGGGGGCATCGTCCGGCCGCGTGTATGGCACCTTGCCGCGAGGGGTGGAAGTCGAGGCGATTGTTGCGCGTTCCACGCCAGCCCTTTGAGGCGCTCGGTCAAGCCCACCCATTTTGCACGCATTTCAATCCTTGGTTTCCGTCCAGCAGGGATACAGGCAAGATAAAGGCCTGCAAGTCAGAACACAGGATGCTTACCGTGACCGAAGCTTTTGTTGTCGTTCAAACCGCTGAAGAAGCCGTGGACCGGCTGGCGGCTCTGCATGAGCGTGCTACCGGGGCGCTCAATCAGGCTCTCAAGCAATACCTCAAGAACCGCGTCGAACCCGACGCCGAACAGCGCGCACTGTTTCGCTACCCGGAACTGCGCTTGACCTATCACTGCCACGGTGAAGTCCCACAGACCACCCGGGCATATGCCAAGGTCCAACTGCCGGGAACCTACAGCGTTACCGTCACCCATCCTGCGGCGTTCCGTAAGTATCTGCTGGAGCAACTGGTGCCGCTGATGCACGACTTCACCGTGACGGTAGAAGTGGGCGTCAGCCAGCAGAACATCCCTTACCCGTACGTGGTGGAGCAGGGTGACGAACTGGCCGGCTCCGGCGTTACCGCCGCGACCCTGGCTCGCGTATTCCCCAGCACCGACCTGTCCGCCGCCACCGACGGCATTGCCGATGGCCTCTACGATTGGGAAAACACCGACCCGCTGCCTCTGGCACTGTTCGATGCGGCCCGCGTGGACTTTTCCCTGCGTCGCCTGGTGCACTACACCGGTAGCGACTGGCGCCATGTGCAGCCGTGGATTCTGCTGACCAACTACCATCGCTATGTTGACCAGTTCATCGTGCATGGCCTAGAGCAACTGCGCAGCGATCCGCGCTTTATCCGCATGGTGCTGCCGGGCAACGTGGTGATCGACAAGAGCATGGATCACGGCGAAGCCTCGGCGATTGCCGCCGGTGTGGTCTGGCACCGCTATCAGATGCCGGCCTACCACTTGCAGGCCGCTGACGGCCACGGCGTGACCCTGGTGAACATTGGCGTCGGCCCGTCCAACGCCAAGAACATCACCGACCACCTGGCTGTGCTGCGCCCTCATTGCTGGCTGATGATCGGCCACTGCGGCGGCCTGCGCCAATCCCAGACCATCGGCGACTACGTACTGGCCCACGCCTATATGCGCCGCGACGGGATTCTGGACCGCGTTGTGCCGCCGAACATTCCGATCCCGGCCCTGGCCGAAGTGCAACTGGCGCTGCAGCAGGCCGCGGCGAATGTCACCGGCGAGAAGGGCGAAGAGCTGAAAAAGCGCCTGCGCACCGGCACCGTGCTGACCTACGACGACCGCAACTGGGAACTGCGTTGGGCCCAGGAACGGCCGCTGATCAACCTGTCCCGTGCCGTGGCGGTGGACATGGAAAGCGGCACCATTGCCGCCCAGGGCTACCGCTTGCGCGTGCCTTACGGCACCTTGCTGTGTGTGTCGGACAAACCGTTGCACAGTGAGATCAAGCTGCCAGGTTCGGCCAATGCGTTCTATGAGCGCGCGGTCAGCCAGCACTTGAAGATCGGCATCGAGGCGGTCGACCTGTTGCGCACCGAGCTCAACTCGCTGCACTCGCGCAAGCTGCGCAGCTTCGACGAACCACCGTTCCGCTAAGCGGTTGGGATGGTCATTTAGCGGTCAGGCCACTAGCATTGTCGGTCCTGACCGTTAGATGTTCTTTTTGCCATGTCCCGTCCCACTCGCCCCGATTCGCGCCGCCCAGGCGTGAAACCTCCGTATTCCGCTGCGCGGCGTGTCGCCAAGGCGCCCCCGGCCGAGCCGAAGCTGATCCTGTTCAACAAGCCGTTCGATGTACTGACCCAGTTCAGCGACGAAGGTGGGCGTGCGACCCTCAAGGACTTTATCGACATCCCCGGTATCTACCCGGCTGGTCGCCTGGACCGTGACAGCGAGGGGTTGTTGTTGCTGACCAACGATGGGCAACTGCAGGCGCGGATTGCCGACCCCAAGCATAAGCTGGCGAAAACCTACTGGGTGCAAGTCGAAGGCGAGCCGACGCCAGAGCAGCTGCAACGCCTGCGTGACGGCGTGGAGCTTAACGACGGCATGACCCTGCCCGCCGAAGCACGCCAATTGGATGAGCCGCAGTTGTGGCCGCGCAACCCACCGGTACGCTTTCGCAAAAGCGTGCCGACGTCATGGCTGGAGTTGGTGATTCGCGAAGGCCGCAACCGCCAGGTGCGGCGCATGACGGCGGCGGTTGGGTTGCCGACCTTGCGTCTGGTGCGGGTACGCATTGGCGGCTGGTCGATCGATGGCCTGGATCAAGGCCAGTGGAAGGAAGTGCCGGCGCGCTTATAGGGCGCCGGATTCGATCAGGCCGATCACCACGCTTTTGATGATGAACGCCGCCACGCCCAGCCCCAGTACGAAAAACAGGATGAACGAGCCAAAGCGGCCGGCTTTGGACTTCTTCGCGAGGTCCCAGACGATAAAGCCCATGAAAATAATCAGGACAGTGACCAGGCCGGTCATCATCCATTCTTCAAACAGGGCGGGGTCGATGTTGTTCATGGGGATTTTTCCGACAGTGAAGGCGGCGAGTATACGGCAGCGCTACTGACGCAACATTGACCTGGATCGAAGTCCGTTCCAACTGTGGGAGGGGGCTTGCTCCCGATAGCGGAGTGTCATTCACTGGATGCATCAACTGACACACTGCCATCGGGAGCAAGCCCCCTCCCACATTGGATCGCGATTGGTCCTGGGGTCAGGTGCGCAGGTGGGTCAGGGGCAGTTCGGTGCTGTTCAACACCTGGTTCAGCACAAAGCTTGATCGCACGCTGGTCACGCCTTCGATGCGGGTCAGGTGGCCCAGCAGCAATTTTTGATAGTGGTCCATATCCGGCACCACGACTTTCAATTGATAGTCCGCATCCATCCCGGTCACCAGGCTGCATTCCAGCACCTGGGGCAGGGTGCGGATGGCCGCTTCGAAGTTCTCGAAACGCTCTGGCGTGTGACGGTCCATGCCGATCAATACATAGGCTGTGAGGCTCAGGCCCAGCATCTTGCGGTCGAGCAAGGCGACCTGGCGCGCAATGTAGCCGTCGTCTTCCAATTGCTTGACCCGGCGAGAGCAGGGCGACGGTGACAGGCCGATGCGCTCGGCCAACTCCTGATTGGAGATCCTCGCGTCGCGCTGCAATTCCGCCAAAATACTCAGGTCGTATCGGTCAAGCTTGCTCATTGGGTTGGCCTTTGTCGTAACTATTGCGGTGAATTATCTATGAAGGGTTAAAAATTGCGCAAGCACTGTTTATTGACGCAATCTTCGCAATCATCTGTCGGGCACACGCGGGTATCGTTATCAACAGAATCACCGCCTGGACAACAGTCCACTCCCAGCGAGCCCAATCAGGCACGCTGCGGCCGCCGCCCCAGCAGGGTTGAGCCGGCCTCCAGGCTGCACACTGTCTACCAGACGGCGTGAGGTGAGCCAACGTCAAAAGCGTTGAGCCAGGACAAAATTCTCAAGGGGTGGCCGACGGGTCGCCCCTTTTTCTTTGCCTTGAGAAAATTGTTCTCGTGACTGATAACCTGTCTCAGAACCGGGTGAGGCTTTTCCAGTCTCATGTATGAGGCCGGGTATCCAGGCCCTAATCCGCAGTGAGGAAGAGCATGAAACGCATCTGGCGTTTGGCAGGTGTAGGTTTGCTGATGGTCACCGTCAGCGCGCAAGTGATGGCTGATGACCCCCGTTCTGAAGGCGGCGGCCAGCATGAAAGAGGGCCGGAGGGTGGGCGGCAAGGCAACGAACCGCCCCGCCCGCAAAACAACCAGCCCCGTCCACAGAATCAACATTTCGAGAACAATGCGCCGCGCCCGCAAAACGAGCATTTCGAGCGTGGCGAGCAGCAGGGGCACGGGCAGTGGCAAGGCCGGCCGCAAGGCGCCGAACCGCCTCGGCCGGCGCCGCAGCCTGCGAATAACCTGCCGATCCAGGGGCGCCCGGACACCGTTCGGCAAACCCAGGAGCCGCGCCAGGGTTACTATCAGGACATCCCACGGCGTAATGACGGCAATCCGCATTGGCAACCCGGTAATGGCCCCGGGCCGCGTCCCGGTGGCGGTTTCAACAATGGCCGCCCTGATGACCACCGCTGGCCAGGCCGCCCCGATGGGCACGGCAACGGCTGGGGTCCAGGCCCGCAATACCGACCGGGCTATGTCGTCGACCGTTTCCCCGAGCGTAATTACCGCGTGCCCTACCGTGGCCAGGACTATTTCTACTCCGGTGGCTACTGGTATCGCCCGCAAGGCCCGCGTTATGTGGTGGTAACGCCGCCGTACGGTATCCGCGTGCAATACCTGCCGGATTACGCACGGGAAGTGTGGGTGGGCAGTGCGCTGTTCTTCCTCGCGGCCGGCGCTTATTACACCTACGAAAGCAGCACCCAGCAGTACGTGGTGGTGCAACCGCCGACCCAGGTGCCGACACCGCCGCCGGCGCCACAGGGCAATGGTTATGACGTGGTGGCCTATCCTGCCAACGGCCAGTCACCGGGCCAGGTGCAACAGGATGGTTATGACTGCTATCGCTGGGCGGTGCAGCAAAGCGGTTTTGATCCGCAGGCGGTGACCTACGCCCCGGCGCCTGCGGTGGTGCAAACCTACCGTCAGGCCCAGGGCAACTGCCTGAGCAGTCGCGGCTACCAGGTGCAGTATTAGGTTTTATTGCCCGTGACCACTTCCCGCGGGTCGGCGTGCACCAGCACTTCGGCACGCGGGTAGGCTTGGTGAATGGCGTCGGCGGCTTGATCGCTGATGCCATGGGCGACTGACAGCGTCAATTCCCCCGGCAATTCCAGATGCAACTGCACGAACCAGTGGCTGCCGGAGATTCGCGTGCGCAAATCATGGGCGCCCAATACACCGGGGACGCCACGGGCCAGTTCCAGCATGTGCTGGCTCACGTCCGCTGGCAGTTCCTCGTCCATCAATACCGCAAAGCTCTCCCGGGCGATCTGGATGGCGCTCCACAAGATGTAGGCGGCAATGCCGAGGCCGAACCAGGCGTCGACCTGATGGTAACCAAAACCCGCCAACACCAGCGCCACCAGGATGCTGCCGTTGAGCATCAAGTCCGAGCGGTAGTGCAGCGAGTCGGCGCGCACCGCGTTGGAGCCGGTTTCACGGATGACCCGGTGTTGCAGCATCAGCAGCGCTACCGTCATCAACAGCGAAAAGACGATCACCCCAATACTCAACCACGGCGCGCCGACGGGTTCCGGATGCTGCAAGCGCTGGTACGCCTGGAACGCGATCAACACCGCGCTGCCGGCGATAAACAAGGCCTGGGCCATACCCGACAGCGATTCCGCCTTGCCGTGCCCATAACGGTGGTCGTCATCGGCCGGGCGCAGCGCGTAATGCACGGCGAGCAAATTCAGCAGCGAGGTCACGCCATCGAGCAGCGAGTCGGTCAACCCGGCGAGCATGCTCACCGAGCCGCTGAACCACCAGGCGATGGCCTTGGTGATAATCAGCGCAGAGGCCACGCCCACTGAAGCGCGGGTGGCCAGGCGCAGGAGCCTGGCGTGTTCAGGACTGCTGGTCATGGACGATCCTTAGGCAGCGGGTTGCAGGCCCAGAGCGGCCAGTTGTTGCACGCTGCCCTTGAACTGGATCAGGCGCGGGTCATCGAGTGGCAGGCTGCGCCCGGTTTCTTTCTGGATGATGGTTTGCAGCTTGGCGTTGTCGACCTTGCCGTCTGCGCCAATGGCTTCGTGGAGTTTTGCCGGGTCAACCTGGGCGGTCTTGCCCGGTTCGAAGTAGATGGCGCCGGTGGCGAAGTCCACGCCGAACGCGATCAGGCCGGGGATCACATAGAACAGCAGGCCCACGGCGTCGAGCACGGCAATCGCCGGGTCGATCTTGCCGTCGATCTGGCCACGGCGGTCCGGGTAGAAGATCGAACCGCAGGCGGTCAGCTGGCTCAACAGGGTGACGGCGAGGACACCGCCGATGATGCGGGAAGCGATACGCATGGAAACTCTCCTGAACACGTTTTAAGGGTGAATATAAGCCAGTTTTGTCAGGCGACGATGATCAAGTGTGGGAGGGGGCTTGCTCCCGATGGCAATGTGTCAGGCAACTGCTTGGCTACTGACCCACCGCTATCGGGAGCAAGCCCCCTCCCACAGTTGCCGCGTCGACAGCCCAGAACCGTGGTGTTGTTGAGACCATCATCGGCATCCGGCAGTTCGCCGTTATACTCGCCGCTCTGTTCTGGAGCCAGTATGAATTCGTTGCCGATTGATGAAGTTTTACCCGCCCTGCGTGACGCCTTGGCGATTCGCCATGAAGCCGTGCTGGAAGCGCCGCCCGGCGCCGGTAAAACCACCCGCGTGCCCTTGGCCTTGTTGAACGAGCCGTGGCTGGCCGGGCAAACCATCCTGATGCTCGAACCCCGGCGCCTGGCGGCCCGCGCCGCGGCCGAACGCCTGGCCAGCGAGTTGGGGGAAAAAGTCGGCGAAACCGTCGGTTATCGCATTCGCCTGGACAGCAAGGTCGGCCCGAACACCCGTATTGAGGTCGTCACCGAAGGCATTCTCACCCGTCGCCTGCAGGACGATCCGGCACTGGAGGGTGTGGGTTTGCTGATCTTCGACGAATTCCACGAGCGCAGCCTCGACGCCGACCTGGCGCTGGCCCTGAGCCTCAACGGCCGCGAGCTGTTTCGTGATGAACAGCCGCTGAAGATCCTGTTGATGTCGGCCACCCTCGAAGGTGAACGCCTGGCGAGCCTGCTGGAGGATGCGCCGATCCTGCGCAGCGAAGGGCGCATGTTCCCGGTGCAGGTGCGTTGGGGGCGGCCGTATCAGGCCGGTGAATTTATCGAGCCGCGTGTGCTGCAGACCATCCTTGAAGCCTTGCAGGACCAAGCTGGCAGTGTGCTGGTGTTCCTGCCGGGGCAGGCGGAAATTCGTCGGGTCAACCAGCAACTCGCGGATGCCCTGGGCAAGCGCAATGATGTGCTGCTCTGCCCGCTGCACGGCGAACTGGACCTCAACGCCCAACGTGCCGCCATCGACCCGGCGCCTGCCGGCAAACGCAAAGTGGTACTGGCTACCAACATCGCTGAGACCAGCTTGACGATTGACGGCGTGCGCGTAGTGATCGACGCCGGGTTGGCGCGGGTGCCGCGTTTCGACCCCGGCAGCGGCATGACCCGTCTCGACACCCAGCGCATCTCCCGCGCCAGTGCCACGCAGCGCGCCGGCCGGGCGGGGCGTCTGGAGCCGGGGGTGTGTTATCGGTTGTGGTCCGAGGATCAGCATGAAGGTCTGGCGGCGTATGGCAGCGCGGAAATCCTCGCGGCGGACCTCGCGGGCCTGGCCTTGCAACTCGCGCGCTGGGGCGTGGCCCCGACGCAACTGGTGTGGCTGGATGTGCCGCCGACCGCCGCCTATGCCCAGGCTCAGGATTTGCTGGTACGGCTGGGCGCGCTGGAGGACGACAAGCTGACCCCGCACGGTCAGAAAATGGCCGAGTTGCCGGCGCATCCGCGTATCGCTCATTTATTGCTGCGTGGGCAGGATCTGGGCTTGGCGGCCACGGCCTGTGAGGTGGCCGCCCTGTTGGGCGAGCGCGATATCCTGCGCGGTGGCGGTGCCGATTTGCACAGTCGGTTGGCCTTGCTGTCCGGCGAAGAGCGCGCACGTGGCACCCAGGGTGGTGTGCAAAGAGCCAGGCAATTGGCCCGGCAGTACCGTGGTTATCTGCGCGGCAAGGCGACTCAGGCGGTGGCTGATCCCGACCACCCGCGCTGGCTCGGCGCCTTGCTGGCCCTGGCCTACCCGGACCGCGTCGCGCAACAACGTCGCCCGGGTGGCGCCGAATACCGCCTGGCCAATGGGCGCGCCGCGCTGTTCGCCGAGGCTGACAGCCTGATGAAACAACCTTGGCTGGTGATCGCCGACCTCGGCAGCCGCCAGGGCCAGCGGGAAGAGCGCATCTACCTCGCGGCGGATTTCGACCCGGCGCTATTCGATACGGTATTGGCCGAACAGGTGCGCAACGTCGACCAGTTGGATTGGGACGAGCGCGAAGGCGTGCTGCGCGCCGAGCGCCAACGCAAAGTCGGCGAACTGGTGCTCAGCCGCGAGCCCCTGACCGGCCTGGATGAGTCCGCCCGCAGCCAGGCGTTGGTCAACCTTATCCGCCGCAAGGGGCTGGCGCTGTTGCCCTGGACCCCGGAGCTGCGCCAATGGCAGGCCCGTGTCATGCTGCTGCGCCAGCTGGACGCCGGAAAAACCAGCGAATGGCCCGACCTTAGCGACAGCGCCTTGCTCGCCAGCCTGGAGCACTGGCTGATGCCGTACTTGGGCAAGGTGTCGCGCCTCAGTCATTTTTCCAACCTGGATATCTCCAGTTTCCTCCACAACCTGCTGCCCTGGCCGCTGCCACAGCGCCTGGACGAACTGGCACCGCAGCATGTGAAGGTGCCATCGGGTTCGTCGGTGCGACTGGACTACAGCGAACAGCCGCCGATCCTGGCGGTGCGCCTGCAGGAATTGTTCGGGTTGGCGGATACGCCGCGCATTGCCGGTGGGCGGCAGGTGGTGAAGCTGCACTTGTTGTCGCCTGCGCGGCGCCCGGTGCAGGTGACGCAGGACCTGGCGAACTTCTGGCGCAGCACCTATGCCGAGGTGAAGAAGGATTTGAAAGGGCGCTATCCAAAGCATTACTGGCCGGATGATCCATTGGTCGCCGAGGCGACGGCCCGGATCAAACCCCGCAAGTAGCCACAACAGAGAACAACTGTGGGAGGGGGCAAGCTCCCTCCCACATTATTTCGGGGGTGCCTGTCAGGGCGCGGCGGGCAGCAGGAACCGGGCAATCACCGGCAAATGGTTGGAAATGCGCAACGTATCCTCCTGCCGCACCTTGGCTTCGACCCGCTTGATGCGTGGGCTGTAGAACAGATAGTCCAAGGTGCGATCCGGGCCGTCGAGGCTTGGGTCGTTGGGGTAGTGCGTCAGCCATTTCGCACGGTCGATGCCGCTGGCTTCGCTGTTGCTGGGGATCATCGGGTATTTGTCCCACAGCAAATGCAACTCGCTGTCCGGCGAATACTGACCGCGCTTGCCCGCTTCCAGGCGCAGGAACTGCCCCAGCGGCAGCAGGTTGAAATCCCCGCCGATCAACCAGGGCGTGCCTCGGCCTTCGAGTTTATCCAGCAGTTTCACCGTTGCCTTGACTTGCTCATCCACCGCCGAACGCCCAGGCATATCGCGACCCAGACGCGTATTGAGCACCGCCAGTTGGCCTCCATCGCTCAGCGGCAGGTACGTCAGCAGCAAGGCCGGCTTGGGTTGGAACTGGCGGCTGATGAAGTTGCCGGGCGATACCGGCAGTTGCAGGCGTTCGGCGTGTTCGATCTGGTAGCGGCTCAGGGTCGCCAGTTTGCGGCCGACACTGCCGAAAATATGCAGGCTGGGGATGAAGTCGGCTTTCCAGTCGAACGCCTGGGCGCTGCACGGGTAAAGGTCGACCAGGCGTTCCTGCAACAGGGCCAGTTGGTCTTGATAGTGGGATGGCTTGGCGTTTTCGTCGAGTTCCTGCAGCAGCAGGATGTCGGGTTGTTCGTCACGGATCACCCGCGCCACTTCATCGAGGCTGTAGGCCATGTCTTCCACGGTCGGACGGTCGTCCGGGCCGCTGCCGTCGGGGGTGTCGTACCAGAACACGTAGTTTTTGCCGGCCAGGTATTGCACGTTCCAGGTCATCACCTTGAGCGCCTGCCCCGGCAGCAGGGTCGGCGCGCGGGGGGCGCCACAGCTGACGGGCAGGGTTTGCTTGTCGGCAGGGCGCCAGGTCAAGCTGTAGATCAGGGCAGTGAGCAGGCCTGCGATGATCAGCAGGCCCAGCAGGAAGATGCGCAATAAACGGGTCATTGGCTCGGCTTATCAGCGTGTCAGGACAGGCACGGAGCATATCACCGTGCGTCGGCGTCGCCACCGATCAGCATGAATAAACGGAACAACACCACACTGGTAAACAACTGCAGGAAACTGTGGGCGCTGTCCATCAACAGCCCCAGTAACGGACCCGGGTCTGGATAGGCCGCGGCGCTGGCGCCCTTGAGCAACCACAGCGGCGTCATCACGCACAGCAGGCAGACCAGGATTCGCCAGAAGTGCCCACGGCTCAGGCGAAAGCTTTCCTTCATCGCGTCCAGTGCCGGCATGCCGCGCAGCACCAGCAGGTACTCGGCAAACGCCAGCACCACCATCAGCCATAGGCCGGGCAGGAAGTACAACGACAAGCCCAGCAGAATCAGCAGCGTGCTCATGGCCGTCAGCAGGGCGAAGCGTGGCCACAGGGTCAGGGCCATGGCCCAGACATCTTTAGTGCGCGGCGACTCGCCGCGGGTGCGCGCATCCAGAAACAGGATCAGGGCGCCGGTGTACAGCGGATACACCAGCAGCCCGACGACCACGCTGTAACCGGGGAACGCATCCGGCCCCAGCGTGTGGTCCAGCACCTGTTGCAGCAGGGCTTCGAGGATCACCAGCGGCAGGCACAGCTGGACGATGGCGCCCAGGTTGCGTTGGGTGAAACGGAAGGAGTCGCGCAGTACGTCTAACGGATTCATCAGGTTCATCGCAGGCCAAAAAGCAAGGCCCACACTTTAACCGATCAGCGCTGGCGTTAAGCAAACGTAAACCTTAGGTAAAGACTATTGAAACGTCTGGTAACAGCCCCATAACTAGTCGCGTAGCTTGCCTGGTCCCAGGCAGGCCCATGATTTCTACCGGCAATCTAACGAGGTCGCCATGAACAGCGAAGAGCAAACCCTGATCGATGGACTGTTTTCACGGTTGCAACAAGCCGAAAAGGACTCAGCCCCCCGCGACGCACTGGCCGAAGCGCGGATCAAGGAGCACATGACTCGCCAACCGGCCGCCGGGTACTACATGACCCAGTCGATCCTGGTGCAGGAACACGCGATCAAGAGTCTCGACGCGCAGAACAAGCAGCAGGCACAGCAGATCCAGCAATTGCAGGATGAGCTGCAACAAGCCCGTTCCCAGGCGGCCCAGCCTGCGCCGAGCAGTGGCGGTTTCCTGTCGAGTATCTTTGGCGGCGGCTCCCGCGATCCGCAACCGGCTCAGAGCGCGCCAGCGTCGACGGGTGGCGGCTGGCGTGAGCCGGGGCGGCCATCGTTCGGCCAACCTGCGCCGCAACAAAACTACGCTGCACCGCCGCAGAACTATCAACAGCCGCAACAGGCACCGGCAGCGCCGATTGGCAGTGGTTTTCTCGGTGGCGCCTTGAAAACCGCCGCTGGTGTGGCCGGTGGTGTGATGCTGGCCGAAGGCATCAGCAGCTTGTTCAACCACAACTCTCAACAGCCGCAGGTCGTGGAAGAAATCATCCGCGAAGAGCCCGCGCCGGCCAGTGACAACGGCAACTGGGGCAATGACGACCAGCGTTTCGCCGGGAATGACAGTTGGGGCGGCAACAACGCTGACAACTTTTCAGACAGCAATTATTCCGACGATCCCTCGTCTTTTGACGACGACGATTCCTACGTCTGACCTGCATTCAACCGGGGCGCTTCGTCGCCCCGGGCTGATTTTTCTCGGAAACTTTCCCGTGGCTGGCATACTGGCGCCTTTGCGGACCTTCGTGTCCGGCGTCCAAGTGGTAAGCCTGGGGAAGTGCGGTGAAAAAAATTGCGGTGTTCGCCGATGTACAAAACCTCTATTACACCGTGCGCCAAGCCTATGGTTGCCACTTCAACTACGCCGCCTTGTGGGCTGACATCGGTTCACGCGGGCAGATCGTAGAGGCGTATGCCTATGCCATCGACCGTGGCGACAGCAAGCAGCAGCAATTCCAGCAGATCCTGCGCAACCTGGGCTTTACGGTAAAACTCAAGCCCTACATCCAGCGCAGCGATGGCTCGGCCAAGGGCGACTGGGACGTGGGCATCACCCTCGACATCATGGATGCCGCCGACCACGTCGACGAAATCGTACTGGCCTCCGGCGACGGCGATTTCGACATGCTGCTCGAGCGCGTTATCCACAAGCATGGCGTCGAAGCCGTGGCCTACGGTGTCCCGGGGTTGACGGCCAACTCACTGATACGCGCCGCCAGCCGCTATGTGCCGATCGAAGGCGCGCTGCTGCTCAAATAGAACGTTGCGGCTTGATAAACAGTTAGACGGAGTTGGAACAGGTTTGGAACGTATAGCGGTCATCGACTTTGAAACCACCGGCATCACCCCGAGCAGCCACTGCCGGGCCACGGAAATCGCGGTGGTCATCCTCGAGCGCGGCCAGATCGTGGATCGCTACCAGAGCCTGATGAACGCCGGTGTGCGTGTGCCGGGCTTTATCGAGCAACTCACCGGCATCAGTAACGCCATGCTGCGCAGCGCACCGCCGGCCGAGCGTGTGATGAACGAGGTCAACGAGTTCGTCGGCACGACGCCACTGCTGGCGCACAACGCGGCCTTCGACCAGAAGTTCTGGGACTATGAGCTGGGCCTGATCCGCCGCACCCGCCTGCAGAAATTTGCCTGCTCGCTGTTACTCGCCCGCCGCCTGATGCCCGCGGCGCCCAACCACAAACTCGGCACCCTCAACAGCTACGCCCAGTTGCCCCATACCGGCAAGGCTCACCGGGCGCTGGCGGATGCGGAGATGGCGGCCAACCTCACGGCGTACCTGGCCCAGGAACTGCGCGGGACTCACGGCTTGCGCGAACTCTCCCACGACCTGCTGTGCACCCTGCAGAAAGTGCCGGCGGCGAAGATCACCGAACACCTGAAGAAGCACCGCGGGTTCTGAGCCCCTGACAATGAAACTCCAACTGTGGGAGGGCGCTTGCTCCCGATAGCGGTGTGTCAGCTCCAGATTAGCGGGCTGGTCCACCGCCATCGGGAGCAAGCCCCCTCCCACAGTGTCGTCAGGGAGTAAACGCCATCACCGATGCGGGCGACCCTGATCCGCCTTTGAGCGCCAAGACACCTATCACCAATGTTGCACCCTTGGCCGGCAGGCGGTCGAGATGGGTCAAACACTCCAGCACAATCCCATTCCTGGCCAGCACCGCACGATTGGTCGCGAATGCAGTGCTTTGCCCCGGATCAACCCCATGGGTATCAATACCGACCCCGGCGATCCGACGCTGCTCAAGCAAAAAACCAATCGCCGCCTCGCCGATCCCCGGAAAGTGCGAGCCTTGCGCGTCCAGCCCGAAGAACGCCACCGGGTCATGCCAAAGATGTTGCCAGCCGGTGTACATCAAGACCACCGAGCCGGGCTCGATTGGCCCGTGTTGGCGTTCCCACTCTTCAATATCCTGCGGGCTGACTGCGTAATCGGGGTTGCCCTGGGTTTTACTGCGCACGTCCACTACCACTGCCGGCCGCACCAGGTCTTCGGGTTGATAACCGTCGATCCCCATTGCGTCGGCGTAGAAGCTGTTCGGCGCATTCATATGCGTGGCGCTGTGTTCACCCATGCTGAAACGTCGCAGGAAATAGCCATCCTTTTCCAGGGCGGCGACCTCTGCAAAAACCACCGGAGGGTCGCCCGGCCATAGCGGGATACGTGGGCTGACCGGGTGGCTGAGGCTGATGACCTTGCGCTGTTTATCCAGCATTTCTGGCCTCCAACTGCCCCAGCGGCACCCGCCGCTCTATCGCGCTCGACAAAATGATCGAGGTCTTGCTGAACCCGAATTTTGCGATCCGGTTGATCAGGTTCTCCAACTCCGGCATCGAGCCCACGGCGGCTTGCATGATCACGCACGGGTCACCGGTCACGCGGTGGCATTCGGTGAGTTCGGGAATTTCGGATAAGGCGTCATACACCTTCTGGCTGCCGTGATTGGTCAGGCGCAGCTCAATCACACACTGAATCGGCAAACCCACTTTGGACAGGTCCACCTTGGCCTGATACCCGGTGATCACGCCACTGGCCTCCAGCTTGGCCACGCGCTCAGCCACGGCGGGGGCGGAGAGGTTGACCGTGCGAGCCAGTTGCGCAAACGAGGCGCGGCCGTCTTCGAGCAAGGCACTGAGGAGCATGCGGTCGTATTTGTCCAATGATAAGGCTCCGTAATGTGTGGCTTTCGAATCTATGGTTTATATCCCTCATAACCGTGTTTTGAAAAGTGTATTGGCGTTTTAAACAGGTTTTGTAACTTATGTTTATCAACCTGCCTTTTTAGAATATGTCTTCTGTCCTCCTGCCATAGAGCCGCCCAATGCCTGGCCCACGTCGCTTTCCCTTACCGTTGATCGCCGCCTTTTTTGCGTTGTACGTGATCTGGGGGTCTACCTACCTGGTGATTCGTGTCGGCGTGGAGTACTGGCCGCCGTTGTTGCTGGCCGGGATTCGGTTTTGCACGGCCGGGGTGTTGATGTACGGCTTCCTCAGGTGGCGCGGGGTGCCGGCGCCGACCTGGGCTCAGTGGAAAGCGGCCGGGATGATTGGCATCTTGTTGCTCACCATCGGCAATGGTGGCGTGAGCATGGCTGAACATATGGGCGTGTCGTCCGGCGTGGCGGCGTTGGCCGTGGCGACCGTGCCGTTGTTCACTTTGCTCTGTGGGTATTTCTGGGGCGCACGTAATACCCGTCTGGAATGGGCCGGGGTGATCCTGGGCATTATCGGCATTGCCATGCTCAATATGGGCAGCACGTTGCAATCGAGCCCCATGGGCGCTGTTCTGCTGTTGGTGGCGGCCGCGTCGTGGGCGTTCGGTTCGGTGTGGAGCCGGCAATTGCCGCTGCCCCAGGGCGCCATGGCCAGTGCTGCGGAGATGCTGGTCGCCGGTGTGGCGCTGCTGCTGGTCAGCGCGCTTTCCGGTGAGCGCCTGCAGGCCGTGCCGCCACTGGAAGGCTGGCTGGCGCTGGCCTACCTGACCGTGTTCGGTTCGATCATTGCCTTCAACGCCTACATGTACCTGCTCAAGCACGTGCGGCCGGCGGCGGCGACCAGCTATGCCTATGTGAACCCGGCAGTGGCCGTGTTGCTGGGGATCGTGTTCGTCGGTGAGACCATCGGCATGGAAGAAGCCTTGGCGATGCTGGTGATCATCAGCGCGGTGCTGTTGATCAGCCTGCCCCAGTGGCGAAAGCCCAAGCCTGAAATAAGGTAAACTGCGGCGCATTAAGCACTTGCGCTGAATTTTTCCTACGGTAAACACATGACTTTCGCCACCCTTGGCCTGATCGAACCCTTGCTGCGCGCCCTTGAGACGCTTGGCTACCAGACCCCGACGCCGGTGCAGGCGCAGGCCATTCCGGCGGTGCTGGCCGGTCGCGACCTGATGGCCGCGGCCCAGACCGGCACCGGCAAGACCGCAGGTTTCGCCGTGCCGCTCCTGCAATTGCTGACCCTGGAAGGGCCGAAAGTCGCCCCCAACTCGGCGCGCGCGCTGATCCTGTGCCCGACCCGCGAGCTGGCCGAGCAGGTTCACGCCAGTGTCGCCGAGTACGCTCAACACCTGCCGCTGACCACTTACGCGGTGTACGGCGGCGTGAGTATCAACCCGCAGATGATGAAGCTGCGCAAAGGTGTCGACATTCTGGTCGCCACCCCTGGCCGCCTGATCGACCTGTTCCGCCAGAACGCGCTGAAACTCAATCAGCTGCAAACCCTGGTGCTGGATGAAGCCGACCGCATGCTCGACCTGGGCTTTTCCGAAGAACTGGCGAACATCTACCGCATGCTGCCGAAAAAGCGCCAGACCCTGCTGTTCTCCGCGACCTTCTCCGATGACATCCGCCTGCTCGCCGGGCAGATGCTCAACGACCCGCTGAGCATCGAAGTCAGCCCGCGCAACGTCGCGGCCAACACCGTCAAGCAATGGGTGGTGCCGGTGGACAAGAAGCGTAAGCCAGAGCTGTTTGTGCACCTGATGCGCAAAGGCCGCTGGAAGCAGGTACTGGTGTTCGCCAAGACCCGCAACGGCGTGGACGCACTGGTGGATAAGTTGCAGGGCCTGGGCGTCAATGCCGATGGCATCCACGGTGACAAACCGCAGGCCACCCGCCAACGGGCGCTGGACCGCTTCAAGGCCGGCGAGGTGCAGATCCTGGTGGCCACCGATGTGGCCGCCCGTGGCCTGGATATCGAAGACTTGCCGCTGGTGGTCAACTTCGACCTGCCGATCGTCGCCGAAGATTACATCCACCGTATTGGCCGCACCGGGCGTGCGGGCAACATCGGTGAGGCGATCTCTTTGGTGTGCGCCGATGAAGTGAACATGCTGTCGGCCATCGAGATGCTGACGCGTCAGACCTTGACCCGCAAAGTCGAGCCGGATTTCGAGCCCGAGCACCGCGTGCCGGACACCGACGCCAGTGGGCAAGTGGTAAAGAAACCGAAAAAACCGAAGAAGCCCAAGGCCTCGGGCGGTGGCGGCAAACGTAACCTGGGCAAATGGGTGGACAGTGGCGAAGTGGCGCCGGCGGAGCCATCGATCAAACCGGTGCGCAAGGTGCCGGTGTTTAACACCGGGCCGCGTAAGAAGAAGTAATTTGCTGCGTGGCTGATAGCCTCATCGGAAGCAAGCCCCCACATTTTGAATCTGTTCACCGTTCAAAATGTGGGAGGGGCTTGCCCCCGATGGCGGCATTAAAATCACCACAAATCTCAGCGCTTGAGCCACTCCAGCATCCCATGCCCCGCCGCTTTGCCGCTGGCAAAACACCCCGTCAGCAAGTACCCGCCCGTCGGTGCTTCCCAGTCCAGCATCTCTCCCGCACAGAACACCCCCGGTAACTGCTTGAGCATCAAGCGCTCATCCAACGCCTCGAACGGCACGCCGCCCGCGGTGCTGATCGCTTCATCGATTGGCCGGGTTTTAACCAGGGTCAACGGCAGCGCCTTGATAGCCACCGCCAACTGCGCCGGATCATTGAAGTGGCCTGCCGGTGTCAGCTCACGCAACAAGGCCGACTTGACCCCATCCAGGCCCAACTGGCTGTGCAAGTGCTTGCTCATCGAACGCGAGCCACGGGGCTTGGCCAACGCGGCTTGCACCTTGTCCAGCGGCTTGCTCGGTAGCAGGTCGAGATGCACGGTGGCCGAACCGTCGCGATGGATCGCTTCGCGAATCGGTGCCGACAGCGCATAGATCAAGCTGCCCTCGATGCCCGTGGCGGTGACCACACATTCCCCCAGCCGCGGCTTGTCATCCGCCAGGCCGATGGCGACGTTTTTCAGTGGTGCACCGGCGAATTTGCTGATCATCAAGTCGCTCCAGGCCGACACCTCGAAACCACAATTGCTCGGCTGCAAAGGGGCGTACGGCAAGCCTTGATCTTCGAACAGCTTAAGCCAGGCTCCGTCGGAACCCAGGCGCGACCAACTGCCGCCGCCGAGGGCCAGCAACACGGCAGGGCTGTGGACAGTTTTTTCGCCGTCCGGGCTGTGGATAACCAGCCCGCCGTCTGCGGCCCAACCCACCCAGCGATGGCGGGTGTGGATAACCACGCCCTGGTCGCGCAAGCGCTTGAGCCAGGCGCGCAGCAGCGGGGCGGCCTTCATGTCCGTAGGAAAGACGCGGCCCGAAGTGCCGACAAAGGTCTGTATGCCCAGGCCGTGAATCCATTCGCACAACGCCTGGGCACCAAACGCGCGCAGCAATGGCGCCATTTGCGGGGCGCGTTCGGCATAACGCGACAGGAACGCCGGGTACGCTTCCGAATGGGTGATGTTCATGCCGCCTACACCCGCCAGCAGGAACTTGCGCCCCACCGACGGCATGCCGTCGTAGAGGTCGACCCGCACGCCTGCCTGGCTCAAGACTTCAGCGGCCATCAGCCCGGCAGGGCCGCCGCCGATAATGATGACGTGTTGGGAAGGGGTATCGGGCATGGGGCAGGGCTACGGTCGCTTGAATAGGCCGAGCATTCTACCCGACGACAGCGCAAACGCCTGATCAAAAAACATACAGCTTCCTACAAGCCTTACGTAAAGCAGCGTTCAGACGCTTACGCTCAAGTTATCCACAGGTGGTTCCACAGGCATTGTGGGTAACGCCCAGGGTTCAATGACAACCTGATGACGCCCACACCCGCTGGGCGCTGTGATGCAAGATGCCGTGGCGACGGGCCAGGGCGGGGCGGTCTTTGCTGTAACCGCCGCCGATCACGCCCATTACCGCAATATCACGGCCCAGGCAGTGGCGCATCACGCTTTCGTCGCGGGCGGCGACACCTGCGTCGGTCAGCTTCAGGTAGCCGAGGGCGTCGTCCTTGTGCACGTCAACGCCGGCGTCGTACAGCACCAGGTCCGGCTGGTAGAGCGGCAACAGGTAGTTGAGTGCGTCGTCCACCACCTTGAGGTAGTCGGCGTCCCCCATGCCCATGGGCAGCGGGATGTCCCAGTCGCTTTGGGCCTTGCGTGCCGGGAAGTTCTTTTCGCAATGCAGCGACACCGTGATCGCCTCCGGCGTGTCGTGGAGGATACGCGCGGTGCCGTCGCCCTGATGCACGTCGCAGTCGAAGATCAGCACGCGATTGACCCGGCCGCTGGCCAGCAGGTAATGGCTGATCACCGCCAGGTCGTTGAAGATGCAAAAGCCCGCCGGGTAATCGTAATGGGCGTGATGGGTGCCGCCCGCCAAGTGGCAGGCCAGGCCGTGTTCCAATGCCTGCTCCGCCGCCAGTAGCGAGCCGCCGACCGCCCGCACGGTGCGCCGGGCCAGGGCTTCGCTCCAGGGCAGGCCGAGGCGCCGCTGGTCTTCACGGGACAACTCGCCGCTCATATAGCGCTCGATATATCCACGGTCATGCGCCAGGGCCAGAATCTCGGGTGGGCACAGTTGCGGGCGCAGCAGTTGGCGGTCTTCGGTCAGGCCGCTGTCGACCAGGTGGTCGCGCAGCAGGCGGAATTTGTCCATGGGGAACCGGTGGTCCGCCGGGAACTCGGGGCTGTAGTCATCGTGATAGATCAATGGCAAGGGCATGGGATTTTCTGACGGGAACCTGCGACGCATCTTACCCGCGTTGTACACTCACGCACATGGCAAGGGAGGGGACCCATGGAGCCGATACTGGAATTGGAAAGCGCACGCCTGGTGCTGCGCCAATGGCGCGACAGCGACCTGCCGGAATTTGCGCGCATGTGCGCGGACCCGCAGGTGATGCGCTATTTCCCGGCTAAATTGAGCCACCTGGAAACGGCTGCGTTGATCGGGCGGATTCGCGGGCACTTTGCCGAGTACGGCTTTGGTTTTTGGGCCTTGCAGCGCAAGGACACTCGCGAGTTTATCGGCCTGACCGGGCTGCAGAATGTCAACTTCGAGGCTGACTTTACCCCGGCCGTGGAGATTGGCTGGCGCCTGGCCCGCGAACACTGGGGCCTGGGTTATGCCAGCGAGGCGGCTTGGACCGCCTTGCGTTGCGGCTTCGATCGTTTGCAGGTGGATGAGATCCTGGCTTTCACCACTGAGTCCAATCTGCCATCACAAAAAGTCATGCAGGCCATCGGTATGCATTACGATCCCCAGGCAGATTTTGAACACCCCAAGGTCGCAGCCGATGACCCGCTGCGCCATCATGTTTTGTATCGCATCACCCGCGCCCAATGGTTGGACACGCTGCACGGATAAGCAGACCGGAATGCCCCATAGATTGTAGGAGTTGCTCTATGAGCCAAGTATTGGAAGATCTGGTGGACCTGCTGACCCTGGAGCCGATCGAGGAAAACCTCTTTCGTGGCCGCAGCCAGGACCTGGGGTTTCGCCAACTGTTCGGCGGCCAGGTGCTCGGCCAGTCGCTGTCGGCGGCCAGCCAGACCGTAGAAGACGCGCGGCATGTGCATTCCCTGCATGGCTATTTCCTGCGCCCGGGCGATGCCGCATTGCCGGTGGTGTACTCGGTGGACCGCGTACGTGACGGCGGCAGTTTCAGCACACGCCGTGTCACCGCGATCCAGAAGGGCAACCCGATCTTCACCTGCAGCGCCTCGTTCCAATATGACGAGGAAGGTTTTACGCACCAGAGCACCATGCCTGTGGTGGTCGGCCCGGAAAACCTACCCTCCGAGCTGGAACTGACCCAGCAACGCGCCCACCTGATCCCCGAGCACATGCGCGACAAGCTGCTGTGCCCCAAGCCGATCGAAGTGCGCCCGGTGACCGAGAAAGACCCGTTCAACCCGCAGCCGTCCGACCCGGTCAAGTACGTATGGTTTCGTGCCGACGGCGCCCTGGCCGACTTGCCGGCGCTGCATAAATACCTGCTGGCCTACGCCTCGGACTTCGGTCTGCTGACCACCTCGCTGCTGCCCCACGGCAAGACCGTGTGGCAGAAAGATATGCAGGTAGCCAGCCTCGATCATGCGCTGTGGTTCCACGCGGACCTGCGTGCCGATGACTGGCTGCTTTACGCCATGGACAGCCCCTGGGCGGGCAACTCCCGTGGTTTCTCCCGTGGCAGCGTGTACAACCGCGCCGGGCAGCTGGTGGCCTCGGTGACCCAGGAAGGCTTGATTCGTCATCGCAAGGATTGGGCATGAGCCTGGCGCATATCCAACATTGGGTCTTTGACATGGACGGCACCCTCACGGTGGCCGTGCATGATTTTGCGGCCATTCGCGTGGCCCTGGACATTCCGCCGGAGGACGACATCCTCACCCACCTGGCGGCGTTGCCGGCCGATGTGGCAGCGGCCAAGCATGCCTGGTTGCTGGAGCATGAGCGCGAGTTGGCGGTGGGCTCGGTTGCCGCGCCAGGCGCGGTGGAGCTGGTGCGCGAGCTGGCCGAGCGCGGTTATCGCCTGGGCATCCTGACCCGCAATGCGCGGGAGCTGGCGCATATCACCCTGGCGGCGATTGGCTTGGCGGACTGCTTTGCCGCCGAGGATGTATTAGGCCGTGATGATGCGCCGCCCAAACCAGACCCGGGCGGCTTGCTGAAGCTGGCGGCGGCCTGGGATGTTTCGCCGGGCCGGATGGTGATGGTGGGAGATTACCGCTTTGATCTGGATTGCGGCCGGGCGGCGGGAGCCCGGACGGTGTTGGTGAACTTGCCGGAGAACCCGTGGCCAGCGTTGGCGGATTGGCATGCTGCAGACTGTGTGGCATTGCGCCGGATGATCCAGGCCAGCCACTGAAAAAGCGAAGTGTGGGAGGGGGCAAGCCCTAATGCCTGTCAGTTAAGAGATAGAGCGGACGATGGATAACCTGTGGGAGGGGGCTTGCTCCCGATAGGCCGCGCAGCGGCCTCAAAAATGGGCCTGCTACGCAGTCCATCGGGAGCAAGCCCCCTCCCACATTTTGAGTTGGTTTATTCAGTGCTTACTGGGTAAACAGCACCTTCTCGCCCTCAGGCGAGGTGAACATCTTGTCGCCGTCATGGCCCACGCCCGGCACTTCCACCAGCTTATGGCTCAGTTGCGGATGGCGCGTCTTGAGGTAGTCAAAGTAGTTGTGCCCACGAACCAGCCGGTACGCGCCCTGGGTCTCGGCTTCGCAGCTTTTATCCAGGGCCGGGTGGTTCGGGTCGGTGTCCTGCTGGCCCAGCAGGTAGGTGATGTCGCGTGACACGTAAGCCTGCTCAAGCTGCTCGGCGCCCTGGCCTGTTGCGTAGGCGGGCAGGTGCTGCATGCCGTACTTCCATTCGTTGAAGCTTGGGCAACTGGCCACATCGAACTTCACTGGGCGCTGCGGGCTGAAATAGGCGTATGACGAGGGGTTCGCCACCACGTAACGCAGGCTGATGCCTTCGGTTTGCAGCAGCGGGTGATCATGGCCGGTGAGGGCAAAACGCTGCACCACTTGGCCGCCGCCGGAGTGGCCGGCGACCACGATTTCTTTCAGCGCCGGGAACAGTTTGCGGTTGCCCAGGTGCTTGATGACCTGGTCCAGCGCACCGTAGGAGCTGAGTTGGCCCGGGCCGGTCGACAGTTCGCCGGCCATCCAGTCATTGCCGTGCCAGCGCAGCACCTGCTTAGCCAGGTGATTGCGTTGCACATCCAGCTCATTGAGAAACTGCGGTG
Organism: Pseudomonas sp. Q1; assembly: GCF_009935975.1. NCBI lineage: Bacteria > Pseudomonadati > Pseudomonadota > Gammaproteobacteria > Pseudomonadales > Pseudomonadaceae > Pseudomonas > Pseudomonas sp. Q1. The sequence goes on along the minus strand of NZ_QODI01000004.1, from coordinate 167,791 downwards.
CGATCACCAGGGTATGGCTGGCAACGCCTGCGTGTGCGGCGGCATCTTCGCCGCTTTTGAGGTAGGTCTGCGCATTGCGCAAGCGACCGTGCACGATGATCAGTGCACGGGTGACGTTGGGCAGCGGCTGGCGCCAGTCCTGACTCAGGCCCAGGCTCAGGTCACCCGCCTGCAGATGAAAACGCTCGGGGCTGACCACTTTGACGCCGTGCGCTTTCTCGGCGGCCGAGGCGTTGGCGGAACAGCTGATCATCAAGCCCAGCAGTAGACCCAGTCGTTGGTTCATTTAGAGGCTCTTGGCGGCGAAGGTATCGCATTGAGTGATCTGCCCCTCGGTAAAGCCGGTCTTGAACCAGCGCACGCGCTGTGCCGAGGTGCCGTGGGTAAACGAGTCCGGCACGACGCGCCCTTGACCCTGTTGCTGCAAACGGTCATCGCCAATGGCGTTGGCGGCGTTCAGTGCGGCTTCAATGTCGCCGGGCTCCAGCCAGTTCAGGCGTTTTTGCGCACGGTTGGCCCACACCCCGGCGAAGCAGTCGGCCTGCAGCTCCTGGCGTACCAGCAAACCGCCGTCACCTTGCATTTGCCGGCCTTGCTGGCGCGCGGCCTGGATCTTGGAGGAGATGCCCAGCAGTGTTTGCACATGGTGCCCGACTTCGTGGGCGATCACATACGCCTGGGCGAACTCGCCGGCAGCCTGGAAGCGTTGCGACATTTCCCGGAAGAAATCCAGGTCCAGATACACTTGTTGGTCGGCCGGGCAGTAGAACGGGCCGCTGGCCGAGGTGGCGCTACCACACGCGGAGTTGACCCGGCCACGGAACAGAATCAGCTTGGGGTTTTTGTAGACCAGGCCATTTTCCTTGAATACCTGGCCCCAGGTGTCTTCGGTATCGCCCAGCACGGCGCGCACAAAGTCAGCCTGTTGGTCGTTGGCCGGCGGGGCCTGGCGGGTTTGCGTGCTCACCGAGGGCGCTTGTTCCATCTGGCCGGTCAACTGGCCGAGGATCTGCAGCGGGTCCTGGCCGGTCAGCCAGCCTATGCCGACGATCAGCACAATCGCCGTGAGGCTCAGGCCCTTGCCGCCACCGAAGCGCATGCCTCCACCACCGCCGCCACTGTCATCGCGGGCATCCACCACGTTGTCGCTGCGTCGGCCTTTTTTCCATAGCATGGGGGCAATCCTCTCGGTAAACGGTATTACATTAATTGGGAAAGAGTATGGCCGTTAATCGCGGCAATAACCTTCGCCGGTATCGACAATCAAGCAGTCCTTTTTATCCGCCAGCCATTTCAGGCCGGTGGCCTCGCCGTCGCCGGCGCTCAATTGCTGCGGGCCGTCGGGGCGGGTAAAGGTAATGCCGTCTTCGTTGGCTTCCCCTTTGAAGGTGCCGGCGTCGTCGTCATCCAGGCCGTACTTCATGGTCAGCAGGTAATGGCCACGGCCGATGCTGTCGTCCTTGGCGATGGTCAGGCTCAAGCCTTCGACGCCGATCCACTTGCCGACCCATTTATCGGTCGGCGGGGTTGCCGGTACCAGCGTGGCCTGTACCGAGGCGGGAGCGGGCTTGGGCGCGGGCGTTGGCTCTTTATTGCAGGCGGTGAGCAGGGCAAGGGCAGACAGAACAAAGAGAATTTTTTTCATAGCGGCATGGCCTTGATCAAAAAGTGTGCAGCCCTTGGGCAAACGTGCTGCGTTGGACTCGAATACCGTGATTTAGTGCGCTGTTCGCACGGTGTTTGGTTATGCTCTTGGGGCAGACTCCGACCCGGCTGCTAGATTACCGGGTTGAGTGCTGCCGTGTTCAGTGCTCAGCGTTCAGCCCGCCATGCAAGAGAATTCAATGACCGTCAGCACCCCCCTTTCCGGCGTCAACCGTCCCTTCAAAGGCATTTTGCTGATTGTGGTGGCGACCTTTCTGTTTTCCAGCCACGACGCCTTGTCCAAATACCTGGCCGGGTTCTATCCGATCGTGATGGTGGTGTGGGCGCGTTACCTGGTGCACACCCTGTTGATGGCCGGGATCTTCCTGCCGCAATCGGGCTTGCGGGTATTGCGCAGCAAACGCCCGGGGATGCAGGTGGTGCGCGCTTTGTGCCTGCTAGGCACCAGCCTGTTTTTCACCACGGCGCTGCATTACATCCCGTTGGCGGAAGCCACGGCGGTGAACTTCCTCGCGCCGATCCTGGTGACGGCGCTGTCCGTGCCGCTGCTCGGCGAGCATGTCACGCGCGGCCAGTGGCTGGCGGTGATCTGCGGGTTTGTCGGCGTGCTGGTGATCATCCATCCGGGGGGCGAGTTGTTTACCCCGGCGGTGTTGTTGCCGCTGTGTTCGGCGCTGTTTTTCTGCTTCTACCAACTGCTCACGCGCATCCTCAGCCAATACGACACACCGACCACCAGCAACTTCTTCGCCGGCCTGTGCAATACCCTGGTGATGAGTGCCATGGTGCCGTTCTTCTGGCAAATCCCCACGCTATGGCACGCAGTGCTGATGCTGGCGCTGGGTACGTGCGGTATGACGGCGCACCTGCTGTTGACCCAGGCGTTCCGCTTCGCGGCGCCGGCCTTGCTGGCACCATTCGGCTATTGCCAGATCGTGTTCGCAGGGTTGTTGGGCTGGCTGGTGTTCAATCACACCCCGGACCTGACCACGGTGGTCGGGATCGGGGTGATCTGCATGAGCGGGTTGGCCGCTGCCTGGCAGCAGCGGCGCAGATAGCTCGGGGGGAGCTCGGGGGATAGCTCGTGGGGTAGCTCAGACGTCTACGGTAGGAATCCTGCGCGGTGCCATGAAGTACATCCAGGTCAGGGCAATGAAGTACATCGCCGGGATCAGGGTGAACAGCACCGTGTAGTTGTTGTTCGTGACCGTGAGGATATGCCCGACGATCTGGGTCATGAACATGCCGCCGATCGCCGCGCACATGCCACCGAAACCGAACACCGTGCTCATCATGTGCTTGGGCGTGTAGTCCATCACCAGGCTCCAGATATTGGCGGTCCAGGCCTGGTGCGCGCCGATGGCCAGGGAAATGGCAAACACTGCGACCCACAGCTGGCTGGAACCGGCGGCCATGATCACACCGATGATGCAGCAGGCAAACAGCAGCATCGACAGCAACCGCGCCTTGATCGGGTTCATCCCGCGGCCGATCAGGAACGACGACAGAATGCCCCCACCCACACTGCCGAAGTCGGCGGTCAGGTAAATGATGATCAGCGGAATGCCCATCTGGGTCACGTTGATGCCCAGGTTGTATTGCTGGTTCAGGAACGGCGGCAGCCAGTACAGGTAGAACCAGAACACTGGTGCGGTCATCGCGTAGGCAAGGGCGAAGGCCCAGGTACCACGCATGCGCAGGATGCGGCTGAACGGGACGCGAGGTTGTTCCGGTTCGAGTTCCTGCTGTACGTAATCCAGTTCGGATTGTTTAACGGTGGGGTGGTCTTCCGGGTTGTAGTACTTCAGGCCCCAGCACACCAGCCAGATCCCGCCGAGTGCCGACATGCACAGGAACGCCGCCTGCCAGCCCCACACGTGCAGGATCAACGGCAGCAGCATCGGCGTCAGCATCGCACCGACGTTGGTGCCGGCGTTGAAGATGCCGGTGGCGACTGCGCGCTCACCCGCCGGGAACCACAGGCGCGTGGTCTTGACGCAGGCCGGATAGTTGGCGGCTTCGGTGATGCCGAGGATAAAACGGCAGATCATAAAGCCGAGCGCCGAGGTGGCCAGGCCGTGGGCGCCGGTGGCCAGGCTCCACAGCAAGACCGCGCAGAAGAACACGCGCTTGACGCCGATGCGGTCGATCAGCCGGCCTTGCAGTACAAAACCGATGGCATAACCCACCTGGAACCAGAAGTTGATGTTGGCGTAGTCCATCGCCGTCCAGCTCATTTCCTTGGCCAGGATCGGTTGCATCACGCCCAGGGCGGCGCGGTCGATGTAGTTCAGTGTGGTGGCGAAGAACACTAGGGCCAGCATGCCCCAGCGGGTTTTACCCACGGCCAGGGCGCCGCGGATCTTGTCGCCGATGCCGGCGTGCGGGTTGCCCGGGCGCGCGGCCAGGACGGAGTTTTGCGAAGGCATGAGGTGGTACCCGTTTTTGAAATTGTTATGGTGTGTGCTGGGCTTCTTTTTCGGGTGTAGCTGCGAGAACGATGGTGCGTAGCGGTTAAAAAATCGTCAATTCGCCAAAGGGGCTTAGTGTTCGATAATCGCACCAAAAACTAACCGGTTCGTACATTTTAATTGCTGCGTGTAGGCTGGGGGCGAATAATTTGCCACAAACAACAATTGCCGGGAGTCGCCCCATGCAACGTTCCATTGCCACCGTTTCCTTGAGCGGTACTCTGCCGGAAAAGCTTGAAGCCATTGCCGCCGCCGGGTTTGACGGGGTCGAGATCTTCGAGAATGACTTGTTGTATTACGACGGCAGCCCGCGGGAAGTCAGGCAAATGTGTGCCGACCTGGGCATTGCCATCACCTTGTTCCAGCCCTTCCGCGACTTCGAAGGCTGCCGCCGCGACCGCCTGGCGCGCAACCTTGAACGGGCCGAGCGCAAGTTCGACTTGATGCAGGAACTGGGCACCGACCTGGTGCTGGTGTGCAGTAATGCTTCGGCAGATTGCGTGGGCGATGAACGCATTTTGCTCGACGACTTGAGCCTGCTGGCCGAACACGCCGGGCGCCGTGGACTGCGCATTGGTTATGAAGCGCTGGCCTGGGGCAAGCATGTCAACACCTGGCAGCAGGTGTGGAACCTGGTGCGCCAGGTCGATCACCCCAGCCTCGGCGTGCTGCTCGACAGCTTCCACACCTTGTCGCTCAAGGGCGACCCGAGCGCGATCGCGCAGATCCCCGGCGACAAGATCTTCTTTGTGCAAATGGCTGACGCGCCGATCCTGGCCATGGATGTGCTGGAGTGGAGCCGGCACTTCCGTTGCTTCCCCGGGCAGGGCGAATTCGACCTGGCGGGGTTCCTCGCACCGATCATCCAGAGCGGCTACACCGGGCCGTTATCCCTGGAGATCTTCAACGATGGTTTCCGCGCGGCACCCACCCGGGGGAATGCGGCGGACGGCTTGCGCTCGCTGCTGTACCTGGAAGAGAAAACCCGTGAACGCCTCCAGCAGCAAGCGCCTGCCCAGCCCGTCGATATCCTGTTCGATACCCCGGCCGCCAGCGAATACGGTGGCATCGAGTTCCTGGAGTTCGCTGTGGATGAAAACCTCGGGGCCAGGCTCACTCAATGGCTGGAGCGCCTGGGGTTCGTCAAGGCCGGGCAGCACCGTTCCAAGAGTGTGAGCCTGTTGCGCCAGGGGGATATCAACCTGATCCTCAACTGTGAGCCGTATTCCTTCGCGCACAATTTTTTCGAGGCCCATGGGCCATCGTTGTGTGCCACGGCGATTCGGGTCAAGGACAGTGCCAAGGCGATGGCACGGGCAGTGGCCTACAAAGGCCAGCCGTATCGCGGATTGGTGGGGCCCAACGAGCTGGAACTGGGCGCGGTTCGCGCACCGGATGGCAGCCTGATTTACTTGGTGGACCCAAGCGAAGGCGACTTGTACGACACTGATTTCAACTTGCAGCCGGCAGCGCTTTCCAGCGGCGGCCTGCTGCGCATTGACCATATGGCGATGGCCTTGCCGGCCGACAGCCTCGACAGTTGGGTGCTGTTCTACAAGAGCCTGCTGGATTTCGAGGCCGATGACGAAGTGGTGTTGCCCGACCCTTACGGCCTGGTGAAAAGCCGTGCGCTGCGCAGCCGTTGCAGCTCGATCCGCCTGCCGTTGAATATTTCCGAGAACCGCAACACCGCCATTTCCCACGCACTATCGAGCTATCGAGGCTCGGGGGTGCACCACATTGCGTTCGACTGCGCGGATATTTTCGCCGAGGTCAGCCGGGCGAAGGCGGCGGGTGTGCCGTTGCTGGATATCCCGCTCAACTACTATGACGACCTGGCGGCGCGGTTCGATTTCGACGATGAGTTCCTCAGCGAGTTGGCGTACTACAACGTGTTGTACGACCGCGACGCCCAGGGCGGTGAGTTGTTTCATGTGTACACCGAGGCGTTCGAAGGGCGGTTTTTCTTCGAGATTATCCAGCGCAAGAACGGTTACGCCGGCTATGGCGCGGCCAACGTGGCGGTACGTCTTGCGGCGATGGCCAAATCCCGTAGCGGCGCGGCGCGGCAGGCGCGTTTATAACGGCGTGTCGGGTGCTTCCTTCGGCGGGCGGCGCGGCCCATAATCACCGCCTGCATAACACTGGCCGTGAGCGCACCATGACCTCCGAAGCACCGCGCAAGAGTCGTAAGAACAATCCGGAAAAGACCCGCGAAAACATCCTTCAGGAAGCCATCGTCGAGTTCGTTCAACAGGGCCTGTCCGGCGCTCGCGTGGATGCGATCGCCGAGCGCATCCACACTTCCAAACGCATGATCTATTACTACTTCGGCAGTAAGGAGCAGCTCTACGTCGAAGTACTGGAGAAGCTCTACGGCGACATCCGTAATACCGAAACCCGTATGAACCTCACCGCGCTGGAGCCCCGTGAAGCGATCCGGCGCCTGGTGGAGTTCACCTTTGATCACCACGACCAGAACGTGGATTTCGTGCGTATCGTCAGCATCGAGAATATCCACAACGCCGAATACGTGAAGCGTTCGGATGCGATCAAGGCGATGAACAGCAACATCCTTGAAGCGCTGGGCGCCACCTTGCGTCGGGGGGCCGAGATGGGGCTGTTCCGCGAGGGGCTGGAGCCGTTGGACGTGCACCTGCTGATCAACTCTTTCAGCTTTTACCGGGTGTCCAACCGCCATACGTTCAGTGAGATTTTTCAGATCGAGCTGTCGGACGAGGCGATCAAGCAGCGCCACCGCGAGATGATTTGTGATTCGGTGATGCGTTACTTGCAGGCCTAAGGCTGAAACAGGACCCATGTGGGAGGGGGCTTGCTCCCGATAGCGTTGTGCCAGTCAGCAGTTTTTCGACTGACTTGCCGCTATCGGGAGCAAGCCCCCTCCCACAGGTTAACCATCGTCCGCTCTATCGCTTAACTGACTGGCATTAGGGCAAGCCGCTCCCACATTGGGATTTTTTTGCCGGTCAGGTATTCATGCTCTGGAAGTGCGCCAACATGCGGTCGGCGTCTGGCGCCTTGCCACTGAACAACTCAAACGCCTTCACCGCCTGAAACACCGCCATGTTGCCGCCATCCAGGGTGCGGCAACCCAAGGCGCGGGCGTCGCGCAGCAGTTCGGTTTCCAGGGGGAAGTACACAATTTCCGCGACCCATAATTCAGCCCGCAACAGCGCGGGCGGCACCGGCGTGCCCGGCAGTTTGTCCATGCCCATCGGTGTGGTGTTGACCAACCCATCGGCTTCGGCCATGGCGCTTTCCAAGTGGCTGGCGACCTGGGCACGCCCGCTGCCGAAACGCTGCGCAAGGTTATCGACAAGGTCGCGGGCGCGGCTGATCTCCACGTCAAAAATACTCAAGTGCTGTACGCCTTCGGCCAACAGTGCGTGGGCCACGGCCGCTCCCGCACCGCCGGCGCCCATCTGGACCACGCGTTGGCGCGCGACATCATTGAAGTTGCGCCGAAACCCTTCGGCAAACCCCAGGCAGTCGGTGTTGTGGCCGATGCGCTTGCCGGCCTTGAATACCACGGTGTTGACCGCGCCGATGCCTCGGGCTTCGTCGGAGAGTTCATCGAGCAACGGCAGAATCGCCTGCTTGCACGGGTAGGTAATGTTCAGCCCTGTGAAGTGCATCAACTCGGCGGCGCGCAGCAGGTCGGGCAGGGCGTTGATGTCCAGGTGCAACGGTGCAAGATCGATCAGGCGATACAGGTAACGCAGGCCTTGGGCGTCGCCTTCCTGCTCATGCAGCGCCGGGGTGCGGGAAGCCTGGATGCCCGAGCCGATCAGGCCGGCGAGGATGCGCGGTTTCATCGGGTCGATCCTTTTAGCAACTGGCTGAAGTGGCTCAGGGCCAAGTGGTAGCCGTGGCTGCCGAAGCCGGCCAGCACTGCGGTGGCGACCGGCGATACAAAGGAGTGATGCCGAAACGCCTCACGCGCATGCACATTGGATAAGTGCACTTCGATCACCGGCACTTCACTGGCTACCAGTGCGTCACGAATCGCGACTGAAGTGTGGGTCCAGGCGGCCGGGTTGATCACGATCCCGGCGCAACGGGCGCGGGCGCCGTGGATCCAGTCGAGCAGTTCGCCTTCGTGGTTGGTTTGGCGAAACTCCAGTTTCAACCCCAGTTGTTCAGCGCTGCGGCCACATAGGGCAGCGATGTCGGCCAGGGTTTCATGCCCGTAGGTGGCCGGCTCACGGGTGCCGAGCAGATTGAGATTGGGGCCGTTGAGCACCAGGATGAGGGGCGGCATGGGGTGTCTCCACAATTATTGTTCGTTGTGGAGGTAAAATGTACTGAATGGTTAATTTGGTCAATCGACGGCAGTGTACCCGGGTTGGCATGTGTTCGATTATCGAACCATTAATCCAGGGCAGTCGCTGCAGAAGGTGCGCCGCCCGAATGCGGGCGGCGTACGGGTCAGCGTCGGGTCAACAACACGCCGGATTCCATATGGTGCGTCCACGGGAACTGGTCAAACATTGCACAGCGGGTAATGCGGTGCGTGTCATGCAGTTGCGCGATGTTCGCGGCCAGGGTCTCCGGGTTGCAGGAGATGTACAGGATGTTGTCGAAGCGCCGGGTCAGCTCGCAGGTGTCCGGGTCCATGCCGGCGCGGGGCGGGTCGACGAACACGCTGCCGAATTCATAGCTCTTCAGGTCTATACCTTGCAAGCGACGGAACGGACGCACTTCATTGAGCGCCTCGGTGAGTTCTTCGGCAGACAGGCGCACCAGGGTGACGTTATCCACAGCGTTTTCATCGAGGTTGGCCAGCGCTGCGTTCACGGAGGTTTTGCTGATCTCGGTGGCCAGCACCTTACGCACGCGGGTGGCCAGCGGCAGGGTGAAGTTGCCGTTGCCGCAGTACAGTTCCAGCAAGTCATCCGGGCGATCGCCCAAGGCTTCATACGCCCAATTGAGCATCTTCTGGTTCACCGTGCCGTTGGGCTGGGTGAACGCGCTTTCGGGTTGGCGATAGCTGAAGGTACGGCCGCCGACTTCGAGTTTTTCCACCACGTAGTCATGGCCGATCACATCGCGCTTGCCCTTGGAGCGGCCGATGATGCTGACATTCAAGTCGGCGGCCAGCTGTTTGGCGGCGGTGTGCCAATGCTCATCCAGTGGGCGGTGATAGCACAGGGTGATCATCGCGTCGCCAGCCAGTGTGGTGAGGAACTCCACCTGGAACAGCTTGTGGCTCAGGGCGGCGCTGGCTTGCCAGGCGGCCTTGAGTTGCGGCATCAACTGGTTGATGCGGTGGCTGGCGATGGGGAACTCTTCGATCAGGATCGGCGTGCGCTTGTCGTCCTGGGAGAACATCGCGTAGTGGCGTTCACCACCTTCGCGCCACAGGCGGAACTCCGCCCGCAGGCGGAAGTTCTGCAGCGGCGAATCGAAGACCTGTGGCTCGGGTGCGTCGAACGGTGCCAGCAGGTCACGCAAGCGCGTGACCTTGTCTTGCAGTTGAGCGGTGTAGCGTGCGGCGTCAAAAGTCATGCGTTGAACCAGCCCAGCTTGATCACGAACAGAATCGACAGGATCACCAGTGCCGGGTTCAGCTCACGGTAGCGGCCCGAAAGCAGCTTGATGGCGGTCCAGGCGATGAAACCGAAGGCGATGCCGTTGGCGATGGAGTAAGTGAAAGGCATCGCCAGGGCGGTGATCACCACCGGTGCTGCCACGGTAATGTCATCCCAGTCGATTTCCGCCAGGCCCGACGTCATCAACACGGCCACGAACAGCAGCGCCGGTGCGGTGGCGAAGGCCGGTACGCTGGCGGCCAGTGGCGAGAAGAACAGCGCCAGCAGGAACAGGATCGCCACCACGATGGCGGTCAAGCCGGTACGGCCACCGGCGCTTACGCCTGCGGCGGACTCGATGTAGCTGGTGGTGGTCGAGGTGCCCAGCAGGGAACCGGCCATGGCGGCGGTGCTGTCGGCGATCAGCGCACGGCCCATTTTCGGCATGTGGCCATCCTTGCCCATCAGCCCGGCGCGCTTGGCGACGCCGATCAGGGTGCCGGAGTTGTCGAACAGGTCGACGAACAGGAACGCGAAGATCACGCTGACCAGGCCGATATCCAACGCGCCTTTGATATCCAGTTGCAGGAAGGTCGGGGCCAGCGAGGGTGGCATCGAGGTCACGCCGCCGAACGGGATGAAGCCCATGACGATGGAGACGATGGTCACTGCCAGGATGCCGATCAGCACCGCGCCGCGCACGGCCAGGGCTTCCAGCGCCACGATCAGCGCGAAACCGAGGGTGGCGAGGATCGGCGCCGGTTGTTTCAGGTCGCCCAGGCCGACCATGGTGGCCGGGTTGCTGACCACGATACCGGCGTTATGCAGGGCGATCAGCGCCAGGAACAGGCCGATACCGGCGGCAATCGCCGAGCGCAGCGGCAGCGGGATGCTGTTGATGATCCACTCACGGATACGGAAGATCGACAGCAGGAAGAACAGCACTGCCGAAATGAATACCGCACCCAGGGCAACCTGCCAGGTGTGGCCCATGTGCAGCACCACGGTGTAGGTAAAGAAGGCGTTGAGGCCCATGCCCGGTGCCAGGGCGATCGGGTAGTTGGCGATCAGGCCCATCACGGTCGAACCGATGGCGGCCGCCAGGCAGGTCGCGACGAACACGGCGCCCTTGTCCATGCCGGTTTCGCCGAGGATGCTCGGGTTCACGAACAGGATGTAGGCCATCGCCAGGAACGTGGTGATACCCGCGAGAATCTCGGTGCGCACGTTGGTGTTGTGTGCTTTGAGTTGAAACAGCTTTTCCAGCATGCCGGCTCCCTGTGACGCTATCTTGCGTCGTTATTTGTTGACCTCTAAGTCAAAGCACAAACTGCGCCAAGCGCCTGTGGTTTCAGAGAGGATCGGAAAAAGCGGCGCATCATACCAGCAGCCGAGGCCGTGTGGCGCACGGGGTTGGCTTGGCGATGCATGGCTGTGGATCATGGCCTTGAGGCATACTGCGCCGACGTTCAAGGCAGGGTCGTTAACAGCATGAAAAAAGCCAACGCGTGGAGTCTAGCTCTGATCGCCAGTCTCAGCCTGTGGTGGGGCGCGGCACCAGCGTGGGGCGCAGCTGCACCGCCCTTGAGCGAGGTGCGGGTGTTCAAGGTCGAGTCGGCGCGTTGCAGCGAGAAAGTCGCGGAAGGCGCCCAGAGTACCCAGATGTGCGAGCACCGTGGCCCGACCCAGGTTTCGGTGATGGAAGTCGGCCTGGGTAACAGCCCCATGGGCCGCTTCAATGGCGCCGAGTTGGACGGGCGGCGCACGCCGGTGTGCCAGGTCGGCAATATCAGCGAGGCGTGCAATGGCGTGGGCACGCTGATGGGCTACATCTATGTGTTTGACTTGAATGTCGAAGCCCAGGGGTGGTTCGAGTTCAGTAATACGTCGATCAACGGCCCGCAAAATACCTTGAAGGTGATGCTCAATATCCGCTGATCAATCCTCTTGAACGCTCATAACCACGGGTAGTCGTACCCCAGAGACGGCGACTTTCCCGAACGCCGCGAACGGACTTCAACCCGTGAGGTGTTTATGAGCGCAACCCCCAATGACGCGGCGGCTCAACCGTTCGTCAGCCACCCGATACGCCTGACCCTGAACGGCCAGCAGCGCCAGCTGAACGTGTTGCCCTGGACCACCTTGCTCGACCTGCTGCGCGAACAACTTGACCTGGTCGGCAGCAAAAAGGGCTGCGACCACGGCCAATGTGGTGCCTGCACCGTGTTGCGTGACGGCAAACGCGTGAATGCCTGCCTGACCCTGGCGGTGATGTGCGACGGTGCCGAGTTGACCACCATCGAGGGCTTGGCTGACGGAGACGAGCTGCATCCGATGCAGCAGGCGTTTATCAAGCATGACGCGTTCCAGTGTGGCTATTGCACGCCCGGGCAGATTTGCTCTGCCGTTGGCCTGGCCAATGAGGGGCGGGCCCAGGACCCCGCGCAGATCCAGGAACTGATGAGCGGCAATCTGTGCCGCTGTGGTGCCTACAGCAACATCCGCGATGCGATTGAAACGGTCGTGCTGGGAGACAAACCATGAACCCTTTCCAGTACAGCAAGCCGACCGACGTACATGAAGCGGTGCGGCTGAGTAGCGCCGCCTCGCGCTTTATTGCCGGCGGCACCAATTTACTGGACCTGATGAAAGAGAACATCAGCCGGCCCGAACACTTGATCGATATCACCGGCCTGCCGCTGCATGGCGTTGAACCTACGGCCAGTGGTGGCGTGATGATCGGCGCCTTGGTCAGCAACGCTGACCTGGCCTGGCACCCGTTGATCGAAGCCCGTTACCCTTTGCTGTCCCAGGCGATCCTCGCCGGTGCGTCACCGCAGTTGCGCAACATGGCCAGTACTGGCGGCAACCTGTTGCAGCGCACCCGTTGCTATTACTTCTATGACACCGGCGTGCCCTGCAACAAGCGAGAGCCGGGCAGTGGCTGCCCGGCGCGAACCGGCTTGAACCGCATTCATGCCATTCTCGGTGCCAGCGAGCAGTGCGTGGCGACCCACCCGTCGGACATGTGTGTCGCCCTGGCCGCCCTGGAGGCACGGGTGCATGTGGAGGGGCGTGGCGGTTCGCGTGTGATTGAGTTTGCCGATTTCCATCGCTTGCCGGGCGACACGCCGCAGCGCGACAACCTGTTGGCCGATGATGAACTGATCACGGCCATTGAGTTACCGGCCGACCGTCTGGCGGGCCACAGTCACTATTTGAAAGTGCGCGACCGTGCGTCATACGCGTTTGCCTTGGTGTCGGTTGCCGCCGCATTGGAGCTGGACGGTGACACCATCGTCGACGCCCGCCTGGCCCTCGGCGGCGTGGCGCACAAACCCTGGCGGGACCGTGCGGTGGAAACCGCGCTGACCGGCCGTACGGTCAGCCGCGAAACCTTCAGCAGTGCCGCTGACGCCTTGTTGCAGGATGCCGAGCCGCTGGAACACAACGCCTTCAAGATCAAGCTGGCGCGTCGGGCGATTATCCGCGCCCTGAGCGATGCCGCTGTCGCAGGAGAACGCCCATGACCGCTATCGGAAAACCCCTGGACCGCGTCGAGGGTCTGCTCAAGGTGACGGGCCAGGCGCGTTATGCCGGTGAGTTTGCCGGTCAGGACCTGCTCCACGGCAGCGTGGTATCCAGTACTATCGCCAAGGGGCGAGTGGTCAGGATTGATGCGTCCAGGGCCCTGGCATTGCCCGGCGTGGTCATGGTGCTCGATCACCTCAACCGGCCGAAACTCGCCAGTTACGACGACGCGTTTGCCGATGCCGATGCCGCGGACGGGTCGCCGTTTCGCCCGTTGTACAACGACCGCGTGCTCTATAGCGGCCAGCCATTGGCTTTGGTGATCGCCGATAACCTGGAGCTGGCGCGCCATGCCGGTTCGCTGGTGCATATCGAGTACGAGTGCGAGGCTTTCGACACCGATTTGCTGGCGATGCAGGAGCAGGCCCACGCTTCCCCGCAAACGCCGCCCAAGCCGCGTGGCAATTTTCAGGCGCAGTGGAGCGCCGCCGCCGTCAGCCTGGATCTGCACTACAGCACGCCCATCGAGCATCACAACCCTATGGAGCCGCATGCCAGTACGGTGCTGTATCAGCCGGATGGCACCCTGCATATCCATGATAAAACCCAAGGGCCACAGAACTGCCAGGCCTATGTGCAAAAGGTGTTCGGCCTGGATAAAAGCCAGGTGCGTATCTTTGCCGCTTTCGTCGGCGGGGCGTTCGGCTCGGGCTTGCGTCCGCAGTATCAATTGCCGCTGGCGGTGATGGCGTCGCTGGCGCTCAAGCGTTCGGTACGGGTCACCCTGACGCGTCAGCAGATGTTCACGTTCGGCTACCGCCCGCGCACCTTGCAGCGCCTGCAAATGGGCGCCGCCGCCAACGGGCAATTGCTGGCACTTGGGCATACCGCAATCGGCCAGACTTCGCGTTTCGAGGACTTCAGTGAGCACGTGGTGGAATGGAGCGGCATGCTCTACCACTGCGACAACGTGCAACTGACCTACAAACTGGTGCCGCTCGATGTATTCACCCCGCTAGATATGCGTGCGCCTGGCGCCGCCCTGGGTGTGATCGGCCTGGAATGCGCCATGGATGAACTGGCGTGTGCCTTGGGCATGGACCCGGTGCAACTGCGCCTGATCAATTATGCCGAGCGCAACCAGAACGAAGACAAACCCTGGTCGAGTAAAGCTCTGCGTGAGTGCTACCGCGAAGGCGCCGAACGTTTCGGCTGGCAGCGGCGCAACCCGGAGCCGCGCAGCATGCGGGAGGGCCGGCAATTGATCGGCTGGGGCATGGCCGGCGGTGTGTGGGAGGCCATGCAGATGAAGGCCAGCGCCAAGGCGCGGATCGACGCGCAAGGCAAGCTGACGGTGAGCAGCGCCACCACGGATATCGGCACCGGAACTTATACCGTGATGACCCAGATTGCGGCGCAGGCCAGTGGGGTGGCGGTCAAGGACGTGGCGTTTCTGTTGGGGGATTCATCGTTGCCCACGGCGCCGCTGCAAGGGGGCTCGTTTACTGTGTCTTCCGTCGGGACCGCCGTTCAGCAAGCGTGCGAAGCGTTGAACGCCAAGTTGCTGAAAATCGCCCGGCAGACTTACCCGGTTTTTAAAGGGGCTGAAGCGGTGCGCTTCGAAGACGGCCAACTGCACTGCGGGGATGTCAGTGTTTCACTGGCCCAGTTGGTCAAGGACAGCGGTGAAGAGGCGTTGGAAGTCCAGGTCGACAGCGAGCCCGACAAAAAGCGCGAAGGCTACGCCACCGCCACCCATTCAGCGGTGTTCGTGGAGGTGCGGGTGGACGAAGACCTCGGCACTGTGCACGTCAGCCGGGTGGTCAGCGCGGTTGCGGCCGGGCGTGTGGTGAACCCCAAGATGGCCCGCAGCCAGATTCTCGGCGGGGTGGTGTGGGGCATCGGTATGGCGCTGCACGAAGAAACCCAAGTTGACCATCAGCTGGGTCGTTACATGAATCACAGCCTGGCCGAGTACCACATTCCGGTAAACGCCGATATCGGTGACATTGACGTGCTGTTCGTCGAAGAACACGACGAGATCGTCAATGCCCTGGGTTCCAAGGGGGTCGGTGAAATCGGCATTGTCGGGGTGGCGGCGGCCGTCGCGAATGCGGTCTACCACGCCACCGGCAAGCGGGTCAGGGACTTCCCGATCACCCTGGATAAGGTGCTTTAAACCTTGGCCTCTTCGACCGGAACATGCATCCGGTCGCGGTTGGCCAGGGTCGGGAACAGCTTGATCCACACGCCGGTGACCAGCAATGTCCCGACCCCGCCCATGACCACGGCGGGCACGGTGCCGAACCAGTGGGCGGTGATCCCGGACTCGAATTCGCCGAGTTGATTGGACGCGCCGATGAACAGGCCGTTGACCGCACTGACGCGCCCGCGCATTTCATCCGGGGTTTCCAGTTGTACGAACGAGGCGCGGATCACCATGCTGATCATGTCCGCCGCGCCCAACACCACCAGTACCCCGAGGGAGAACCAGAACGAGGTCGACAGGCCGAAGGCGATAGTCGCCACGCCGAATACGCCTACGGCGGTGAACATCACGCGTCCCACGTGCCGGTCCACGGCAAACCGCGCCAGCCACAACGACATCAACAACGCACCCACCGCCGGTGCCGAGCGCAGCAGGCCCAGGCCCCAGGCACCGGTCAGCAGGATGTCCTTGGCGAACACCGGCAGCAACGCGGTGGCGCCGCCCAGCAGCACGGCGAACAGGTCCAGGGAAATGGCGCCGAGAATGTCCGGGCGGCTGCGGATGAAACGGATGCCGGCCAGCAGCGAATCCAGGGTGGCCTTGCCTTTATTGAGTGGGGTCTGGCGGGCGGGCAGGTTGAGGGTCAGCGTGCAGGCAATCAGGTAAAGCACCACGGTAGGCCCGTAGACCCACACGCTGCCGAATGCATACAGCAAACCGCCAAGCGCCGGCGCGACGATGGTCGCCAGTTGCTGGGCCGACTGGGATGACGCCACCGCCCGTGGGAACAATGCGCTGGGCACGATGCTTGGCAGCAGCGCCTGGGTGGTGGGCATTTCAAAAGAGCGTGCGGCGCCCAACAGGAACGCGAGGATGAAGATCATCTCGCGGGTCACGTGGCCGGTCAGGCCGCCGATGGCCAGGCTCAGGGCAATCAATGCCTGCACGGTCTGGCAGATGGCGGCCACCTTGCGGCGCTCGTAACGGTCGGCCACATGCCCGGTATGCAGCATGAACAGTACGCGCGGCACAAATTCGACCAAACCCACCAAGCCCAGGTCCAGCACGTTGCCGGTCAATTGGTAGAGGTTCCAGCCAATCGCCACGGTGAGCATCTGGAAGCCGCTGGCGGTAAAGATCCGCGCCAGCCAGAACGCGATGAAAGGGCGGTGATGGCGCAACAGCAACACGGGTTCGCTTGGCATCGGGAGTTC
This sequence comes from Pseudomonas sp. Q1, assembly GCF_009935975.1. NCBI lineage: Bacteria > Pseudomonadati > Pseudomonadota > Gammaproteobacteria > Pseudomonadales > Pseudomonadaceae > Pseudomonas > Pseudomonas sp. Q1. Next base: position 151,149 of record NZ_QODI01000004.1, on the reverse strand, counting down.
AGGTCAGGGCCGGAGAAAGGCCGAGATTATCATCAAGTTGTAACAGATGGTTGCAGGAACTGAGCTGAGGCAGTCTGTCACGCGGCAAAAGACCACGCCGTCCTGCAACGAAAATGGGACTACTCTTTCAGCAATGCTTGATCCAGATCAAAACCGGCCCCGGAATTGTTCTGGCGGCCGCAAGGCCAGATTCCCCGCGTGGTGGGTAAAAAAAAGAAACGAATTGAAATTCGACAGGCTCCATATCCGTGGGGGCAGTGGGTGCAGGCTCCCGCCAGCAGCCGGTATTACCTGACAGAGGAAAACTTATGTTCGGTTTGGAGGCGCTAGATCTCGCCCGAATTCAATTTGCGTTCACCATCTCGTTTCACATCCTGTTCCCGGCGATCACCATCGGCCTGGCCAGTTACCTTGCGGTACTGGAAGGTTTGTGGCTCAAGACCCACAACGACACCTACCGTGACCTCTACCACTTCTGGTCGAAGATCTTTGCCGTCAACTTCGGCATGGGCGTGGTCTCCGGGTTGGTCATGGCCTACCAGTTCGGCACCAACTGGAGCCGCTTCTCGGACTTCGCCGGCTCCGTCACCGGCCCGCTGTTGACGTATGAAGTGCTCACGGCGTTCTTCCTGGAAGCAGGCTTCCTGGGGGTGATGCTGTTCGGCTGGAACAAAGTGGGGCGCAAGCTGCACTTCTTCGCCACGGTGATGGTGGCCGTCGGTACGTTGATCTCCACCTTCTGGATCCTGTCGTCCAACAGCTGGATGCAGACGCCTCAGGGCTTTGAGATCGTTGACGGACGCGTGATCCCGACCGATTGGTTCGCGGTGGTCTTCAACCCGTCGTTCCCTTACCGCCTGGCACACATGGCCACGGCGGCCTTCGTGGCCACCGCGTTCTTCGTCGGCTCCTCGGCGGCCTGGCACTTGTTGCGCGGCAAGGACAACCCGGCAATCCGCACCATGTTGTCGATGGCCATGTGGATGGCCCTGATCGTCGCGCCTATCCAGGCGGTCATCGGCGACTTCCATGGCCTCAACACCCTCAAGCACCAACCGGCAAAGATTGCCGCGATTGAAGGCCACTGGGAAAACGTCGGCAACGAACCGACGCCGCTGATCCTGTTCGGCTGGCCGGACATGCAGGCCGAAAAAACCAAGTACGCGGTGGAAATTCCGTACCTGGGCAGCCTGATCCTGACCCACTCCCTGGACAAGCAGGTGCCGGCGCTCAAGGAGTTCCCGCCTGAGGACCGCCCCAACTCGACCATCGTGTTCTGGTCGTTCCGGGTCATGGTTGGCCTGGGTTTCCTGATGATCTTCACCGGCTTGTTCAGCCTCTGGCTGCGCAAGGGCGACAAAATGTACTCGTGCAAACCGTTCCTGTACCTGGCGTTGTGGATGGGCCCGTCCGGGTTGATCGCGATTCTCGCCGGCTGGTTCACCACCGAAATTGGCCGCCAGCCGTGGGTGGTTTACGGTTTGATGCGCACGGCGGATGCGTCTTCCGGACACAGCCTGGCGCAGATGACGATCACCCTGGTGTTGTTCGTGGTGGTGTACTTCGCGCTGTTTGGCGCAGGTCTGGGTTACATGATGCGTCTGGTGCGCAAAGGTCCGGTCACCCACGAAAGTACCGAGCCAACCCACGGTGGCCCTGGCCAGAAACGTACACCGGCGCGTCCGTTGTCGGCGGCCGATGACGGCAGTGATGACCAACACGCCGACATCCAGCACAAGGGGAATTGAGATGGGTATTGATCTTCCGCTGATCTGGGCCGTGATCATCATCTTCGGCATCATGATGTACGTGGTGATGGACGGCTTCGACCTGGGTATCGGCATCCTCTTCCCGTTTATTCCGGGCAAAGTCGACCGTGACGTCATGATGAACACCGTCGCCCCGGTATGGGACGGCAACGAGACCTGGCTGGTACTGGGCGGCGCGGCGTTGTTCGGCGCTTTCCCGCTGGCCTATTCGGTGGTGTTGTCGGCGCTGTACCTGCCGCTGATCCTGATGCTGGTCGGGCTGATCTTCCGTGGCGTGGCGTTCGAGTTCCGCTTCAAGGCCAAGGACCACAAGCGCCACCTGTGGGACAAGGCGTTTATCGGCGGATCGATTGCCGCGACGTTCTTCCAGGGTGTGGCGCTGGGGGCGTTCATTGACGGCATCCCGGTGGTGAATCGTCAGTTCGCCGGCGGCTCGCTGGACTGGTTGACGCCGTTCACGATGTTCTGCGGTGTCGCCCTGGTGGTTGCGTATGCCCTGCTGGGTTGCACCTGGCTGATCATGAAGACCGAAGGCAAGTTGCAGGAGCAGATGCACAACCTGGCGCGGCCATTGGCCTTCGTGGTGTTGGCGGTGATCGGTATCGTCAGCCTGTGGACGCCCCTGTCGCACCCGGAAATTGCCTCGCGCTGGTTCACCCTGCCGAACCTGTTCTGGTTCCTGCCGGTGCCGATCCTGGTGTTGGTGACCATGTACGGGCTGATTCGCGCAGTGGCACGTAATGCCCATTACACGCCGTTCCTGCTGACGCTGGTGTTGATCTTCCTCGGTTACAGCGGCCTGGGGATCAGCCTGTGGCCAAATATCATCCCGCCATCAGTTTCGATCTGGGATGCCGCCGCACCGCCGCAGAGCCAGGGTTTCATGCTGGTGGGTACGTTGTTCATCATTCCGTTCATCCTGGGCTACACCTTCTGGAGCTACTACGTGTTCCGCGGCAAGGTCACCCATGAAGACGGTTACCACTAGGAGGGAGCGTCCCATGTCCGGCAAACCGACGTTGCACGAGATTGAACAGGCCGAGAAACAGCCGTTGTGGCGGCGCCTGGGGTGGTTGGCGATGATCTGGACCGGCAGCGTGCTGGCCCTGTTCATCGTGGCCAGCCTGATGCGCCTGTTCATGAACGCGGCCGGCTTGACCACGCACTGACATCCCAATCCGGGCCTCACGGCCCGGCTTTCAGCCCTGCCATTTGCACGAGTGGCAGGGTTTTTTTATTTGCGCGCTTTGATAATCACGAATTTTGGCGTGGTGGCGATTTGCTCGACACCCCGGAACAACCGGGCCAGTTTGGTGTGGTAGCCCAAGTGACGGTTGCCGACGATGTAAAGAGCACCGCCGACGACCAGGGTTTCCCGCGCCTGCTGGAACATGCGCCACGCGAGGAAATCGCCGACCACCTGTTGCTGATGGAAAGGCGGGTTGCAGAGCACCACGTCCAGCGACTGTGCCTCCTGGCCGGCCAGGCCGTCGCCTGCGCGTATCACCACGTCGCGCTCACCCAGCGCGGCGCGCCAGTTCTCGGCGGCCGATTGCACCGCCATAAAGGACTCGTCCACCAAGGTGTAGTGCGCAGCGGGGTTTTGCAAGGCGCTGGCGATTGCCAATACACCGTTGCCACAGCCCAGGTCCGCCACGCGGGCGTTGCCGAGGTTTTTCGGCAGGTGGGGCAGGATGGCGCGGGTGCCGATATCCAGGCCTTCACGGCAGAATACGTTGGCGTGGTTGAGCAGTTCGATGGCCGGGGCGTCGAGGGCGTAGCGGGTGGGGTAGGGCGAGAGGGCGGTGGGCCGTTGGTCGACGGTCGCGATCAACAAGCGTGCCTTCTTGACCGCCAGTGAGGCGTGCATCGGACCGATGTAGCGCTCCAGCAATTCCCCCGCAGCCCGTGGCAGGTGCTTGATCATCGCCCCGGCGATCACTTCGGCACCCGGTGCCAACTGACCCTGCAGGCGGATCAACTGTTCCTCCAGTAATGCCAGGGTTTTCGGCACGCGGATCAGCACCCGGTCGAACGGCCCCGTGGGCACCTGGCTGGCCGGGATGAACGGCACCGCATCAAACGTCTTGCCGTTGCGTACCAGGTTTTTTTCCAACCCCAAGGCTGCAAGAAACGAATCACCGCTGGAGGTCACTTGTACCTGCCCCTGGAGGCTGGCGGCCAAGGCGCCAAAGCTGTCATTGAGCACCATCACGCGAGTGGCTGCCGCCGGTTGCTGCTGCGCCAGATAGTCGAGCAGGTACTCGTCGGCGGCATCGAAGGCTTGCAGCGGATCGTTATGTTGCTCGGGTTGGCGGATCAGATCGAGCTGGGCGAACGGGCTGTGGAGCAGGGGCATGGCGGGGGAGGCTCTGGGTGATCATCGGCGGAACCGTCTGAGTGAACTACGAGGTGACACCTGAAGGTGCCGCTCAACACTCAGAATGGGTCGTAAATGGTACTTTTTTTTGAGCCTGATGACATGCGGTGTTTCCGTGCCGGCTAAAACAACCCCGCTTTGGAGGCTCTGAGGACGGCGGCGATCTTGTTGTTGACCCCCAGTTTGTTGAACGTGCTTTTGATGTGAAAGCCTACGGTGCGCTCTGACAGGCACAGAATGGTCGCAATATCCCCGGCGGTTTTACCCAAGGCTGACCATTTGAGTATTTCCGTCTCCCGTGGGGTCAGTTTGCAGCAGGGCGACGCACTGGGCTCATCGGTGTACTTGCGTGCAACCACCGAGTGCATTGCATGGCAAAGCCATAACACCTGGCCGGCTTTTTCATACAGCTCCTGCGGGCTCACTTCACCACTGCTGCGTGCAAGGGTCAGCATGCTGTAGACACCCTGGAAGTCGTGCACCGGCTGCGTCCAGGCACAATCCACACCAAACGTTTGGGCCAACGACCATAAGTTGGGTGAGGAGTCGAATGCCTTTTGCTCCCAGACAATAGGCAGTACACAGCGTTTACAGTGGGCAACAACAGGGTCGATGGGGAAGAAGTGCGCCTGTTGATACAGCTCGTTCCATTTCTCTGGATAGTTATTGACTTGAATGGGTTTTGTTTGGTCGTCAGCGAGTTGGGTACTCATAGTAAAGGAACAGAATTGGAAGCCGAGTTCATTGGTACGGTTAAGGACCATGTCAAATACACTGGTAATCTCGTTTTCACCTTCCAGTTTGGGGAGCCGGGTATTGCGCCATTTCACCATTTGTAACTCTCCATGGATTTTGCGTGGCGTGGGTACGTCCTCATCCCTACGCAGCACGAAAATAGTGTAGGACATCGCCTATCTTTGCGTGGGAAAAAATGCTCTAAGTAACCAGGGCGTAGTTCTTAGTAAGTTGTACGTTTGGTGTTGATTTGTACAAATAGTCTTGCCTGCAATAACTTTTTTATTGAATTTAATGGGTTGTGGGTAGTGCCAAACTGATGGCGCTTGAGCGCACTGTTCCATCTGCCAGTAGAAAGTCGCCGGGCTAATAGCTAAATAGTTTGTCTGAACTAATGTGCCGTTATTCGGCAACTGTTTTTGATCTTGACGCAATCTGTACCGGTGCGCATCACGACCCCTTCGGCAATGCCAGTACAAATCAGCGGTGTTTGCGCAGGCTGCTTTGAGGGACACTAGGGCTCTGTGCAAAACGGAGTTCCCCATGACGGCCAGTGCTGAGAAATTTACCCGCCAGACCTTGCTCGACGTGCAGTCGCTGACCCCCAGTCTGTTTACCCTGCGCACCACGCGCGACTCCAGCTTTCGGTTTACCGCCGGCCAGTTCGTGCGCTTGGGGGTGACCAAGGCGGATGGCAGCACCGTATGGCGCGCCTATTCCATCGTGTCTGCGCCCTTTGACGAGCACTTGGACTTTTTTTCGATTGTCGTCCCGGGGGGCGAATTCACCAGCGAGCTGAGCCGCTTGCAGGTGGGGGATACGCTGATGGTGGAGCGTCAGGCCACCGGCTTCCTGACCCTGAACCGCTTTGTGGATGGGCGTGATCTCTGGCTGCTGGGCACGGGGACCGGTGTGGCACCCTTCCTGTCGATGCTGCAGGACTTCGAAGTCTGGGAGAAATTTGAGCGTATCGTGCTGGTGTACAGCGCCCGCGAGGCCAAGGAGTTGGCCTACCAATCGTTGATCCACACCCTGGGCGAGCGGGAGTACCTGGCTGAGCACGCCCACAAGTTGACTTATATCCCCATTGTCACCCGTGAACAGCACCCGGGCGCGCTGAATGGGCGCATCACCACCTTGATCGAAAATGGTGAGCTGGAGCGTGCGGCCGGTGTCGAGTTAACCCCGGAACACTCTCGCGTACTGATCTGCGGTAACCCGCAAATGGTCGACGACACACGCCAATTGCTCAAGCAGCGTGATCTGCAACTGAGCCTGAGCCGTCGTCCGGGCCAGGTGGCCGTGGAAAACTACTGGTAGAAAAAAGGCGCCTTGAAGGGCGCCTTTTGGATTCCACCGGTTAAAGCGGCTTGTTGTTCTGAGCCTTGAGCAAGTCGCGGATCTCGGTGAGCAACTCTTCTTCTTTGGTCGGCGTCGGTGGCAAGGTTGGAGCCACCGCCTCTTCGCGCTTGAGACGATTGATGGCCTTCACCCCCATGAAGATCGCGAACGCGATGATCACAAAGTCGATGATGCTCTGGATGAACTTGCCATAGGCCAGTACCACCGCCGGAGCGCCGCCTTGTGCGGCCTTGAGTTGCACCGCCAGGTCCGCGAAGTCCACGCCACCGATCAGCAGGCCGATAGGAGGCATCACCACGTCGCCTACAAACGAGGAAACAATTTTACCGAAGGCGGCACCGATGATGATACCGACGGCCATGTCGACGACATTGCCTTTGACCGCGAAGGCCTTGAACTCACTGATCACGCCCATAGGTTATTCCTTGTTACAGATGAGAAGGGTGGAGGTCAGTGTAAGTCAGTCACAGCAGGCTTGCTTGACACAACTGTTAACACTGACGGCTTTTATCGACACATTAAATCGTAATTAGTTTGCAAAGTGCCATCAATCGCGCGCGAAATACGCCTGAATTCAGTGGTTTACCACATTATTTTCTTAATCGGCCCTGTGGCGTTTTTCTATTTATCTTCTGACTCCCAGGTCACTAGCCTCTGGCAAGCACAACTGAATGTGCACTAAAAAAACCAGAGGAAACCTTGATGAACACTCTCATTCGCCGCAAGCCGGTATCGGCGCGCAGTGCGCTGGCACTGGTGACCGCCAGCCTGCTTTCCCTCTCCGTGCAAGCCGCCAACCTGACCCGTGACAACGGTGCAGCCGTCGGTGACAACCAGAACTCACAAACCGCCGGCGCCAACGGCCCGGTACTGCTGCAAGACGTGCAGTTGATTCAGAAACTGCAACGCTTCGACCGCGAGCGCATTCCGGAGCGTGTGGTACACGCCCGTGGCACCGGCGCCCATGGCACCTTCACGGTCACGGATAACCTCAGCGACCTGACCAAGGCCAAAGTGTTCGCCGCCGGTGAAACCACCCCCGTGTTTGTGCGCTTCTCTGCGGTGGTTCACGGCAACCATTCCCCGGAAACCCTGCGTGACCCACGTGGCTTCGCCACCAAGTTCTATACCGCCGAGGGTAATTGGGACCTGGTGGGCAATAACTTCCCGACGTTCTTCATTCGCGACGCCATCAAGTTCCCGGATATGGTCCACGCCTTCAAACCGGACCCACGCACTAACCTGGACGACGACTCACGCCGTTTTGACTTCTTCTCCCATGTACCGGAGTCCACCCGTACGTTGACCGAGTTGTACTCTGACTCCGGCACCCCGGCCAGTTACCGGGAAATGGACGGCAATGGCGTACATGCCTACAAGTTGATTAACGCCAAGGGTGAAGTGCACTACGTCAAGTTCCACTGGAAGAGCCTGCAAGGCATCAAGAACCTTGATCCCAAGCAAGTCACCGAAGTACAGGGCCGTGATTACAGCCATATGACCAATGACTTGGTCACCCATATCAATAAGGGCGATTTCCCCAAGTGGGATTTGTATGTGCAAGTGCTCAAGCCCGAAGACCTGGCCAAGTTTGATTTCGACCCGCTGGACGCCACCAAGATCTGGCCGAATGTGCCGGAGCGTAAAGTCGGGCAAATGGTGCTGAACCGCAACCCGGCCAACGTGTTCCAGGAAACCGAGCAAGTCGCCATGGCCCCGGCCAACCTGGTACCGGGCATCGAACCGTCGGAAGACCGCTTGCTGCAAGGTCGGGTGTTTTCCTATGCCGACACACAAATGTACCGCCTGGGGCCGAACGCCCTGCAACTGCCGATCAACGCCCCCCGGGTGACCGTCAACAACGGTAACCAGGATGGCGCGATGAATATCGGCAAGACCACCACCGGTGTGAACTACCAGCCGAGCCGCCTGATGCCGCGGGAAGAGCCGCAAACTGCGCGCTACAGCCAGTCGGCGCTGTCGGGCAGCACTCAGCAGGCGAAGATCCAGCGTGAGCAGAACTTCAAGCAGGCCGGTGATCTGTACCGCTCCTACAGCAAGAAAGAACGTCAGGACTTGATCGAAAACTTTGGCGGCTCCCTGGCCACCACCGATGACGAGAGCAAGCACATCATCCTGTCGTTCCTCTACAAAGCCGACCCGGAGTACGGCACCGGCGTGGCCAAGGTCGCCAAGGGTGACTTGGCGCGTGTGAAGGCGCTGGCTGAAAAACTGACTGACTGATCCGTTGGTTCCGATCGACGCTCCCTGGGGCGTCGATCTCTGACAGGAGAACCCTATGCGAATTTCTATCGGTTTGCTGATGGCCATGCTGGCGTTTGTCGCCCATGCCGAATCCCCAGAACCGGCGGCACTCAAGGCGCAGCTTCAGGATTATTACTTTGACGCCGCCCGCCGTGGCGACCTCGATATGCTCAATACCTTTATCGAGTCCGGCTACAGCCTCAATACGCAGGACGACAAGGGTTACACCGCGCTGATCCTCGCCGCCTACCACGGCCAGGGCCCTTTCGTGGAACGTTTGCTCAACGCCGGCGCCGACGCTTGTGTGCAGGACAAACGCGGCAACACTGCGCTGATGGGCGCGATCTTCAAGGGCGAGCTGAAAATCGCCCAGCGCCTGCTGGCCACCGACTGCAACCCCGACCAACGCAATGGCGCCGGGCAGACTGCGGCCATGTACGCCGGCTTGTTCAAGCGTGTCGAGTTGCTGGATGCGTTGAAAGCCAAAGGCGCCGATCTCAACGCCGAGGACCCGATCGGCAACAGCGCTTCACGACTGGCCAGTGGTGAAATCCGGACCCCGGCGCCGCGCTGAGCTATCATCGCGGTTTTTCGGTTGGAGGTTCTCAAATGGCAAAGGCCAAGCGCATGTACGGCTGCACGGAGTGCGGCGCGACCTTTCCCAAGTGGGCCGGCCAGTGCAGCGAGTGCGGCGCATGGAATACCCTGACTGAAACCATGATCGAAAGCGGCGGTGCGGCGGCGCCTGCCGGGCGTGCCGGCTGGACCGGGCAACAGGCGCAGATCAAGACGCTGGCCGAGGTCAGTGTTGAGGAGATCCCGCGTTTCTCCACGGCGTCCGGCGAGCTGGACCGCGTGCTCGGCGGCGGCCTGGTGGATGGCTCGGTGGTGTTGATCGGTGGCGACCCGGGCATCGGCAAGTCGACCATCCTGCTGCAAACCCTGTGCAGCATCGCCAGCCGCATGCCGGCGCTGTACGTCACCGGTGAAGAGTCCCAACAGCAAGTGGCCATGCGCGCTCGACGGCTCGGTTTGCCCCAGGACCAACTGCGGGTGATGACCGAGACCTGCATCGAAAGCATCATCGCCACGGCCCGTATCGAAAAGCCCAAGGTCATGGTGATCGACTCGATCCAGACCATTTTCACCGAACAACTGCAATCGGCGCCGGGCGGGGTGTCCCAGGTGCGCGAAAGCGCGGCGCTGCTGGTGCGTTATGCCAAGCAGAGCGGCACGGCGATCTTCCTGGTCGGCCATGTGACCAAGGAAGGGGCGCTGGCGGGGCCTCGAGTACTTGAGCACATGGTCGACACCGTGCTGTATTTCGAAGGCGAATCCGATGGTCGTCTGCGTTTGTTGCGGGCGGTGAAGAACCGCTTTGGCGCGGTCAACGAACTCGGCGTGTTCGCGATGACCGACAGGGGGTTGAAAGAAGTCTCCAACCCGTCGGCAATTTTTCTGACGCGTGCCCAGGAAGAAGTCCCGGGAAGCGTGGTGATGGCAACGTGGGAAGGCACCCGCCCGATGCTGGTGGAGGTCCAGGCGCTGGTGGATGACAGCCACTTGGCCAACCCGCGACGGGTCACCCTCGGCCTGGATCAGAACCGCCTGGCGATGCTCCTGGCGGTATTGCACCGTCACGGCGGTATTCCCACCCATGACCAGGACGTGTTCCTCAACGTGGTCGGCGGGGTCAAGGTACTGGAAACCGCCTCCGACCTGGCGTTGATGGCGGCGGTGATGTCCAGCCTGCGCAACCGGCCATTGCCCCATGACCTGCTGGTGTTTGGCGAAGTCGGCCTGTCTGGCGAAGTACGCCCAGTGCCCAGTGGCCAGGAGCGCTTGAAGGAAGCCGCCAAGCATGGTTTCAAGCGCGCTATCGTCCCCAAGGGCAACGCGCCTAAAGAGTCGCCGGCAGGTTTGCAAATTATTGCTGTCACGCGCCTGGAGCAGGCGTTGGACGCACTGTTCGAATAAATCGGGAAGGGACGCTATGCAACGATTGAGTTACCCGGGCCTCGCGGCCCTGTTTGTCCTGCTGGTCGGCGCACCCGCCATGGCCTGGGCTGCGCAGCTACCGGCCGGTTACCGCCTGGCGCAGACACTGACGATCGAAGAGGGCCGTCAGTTGCAAGTGCTGGAGGACCAGCGCATCAGCGCGCAGCTGCACAAGGACAGTTGGGGCAACGGGCAGCTTGAAGACTCGTTTGACGAGCCTGGCGACCTGGTCGACAACCCGCTGCTTGAAGCCCGCGTGCGGCTGGTGTCGGCTGCCGGTGAGGAGATCGCGCAGCAGGACCTGGGCTACCCGTTGGCCAAGGTCAAGAAAGCTGCGCTCAACGGGCTGCCCGAACCTGTGTATTTTTTGATCGTTGATCAAACCGCGCCGATGGGCACCTACAGCGGCCCGGCCACCCAACTGTTGCAGCCGGCTACACAGCAACTCAAGCCGATGAGCTACAAGAATGCCGAGGGCAAAGTCCAGCCGTTGACCCTGGCCCACACGGGCAAGGCGGCCTGGAAAGTCGCTCATCCGGCCAGTGGCGGGGCGGATGAGCTGCTGCAGGTGTCATGCTTCATGGAGGGCGAGGGTGAAGGTGAAGAGGATGATTTCACCACCCGTTATCAGACTTATCGCTTTGTCGACGGGCAATGGCAGAGCACTTCAAGTCAGAAACAGGGTTACTGGGACATGGAAAGCGACTTCCCGGCACGAACGGCATTTCCCTGAGGGATCACACTTCCAGTAAGGCGCCGAGTTCGCGCTCGAGTTCTTCCGGGTCACCCAGGTTCAGCTCGATCAGCCGGCGCAGATGGCTGATCGACTCCAGGTCGATTTCCTTGCACACAAACCCTAATTGGTCGTCGCCATCGTGGGCCAGTTTCACCTGCATCTTGATGTGCGCCTTTGGGTCCAGGCGTATATCGACCTCGAACGGTAATGCCTTGTTACCCTTCCAGGGTTCGGGTCGTTTTATTGCCAAACCCTTCAGCGACAAGTCCACTAATTTAACCGGCCATTCGTGGCCGTTTTGCCGAAGTTCGGTCACAGCGTCCATTGCGATCCGGCGGAAGCAGCGACGTTCAGGCGGGTGTTCGGTCATGGTGAATCCCTCTGTGGATAGAAGCATTGTAGCCCTGCGCCATCATCGGGCGTGGTTTTCTGCTTTTTTTGCCATTGCAAGGCTCTAGACCAACGTAGGGGGGTGGTCTTTGAAGCCAACAGCGCTAAACTCGGGGTGGCTGTCCTTCTGTCCACCCTGGCTGGAATATAAAAATGAAAAATAATAATAGCCTGCTACGCCACCTACCCTGGCTGGTGCTGGCGATTGTAGGAGCGTGCGCCCTGGGCGTAGTGGCCTTGCGCCGCGGCGAGGCGATCAACGCCTTGTGGATTGTGGTCGCGGCGGTGGCCATTTATCTGGTTGCCTATCGCTACTACAGCTTGTTCATCGCTAACAACGTGATGCAACTCGATCCACGGCGGGCCACCCCCGCAGTGCTCAACAATGACGGTCTGGACTATGTGCCGACCAACAAACATATTCTGTTCGGTCACCACTTTGCGGCGATTGCCGGTGCAGGCCCGCTGGTCGGCCCGGTGTTGGCGGCGCAAATGGGCTACCTGCCCGGCACCCTGTGGCTGATTGCCGGTGTGGTACTGGCCGGTGCGGTGCAGGACTTCATGGTGCTGTTCCTGTCCACCCGTCGCAATGGCCGTTCGCTGGGCGACATGGTCCGCGAAGAGATGGGCCGCATCCCGGGAACCATCGCGCTGTTCGGCTGCTTCCTGATCATGATCATCATCCTCGCGGTGCTGGCGCTGATCGTCGTCAAGGCACTGGCCGAGAGCCCATGGGGCATCTTCACGGTGATGGCGACCATCCCGATCGCGATGTTCATGGGCGTGTACATGCGCTACATCCGCCCGGGCCGCATTGGTGAGATCTCGATCCTCGGGGTGTTCCTGCTGCTGGGTTCGATCTGGCTGGGCGGGCAAATCGCGGCCGACCCGGTCTGGGCCAAAGCCTTTACCTTCACCGGTATCCAGATCACCTGGATGCTGATCGGCTACGGTTTCGTCGCCGCGGTGCTGCCGGTGTGGCTGATCCTCGCGCCACGTGACTACCTGTCGACCTTCCTGAAAATCGGCACCATCATCGCCCTGGCAATCGGCATCCTGGTCACCATGCCAGAGCTGAAAATGCCGGCCCTGACCCAATTCATCGACGGCACCGGCCCGGTCTGGAAGGGCGGCCTGTTCCCGTTCCTGTTCATCACCATCGCCTGTGGCGCGGTGTCGGGTTTCCACGCACTGATTTCCTCGGGCACCACGCCCAAGCTGCTGGATAACGAAACCAACGCCCGCTACATCGGTTACGGCGGCATGTTGATGGAGTCGTTCGTGGCGATCATGGCCATGGTTGCCGCCTCGGTGATCGAGCCAGGCGTGTACTTCGCCATGAACAGCCCGGCTGCCGTGGTCGGTGGTGATGTGATGGCCGTGGCGCAAACCGTCAGCAGCTGGGGCTTTGCGATTACGCCCGAGGCGCTGCAGGCCGTGGCCCACGACATTGGTGAAACCACCATCCTGGCCCGTGCCGGTGGTGCGCCGACCCTGGCGGTGGGTATCGCGCAGATCCTGCACAGCGTACTGCCGGGTGAAAACACCATGGCGTTCTGGTACCACTTTGCGATCCTGTTCGAAGCGTTGTTCATCCTCACGGCCGTCGACGCGGGCACCCGTGCCGGTCGCTTCATGCTGCAGGACCTGCTGGGTTCCTTCGTGCCGGCGCTCAAACGCACCGAATCCTGGACCGCCAACCTGATCGCCACCGCAGGCTGCGTAGCGATGTGGGGTTACTTGCTGTACCAAGGCGTGATCGACCCACTGGGCGGCATCAACACCTTGTGGCCGCTGTTCGGTATCTCCAACCAGATGCTCGCGGGCATCGCGCTGATGCTGGGCACTGTGGTTCTGATCAAGATGAAGCGCCAACGCTACATCTGGGTCACCCTGCTGCCGGCGGTATGGCTGCTGATCTGCACGACCACCGCAGGCTTCATCAAGCTGTTCGACGCGAACCCGGCGATCGGTTTCCTGTCGCTGGCCAAGAAGTACAGCGATGCCCTGGCGAACGGCCAGATCCTGGCCCCGGCCAAGAGCATCGACCAGATGCAGCACGTGATCTACAACGCCTACACCAACGCAACGCTGACGGCGCTGTTCCTGTTTGTGGTGTTCAGTATCCTGTTCTATGCGCTCAAGGTGGGTGTCGCCGCCTGGGGCAACAAGGAACGTACGGATAAAGAAGCCCCATTCCAGGCTGTACCAGACGCGTAATCGAGGGTTGCAACCATGTTCAATGACATCAGTCGCCTCGGTAAATACCTCGGTCAGGCCGCGCGCCTGATGGTCGGCATGCCCGACTACGACACTTACGTCGAGCATATGCAAACCAAACACCCGGACAAACCGGTGATGGACTACAAGGCGTTCTTCCGGGAACGCCAGGAGGCCCGTTACGGCGGCAAGGGTGGGCCCAAGTGCTGCTGACCCGTTAGCGCGGGTTGGCGGTTTTCTACTGTGGGAGGGGGCTTGCTCCCGATAGCGGATTGTCAGTGACCTTATTAGTGGCTGACACTCCGTTATCGGGAGCAAGCCCCCTCCCACATTTGTTTATGTATTGCTTCAGGAGAATTGCGCTTGTCCTCTCCCATTCCAGTCACGGTCCTCAGCGGTTTCCTGGGCGCCGGCAAGACCACCTTGCTGCGGCACCTGCTGAAAGCCGAGCACGGCCTGAAAATCGCCGTGATCGAAAACGAATTCAGCGACGCCGGTATCGACACCCAACTCCTGGGTGATGAGCCGGTGCAAGTCATGACCCTGTCGAACGGCTGCGTGTGCTGCACCATCCACACCGACCTGACCAAAGCCCTGTACCTGCTGCTGGAACGCCTGGACAGCGGTGAGATCGCCTTCGACCGCCTGGTGATCGAATGCACCGGCCTGGCCGACCCCGCGCCCGTGGCCCAGACGTTTTTCATCGACGAAGAACTGCGCGAGCGCTACATCCTCGATGGCATCATCACTCTGGTGGACGCCGCCCACGCCGAACATCACCTGACCCAGACCATCGCCCAGGCGCAGATCGGTTTCGCCGATCGCCTGTTGGTGAGCAAGCGTGATTTGGTGGATGACGCGGCGTTTGACGCCCTGAGCCAGCGCCTGACACGCATCAACCGCCGTGCGCCGATTCGTGTGGTGGACCATGGCGCTATCGATCTGGCCGAACTGCTCGATGTGCGCGGTTTCAACCTCAACGCCGGCATGACACTGCGCCCGGTGAGTGCCGCGCCTTCCATCGACCGCATCTCAAGCCTGGTGCTGCGCACCGACCAGCCGCTGGATATCGATCGTCTCAGCGCGTTCATGAACGAGTTGCTCGAAGATCACGGCAAGCAACTGCTGCGCTACAAAGGCGTGCTGAACATTGCCGGGGAGGATCGACGCCTGGTGTTCCAGGGCGTGCTCAAGCTGTACGGGTTCGATTGGGATACCGAATGGGCCGAGGGCGAGGCGCGGGAGAGTGTGATCGTGTTCATTGCCGATGAGTTGCCGGAACAGAAAATTCGCGACGGGTTCCAGCAGGTTTACCAATCCTGACTTGAAATACAGGCAACTGTGGGAGGGAGCAAGCCCCCTCCCACAGTTGATGGCATTTCAAATTGAAAATGGCATAAAAAAGCCCGGCTCTGGAGCCGGGCTTCTTATTCAAACCACTGCAATCAAGCGCCGTATACCGGCAGCTTTTTGCAGATGGCCTTGACCTTCTCACGGACCGCGTCGATCACGGCTTCGTTGTTCAGGTCAGCCAGGATGTCGCAGATCCAGCCGGCCAGTTCCTTGCACTCTGCTTCCTTGAAGCCACGAGTGGTCACAGCCGGGGTGCCGAAGCGCAGGCCGGAGGTGACGAACGGCGAACGTGGGTCGTTCGGTACCGAGTTCTTGTTCACGGTGATGAAGGCTTTGCCCAGGGCTGCGTCAGCATCTTTACCGGAAATGTCCTGCTTGATCAGCGACAGCAGGAACAGGTGGTTTTCAGTACCGCCGGATACCACGTCAAAGCCGCGGTCGATAAACACTTTGGCCATGGCCTGGGCGTTTTTCACCACTTGTTGCTGGTAAGCCTTGAACTCAGGTTGCAGGGCTTCCTTGAAGCAGATCGCCTTGGCCGCGATCACGTGCTCCAGCGGGCCACCCTGGGCGCCGGGGAAGACGGCGGAGTTCAGCTTCTTCTCGATGTCGGCGTTGGCGCGAGCCAGGATCAGGCCGCCACGTGGACCGCGCAGGGTCTTGTGGGTGGTGGTGGTGACCACATCAGCGTAAGGCACCGGGTTCGGGTAGACGCCAGCGGCGACCAGGCCCGCCACGTGGGCCATGTCGACGAACAGGTAAGCGCCGACTTTGTCGGCAATGGCGCGGAAGCGTGGGAAATCCAGGATCTGCGAGTAGGCAGAGAAACCGGCCACGATCATTTTCGGCTTGTGTTCAACCGCCAGGCGCTCGACTTCGTCGTAGTCGATCAGGCCGTTGGCATCGATACCGTATTGAACGGCGTTGTACAGCTTGCCGGAGGAGGAAACGCTGGCGCCGTGGGTCAGGTGACCGCCGTGGGCCAGGCTCATGCCCAGGATGGTGTCGCCGCCTTGCAGCAGGGCCAGGTACACCGCGCTGTTGGCTTGGGAGCCGGCGTGCGGCTGGACGTTGGCGTAATCGGCACCGAACAGTTCTTTGGCGCGATCTATCGCCAACTGCTCGACCACGTCGACGTACTCGCAACCACCGTAGTAGCGCTTGCCTGGGTAGCCTTCGGCGTATTTGTTGGTCAGAACCGAACCTTGAGCCTCCATCACCGCAGGGCTGGTGTAGTTTTCCGAAGCGATCAGCTCAATGTGCTCTTCCTGGCGCTGAGCTTCTTGCTCCATGGCGGCGAAGAGATCGGCGTCGTACTTGGCAATAGTCAAATCACGGCTGAACATGGCGGTCCTCAAGGATCGGGGGCAGAAAAGGAAGGCATTCTAACTCAATGGGTTTTAGATGGCATATGAAAGGACATCATGTCGCGGACAAGTGGGGCTCATCCACGGATCAGCGGTGCCATTGTGTGGGAGGGGGCTTGCTCCCGATGCGGCCAGTTCAGTCGAACATGAACAGCGCATCATTGCTGAACTGCGCCTCGAACCGGCTGGCCGGCATCGGCCGCCCAAACAGATAACCCTGCACCTCATCACAGCCATGCTCACGCAGGAAGTCCAGTTGCTCATGGGTTTCCACGCCTTCGGCGATCACCGCCAGGTTCAGGCTGTGGGCCATGGCGATAATGGCGCGGGCGATCTGGGCATCCTGTTCGCCTGACGGCAGGCCGTCGACAAAGGTACGGTCGATCTTCAGTACGTCGATGGGAAACTGCTTGAGGTAATTGAGCGACGAATAGCCGGTGCCGAAGTCATCCACCGCAATGCTCAGGCCCAGGTTTTTCAGGCCGGCGAGGATTTGCAGGGCTTCGTTGACCTCGCGCATCAGGATACTTTCGGTCAGTTCCAGCTCCAGGCACGCCGGCGGCAGGCCCGTGTCCTTGAGGATGGTGGCGATGCGTTCACCCAACTGACCATCCGAGAACTGCCGCGCCGAGATGTTCACCGAGACTTTGGGCACCCGTACCTTGTTGTGGTGCCAGGTCTTGAGTTGACGGCAGGCTTCACTGAGCACCCAGTCGCCCACATCCACCACCAGGCCCAACTCTTCCAGCACCGGGATAAAGTCGCCTGGTGGCACCAGGCCGCGACGGGGGTGGCGCCAGCGCAACAGGGCCTCGGCGCCCGTCAGGCGTTTGCCGTCGCCGCTGAATTGCGGTTGGTAATAAAGCACGAATTCGTTCTGCTCCAGCGCGTGGCGCAAGTCGCTTTCCAGCTCCAGGCGCTCCAGGGCGCTGGCGTTCATGTCGGCCTGGTAGAACTGGAAGTTGTTCTTGCCGCGCTCCTTGGCGTGATACATCGCGGTGTCGGCGTTTTTCATCAGCTGGCTCAGCTCGTTGCCGTCCTGCGGACTCAAGGCGATGCCGATACTGGCGGTCACGAAAAACTCGCGGCCTTCCAGTACAAAAGGCCGCACCAGGCTGGCGAGAATCTGCTCGGCCACCGTGATCGCACGGTTCAACGCCATCTCACGGCTGACCCGCGGTTGCAGGAGCAAGGTGAACTCGTCGCCGCCCATGCGCGCCACGGTGTCGTCCTCGGCGACACAGCCCAGCAGGCGGGTGGCCATTTCCTTGAGCATGCGGTCGCCGGCGGCGTGGCCCAGGGAGTCGTTGATCGGCTTGAAACGGTCGAGGTCGAGGAACATCAGCACCACCCACGACTTTTGCCGCTCGGCCGACTGCAACGCCGTGTGCAGGCGGTCCTGGAACAGCGTGCGGTTGGGCAGGTGGGTCAGGGCGTCGTAATACGCCAGGCGGTGGATGCGTTGTTCGCTGGCCTTGCGCTCGCTGATATCACTGAAGAAACACACGTAGCTGGCCAGGTCGCCTTCATCGTCGAACACGGCGGTAATGCCGACCCAGGCCGGATAATGTTCGCCGTTGCGACGCTTGAGCCACACTTCGCCTTCCCAGGTGCTGTGCTGGTGCAACTGCTTGAGCACGTAGCGCAGATGAGCTTCCTGTTGTTCGTCGACGGTGAGCATGTTGGGCAACTGGTCGAGCACATCCGCCACGTCATACCCGCTGACCCGGCTGAACGCCTCGTTGGCCTGCACGATATAGCCCGCCGGGTCGGTAATCAGGATCGCCGACGTCGAGTGTTCGAATACCGTGGCCGCCATGCGCAGGTCTTTCTCCGCGCGGCGTTGCTGGCTGATATCGCGGCCCACGCCGAGGATGCCTTCGAACGCGCCGTGCTCATCCCACACCAGCACCAGGCGCAACTCGATCGGCACCTTGCGGCCATCGGCGCGCAGGCAGTCGAACAGGAACAACTGGGTCTGTACTTCATCGCGCAGGGTATTCAGGGCGTCGGCATCCCCCAGGGCACGGCTGACTTGCTCCATCAGGGTATAAATGCCGGTCAATTGCTGCGGGTTGGCGATAATCGACTGCCAGCCGTTCTTGAACACCCAGTCCACGTCATACCCGAGTACGGCGTTGACCGACGGGCTGATGTAGTTGAGGGCCAGTTGGCTGTCGGTGGAGCAGATCACGTCACTGATGCTCTCGGCCAGCATGCGGTAGCGCTGCTCGCTGTCGCGCAGGGATTCGCTGGCTTCGATCTGGTCGGTAATGTCCTTGGCCACGCCGATGATCCGCGTGACCACTGCGCTCTTGTCGCGTGCCAGGGCTTGCTCGCGGATATCGAAGCGCCGCCACTGGTTATTGCGATGGCGAAAGCGCAGCTGGCATTGCAATTGGGTCGAATAACCGGCCTGACGCTGTTGCTGGCGCAGGTCGTGGTAGTACTCGGCGTCTTCGGGGTTCAGCAGGATTTCCCAGAAGTACTCACCCATTTGCTGCAGTTCGGCCTTGTTGTAGCCCAGGGTGTGGCCCAAATGGTGGTTGCTGAAGATCATGCGCTGGCTGATGACGTCCTGCACATACAGGTGGTCGGGCACGGTGCGCACCACGTCCGACCAGAAGCTTTCGCGCTCCACCAGCGACAGCTCGATCAGCTTGCGGCTGGTGATATCGCTGATACTCAGGATCACCGCATTAAAATCATCCTGCTGCTCCGGCAGGCGCATGACCAGCCACAGGTATTGCTCGTTGCCGGCCAGGTCCTTGCAGCGGATTTCCAGCTCCAGCTGGTTCTGGTGAGTGCGCAACGCTTCGAGTATCTGGTGGCCGATGGACGTGGCGTTGTCCGGGCAGTCATTGATCAACCGCTGCCAGGCTTCCTCGCAGGACGACACGTTGAGCAGGCGCACCGCAACCTGGTTGACCTCGGTGATGCGTAACTCTTTGAGCAACTGCTTGTGCCCGTGGGGGTTTTCCTGCAGCCAAAGATTCAGTTGCTCGCGGGTCTGCAGGTAGGGTTTGTCAAAAAAGCTGTTGAGGCCCGACAAGTCCAGCACGCACAGGGCCACGCCGGTGCCTTCGAAAATGTCCTGATAGCGCCGCCGGCCTTCATGCACCTGGCGTTGGCGGCGACGCATGTTCAGCAGCACGATCACCGGCACCAGCGAGAAGGCCAGGCCCAGCAGGCATTTGCCGATAAACGCCGGCAGCAGTTGCTCCAGCACCGCACTGCGGTCGAACAGCCCGCGCAATTGCCAGTCGCTTTTGCTCAAGGGCGTGACCAGCACGCTTTTATCCAACTCGTCCGGGGTCAGCGCAGCAGGCCAGTGAGCCGGCATTCCACTGTCACGGCTGACCACACGCTGGTTCAGGCGATTCTCGATCGCCCACATCGGGCGCGGCCCCTGGCCGTCCTGGGGCGTGAGGTTGGTCAGGTAGCCGGGGGCAAGGCGCAAGGCCCAATACACCTTCGAGCCGCCGCTGGGCTGGTGCAGCAGCAGATAGATGAGGGTGCCGTCCTTGTTGTTGCTCAGGTAATAGGACTGGGAATGGCTGCGCTTGACCAGTTCTTCCAGCCAGGCACTGTCCTGGCTGTCACTGGCGGTATCGCTGATCATCGCGCCGCTGGGCGCGAGCAGGGCGAAGCTGCGCAGCTCCGGCAAGGAGCGCTGTAAGCTGCGCATCAAGGCTTGTTGCTGCTCGGGAGTGCTTGGCGGCTCGACAATGGGCAGCAGGTTGAGAGCGATCTGCGCGCTCAGGGCCATGTTCAGGCTGATCTGTTCAGCCAGGTCGGCACTGTAATCGATAGTGTACTGCTGCTGGTTTTTCTGGTTTTGCTGCAGTTGGTCCAGCAACTGCCAGAACAATAGGGCGAGCAGCATGAGGACAAGCGTCGCCAACGCGCCTTTGAGGGTGCCGTGCAGGGGCGCTCCCGGCGCAATATGAGCGGCGCGCAAGGGAGTTGGCGGCGTGACTTTGGACAAGCTGTGATCCTGCGGTTTGGCTGGACTGGCGCGCGACGTGCACTATAAGCCGGACGCCCGAAGGGCGGCTAGCATGCCTTGAGTTGTGGCAAAGTGCCAGTCCCGCTTGGCTGGACTGACCAAGCGCATTGAGGTAGCTTTGCCGGTTACGCGGGGGCGTTCCAGCCCCAGACATTCAGGCTTTTTCCGCACGCAGGCATTGATTTCCGTCAACGGCCCGCGTGGCGCATGGCCTGCACGGGCTTCGCCCGCTTAATCCATCAGTCACTGACGCTAGGTTTACCATGGCTCAATACGTCTTCACCATGCATCGGCTGGGAAAAGTTGTTCCGCCGAAGCGGGAAATCCTGAAAAACATTTCGCTGTCCTTCTTCCCTGGCGCCAAGATCGGCGTGCTCGGCCTCAACGGTTCGGGTAAGTCCACGCTGCTGAAAATCATGGCCGGCGTCGACACCGAGTTCGAAGGCGAAGCCCGCCCGATGCCGGAACTGAACATTGGCTACCTGCCGCAGGAGCCGCAACTGGACCCGGCCAAGACCGTACGTGAAGTGGTCGAAGAGGCCGTCAGTGTGATCAAGGACGCCCAGGCGCGCCTGGATGAGGTCTACGCCGCTTACGCCGAACCGGATGCCGATTTCGACAAGCTTGCCGCCGAACAGGCCAAGCTCGAAGCCATCCTGCAGGCGGGTGACGGTCATAACCTGGAGCGCCAGCTGGAAGTCGCCGCCGATGCGCTGCGCCTGCCGGCGTGGGACGCCAAGGTCGAACACCTGTCCGGTGGTGAAAAGCGTCGCGTGGCCCTGTGCCGCCTGCTGCTGTCGGCGCCCGACATGCTGCTGCTCGACGAACCTACCAACCACCTGGATGCCGACTCCGTCGCCTGGCTGGAACACTTCCTTCACGATTTCCCGGGCACCGTGGTTGCGATCACGCACGACCGCTACTTCCTGGACAACGTTGCCGGCTGGATTCTGGAACTCGACCGCGGCGCCGGTATTCCTTACGAGGGCAACTACTCCGGTTGGCTGGAAGCCAAGTCCGAGCGTCTGGCCGCCGAATCCAAGCAGCAATCGGCCCACGAAAAAGCCATGAAGGAAGAACTGGAATGGGTGCGCAAAGGCGCCAAGGCCCGCCAGTCCAAATCCAAGGCACGTCTGCAACGCTTTGAAGAAATGCAATCGCAGGAATTCCAGAAGCGCAGCGAAACCAACGAGATCTACATCCCGGCCGGCCCGCGCCTGGGTGACAAGGTCATCGAATTCAAGAACGTCACCAAAGGCTATGGCGACCGCGTGTTGATCGACAACCTGTCGTTCTCCATGCCAAAAGGCGCGATCGTCGGCGTTATTGGCGGTAACGGTGCGGGTAAGTCCACGCTGTTCCGCATGCTGATGGGCAAGGAAACACCGGACTCCGGCAGCATTGAGATCGGCGAAACCGTGCAGCTTGCCTGTGTGGACCAAAGCCGCGACGACCTCGACGGCAGCAAGACCGTGTTCCAGCAGATCTCCGACGGTTCCGACCAGATCCGCATCGGCAACTATGAAATCCCGTCGCGTACCTACGTGGGGCGCTTCAACTTCAAGGGCGGTGACCAGCAGAAGTTCGTCAAGGACCTGTCGGGTGGTGAGCGCGGTCGCTTGCACCTGGCCCTGACCCTGAAAGAGGGCGGCAACGTGCTGCTGCTCGACGAACCGTCCAACGACCTCGACGTTGAAACCCTGCGTTCCTTGGAAGAAGCCCTGCTGGACTTCCCGGGCGCCGCCATTGTGATCTCTCACGACCGGTGGTTCCTTGACCGCGTCGCGACCCACATCCTGGCGTACGAAGATGACTCCCAAGCGGTGTTCTTCGAAGGCAACTACACCGAGTATGAAGCGGACCGTAAAAAGCGCCTGGGCGAAGCAGCTGCCCAGCCGCACCGTGTGCGGCACAAGAAACTGGCCTGATTCGGCGGGTGGATAAAGGAACGGAGCCTTCGGGCTCCGTTTTTTTTTTGCTTTTTTCCAGGAGGACTGAGGTGGATTCGTTCGCGAGCAAGCCCGCTCCCACATTCGACCGCATTCCAAAGGCTGGAACCCAATCAAATGTGGGAGGGGGCTTGCTCCCGATAGCGCTCCAACTGTTGGTGCGTGCTCCAGGTTGAAATCACTTTTTTGGTGCAAATAAGCCCAGTTATTTATATCCAATGCACCATTTAAATTCACAAAGGCGACATTTTGCGCTTTTCAGGTGCGATATGAATTGTTAAGGTCCGGGTCAAATCGACCCTGATTACAATAAAATTGCCGAGACTTTTCATGATCGAATCCGTCGAATCCTTCCTCGCTCGCCTCAAGAAACGCGACCCCGACCAGCCGGAATTCCACCAAGCCGTGGAAGAGGTCCTACGCAGCCTGTGGCCGTTTCTCGAAGCCAATCCCCACTACCTGACGTCGGGCATTCTCGAGCGCATCTGTGAGCCGGAACGCGCCATTACCTTCCGGGTGTCTTGGGTGGATGATCACGGCAAGGTCCAGGTCAATCGCGGGTTCCGCATCCAGATGAACAGTGCCATCGGCCCCTATAAAGGCGGCTTGCGTTTTCACCCGTCGGTGAACCTCGGCGTACTGAAATTCCTCGCCTTCGAACAGACCTTCAAGAACTCCCTGACCTCGTTGCCCATGGGCGGCGGCAAAGGCGGCTCGGACTTCGACCCGAAAGGTAAGAGCGATGCCGAAGTCATGCGTTTCTGCCAGGCCTTCATGAGCGAGTTGTACCGCCATATCGGCGCTGACGTGGACGTACCCGCCGGCGATATCGGCGTGGGCGCGCGTGAAATCGGCTTCCTGTTCGGCCAGTACAAGCGCCTGAGCAACCAGTTCACCTCCGTGCTGACCGGCAAGGGCATGACCTACGGCGGCAGCCTGATCCGACCTGAAGCCACCGGTTTCGGTTGCGTGTACTTCGCCGAAGAAATGCTCAAGCGCGACGGCCAGCGCGTTGAAGGCAAGCGCGTGGCCATCTCGGGTTCCGGCAACGTCGCGCAATACGCGGCGCGTAAGGTGATGGACCTGGGCGGCAAGGTGATTTCCCTGTCCGACTCCGAGGGCACCCTGTACGCCGAAAGCGGTTTGAGCGAGACGCAATGGTCGGCGCTGCTGGAGCTGAAAAACGTGCAGCGAGGTCGCATCATTGAGCTGGCTGAACGCTTCGGCCTGGAATTCCGTAAGGGCAAAACCCCTTGGGAACTGGCCTGCGATATTGCCCTGCCGTGTGCCACCCAGAACGAACTCGACGCCGAGGCCGCCCGTACCCTGCTGCGCAACGGCTGCCTCTGCGTGGCCGAAGGTGCCAACATGCCGACCACGCTGGAGGCAGTGGATCTCTTCATCGACGCGGGCATCCTGTTTGCGCCGGGCAAGGCGTCCAATGCCGGTGGCGTGGCCGTGAGTGGCCTGGAAATGTCGCAGAACGCCATGCGCCTGTTGTGGACCGCCGGTGAAGTGGACAGCAAGCTGCACAACATCATGCAGTCGATCCATCACGCCTGCGTGCACTACGGCGAAGAAAACGGCCGGGTCAACTACGTGAAGGGCGCGAACATCGCAGGCTTCGTGAAAGTGGCCGACGCGATGCTGGCCCAAGGCATCGTCTAAGCCTCGGGCTCGATACGCATCACTTCAATCAACTGATCGCCGACGGGGCGCTTCCACAGCACCTCATCGCCCACTTGGGCGCCCAGCAATGCGCGGCCCAGCGGCGAGCCCCAGTTGATCAAATGGGCGTGGGCATCGGCCTGGTCTTCTCCGACCAGTTGAATGCGCTGCTGCTCGTCTTGCTCATTGGCAAAGGTCACCCAACTGCCGATCTGCACCTTGTCGGTCGACAAGGCGGGAGGCACGACCTGAGCGCTCTGGACGCGTTGGTTGAAGTAACGCAAATCCCGCTCAAGGTCGGCCTGGCGCTGCTTGTCGGCCTGCTCGCCCTTGGCGGCTTCGGCGCTGTACGCGTGCTGCAATTGCGCAACCCTGGCCTGCAACTGCGCCAGCCCTTGGGCGGTAAGGCGATTGGGCTGGCCGCTGACCTGACGCTCCACCGGCTGGTCGGCCTGGGCGGCGGCGCTGTCTTCATTAACAAAAGCTCGGCTCATGACATTCTCCCTCTATGGAGCTTGGGCCATGTTCGCCGCGCTTTAGTTTCGGCGGATGTCTGAAAGCGACCTATTGCGAGCGATAAGCCCGGGCGGCGTCGCGGTCCTTTTCCTGCTGCCAGGCGCGCTCACGCTCGTCCCAGTGGTTGTCCTTGTAGTCACGCAGCTCTTCGTTCTCACGCATGGCCTTGCACTGGCGAAAGCCATCTTCCCAACCCGCGGCGTATTCGCGGTCTTTCAGATAACGCGGCACGTTCTTGCGAAACTCCCCGCTGATCACCCCGGCAGCCTGGCGCCCGCTGCTGCAACCATCATCGAAGCCATCGGCAAAGGCCGGTGGATAACCCTTGGCCAGCAACTCTTGATGGGTGGACTGGCAACCCGACAACCACACTGCCGCACACAGCATTACCGCATACCGCCACATTGCTTGCTCCCTGGCCGTTTCACGGCTGATAGGGGAAGTCTAGAAGGGAATTTGTCGGGGCGGCGTGAAAGGGGTGTGAGAACGGTGTTGGGTTAAAGGGCGTTGGGTTAAAGACCTGCACTGCCCGTGTGGCGAGGGAGCTTGCTCCCGCCGGGGCGCGAAGCGGCCTCAAAAGATTGGGACTGCTGCGCAGTCCAGCGGGAGCAAGCTCCCTCGCCACAGAAGTTTATTGTGTAGGGTTGCTTGTCAGTGCGGCATGCTCCGCCAATTCCTGCTCGATAAACGCCGCGATCATCGCGCGATACACCTGTTCAGTGACTTCAGGGTTGGCGCCCACGGTCTGCGATAAACCTCTTACCTTGGCGATCACCTGTTCAACCCGCTGGGGCGCCTTGACGCCATCGGTGTCTTTTTTGAAGCGTGCGGCCTGGGAGACGTAGCGGCCGCGCTCGGCCAGCAGGGTGACGATTTGTTGGTCGAGGTGGTCGATGTGGGTTCGGACTTCTTCGAGGGTGGTGCAGGTAACAGCCATGTTGGTTGAGCTCCTGAATGGGCGGGCAATGCGATGTAGCTGAATATACGCGAGCCGAAATGTGGGAGGGGGCTTGCTCCCGATAGCGGTGTGTCAGTCAATGGCTACTTGGCTGATGCAATGCTATCGGGAGCAAGCCCCCTCCCACACTTGGAATCAGTAGTGGTACCACTTCACTTCAAGCATCACTTCATTCATAGGCGTCGACAGGTGGCTGTACTCGCGCTGCGCACTCAAGCGTAATCCGAGGTTACGTGACAACTCCCATTGCTGGTTCAGGCTGATACTGCGCCGCACTTCACCATTGGTGAAAAAGTCGCCCTTGGCTTCCAGGCTCAGATTTCCCAACGGATTTTTCCACAATACGCCGGTGTTGAACCCGGCCGCTGGGGAGATGGCTTCGCTGAAGTCGTTGTTATGCTCCACGCGTACGGTGCCGAGGGCGAAGCCGAGCATGTCGTCACTCAGTTGCCAGGTGCTGCCCGCACCACCGTTGACGTGGGCCACCAGGGTTTGGTCGTCGTGCTTGCCCGGCACGCGTTCCAGGCCGCCGGTGACTTGCCATGACCAGGGTTGCAAAAGGGCGTTGCGCGGGGTCAGGGAGCGGATGGTGGCGAGGTCCAGTTGCTGCAGCTGCCAGTGGTTGCCTTCGTACTGGCGCAGTTTCATTTGCAGGATTTCGATCTGTGCACCAAGCGGGAAGCCTTCGGCGTTGTCGTTGAGGTCGTGGTAGGCCATGCGCAGGCCGTATTCGCCGAAGGTCTTGCTGCCGCGTGTGCCGATGCCGGCCTGCCAGGTGCGTGACTCATGGCCGTTCTCGGGCAGGCCGGGGCGTTCGATCTTGAGGTCGGGCGCCGGGTTCTGGTTGATGGCGCGCAGCAGTTCGAAGCTGCGCTGGGAGCGTTCGGTGTCGCGCTCCAGGCCATTGGCGCGGTAGCGACCCAGGCGGTAGGCCGCGTCGATGATCAGCGCCTGGCGCTCGCGGGGCAGGGCTTTGAAGGCCGGCGCCTGCAATTGCTTCTGGTCGTCGCTGATTTTCAGCACCCATTGCTGTTCATCGCCATCCAGTGGCTTGGCGCGCTCCAGCAACTCGCGCTCGCGGGACGGGCGATAGTCGATCTTCTCGACCAGCCCCGCATCCTTTACCGCCTTGACGGTGTCGGTTGGAATGGCGGTCAGCGGGAATTGCTCCGTCAGGCGCAAGCCGGGGCGGGCCACTTGCAGCAGCTCCAGCAGGCGGTACGAGCAGTTTTCGTCGAAGAAGAAGTAGTCGAACTGGATCTGCTTGAGCTCCCACACGTGCTCGACCATGCGTTCGGTTTCGACCTGGGTCAGGTTCAGGCGGTATTCCCACAGGTCGCGGTTTTCGAGGCTGCGGTACTCCGAGAGTTTCTCCTGGTAGGGCACCAGTGCGAACAGGCCGGGATAACCGCCCATCAGGCCCTTCCAGGCGTAAAGAATGCTGTTGTCGGAGCCTTCGATATAGGCGCCGAAGTTGATTGCATAGCTGAGCAGGGCGGTGTTGTTGCTCTGCACGTCAGCCTGGTCGATGCGCAGCAGCGTGTGACCGAACATCGACGACGGGCTGTTGAGGTAGGCAGCCGGGAAGATCATCACGGCGCTGTGGGGCGCGACGTCTTTGAACCATTGCTTGAACTCTGTGCAGTCCACGGCGGGCAGGTCGGTCAGGTGCAACTGGTCCTTGAGCCAGCGGGTCCGTGCGGGGTACACGCATTGGGCGTGTTTTTCACCTAGGCTCGCAGGTTGGTACAGCGCCTGGACGGTGGCCTTGAGTTCGGCATCCGGGTGGTGTGCGCCATCGGCAGCAATGAAGAATTTCTTGTCGCTGACATAACTGCGCCAGCCGCTGATTTTGCCGGCTTCGTAATGGCCCAAAGATAGCCAGAACGGGTCGTTGGCCAGTTGCTGCAAACGTTGATCATCAATAGGCGCGGCCGCATACAGCGGGGCGCAAGCGAAGAGTGCCAACCAGGCAAAGCGTTTGAGCATAGGGGCAACTTAAGTCGGAATAAGTGAGACCCAAAGGGGGGCGGGTCCAAAAAATAAGGCCCGCGTCTCGCAAGACGCGGGCGGGTCGAGCTTAAGCTTGGGTCGCGTATTTCGCCAAGCGGGCATCGCCTTTCAGTACAGCGAGGGTGTTGGTGTGCACGTCGTCGGCGGTCACGTCAGCTTTGCTGAAGATCTGCTGGAAGTGCTCGTGGGTCACTGCCGCAAAGTGCTCGCGGTCCTCAGGGGCTACGCCCAGTACCACCGCGTAGGTGGTCAGTGCTTCGCCATTGCCTTTGGCCATGTCTTCGGACAGCTCGTTCATCATGCCATTCATGGCAATCCAGGACTTGCCGCCGTAGGTCAGCTTGCTGTTGGTGTTACAGCCGTTGGTGCCCGAGGTCATGCCGAAGGTGGCGTTACCCGAGGTGCCGTTGGTGGTCGACGCGAGGAAGTGCGCCGGAGTACCGCGCTGGCCTTCGAACAGCATGTTGCCCCAACCGCAGTTCGGGCCGCCTGGTGCTTCTGCCATAGCATTGAGGGAGACAACGGTGAAGAGAGTACCAAGAAGGATCCGTTTCATAGCTTTGTTCTCTTTGTGTGCAAACCAATGGACAAGGGGTTCAGGCGCTTCGCAGCGCCCTAGGGGCCAGTTATTAGTCCAACCCGCGCAGTTTGGAGTTTAGGCATGATCCTGGGGTTCCGTTATTTTTTATAAAACAATCGGCCTTATCGCGATTTTTTTTGCAGGGCGCCTACCGCAGCGCAGCTTTCCCAACGGCGCGCCTTGCCATAGCGCGCAAGCGAGAGCCAGAATGCCGTCATCTGCCCCGCCTGATGTAAGGAAGCCCGATGCCTGATCCTGTTGCTGCCAGCTTGCGTCTAGCGCCCGAAGCGCTGACTCGCCCTTTCTCCGCTGAACAGTTCAGCTTCTCGACCACCAATGATTTGGAGCCTTTTCGCGGTGTGCTTGGCCAGGAACGTGCGGTCGAAGCCTTGCAGTTCGGTGTGGCCATGCCACGCCCCGGTTACAACGTGTTTGTCATGGGTGAGCCCGGTACTGGCCGCTTTTCGTTCGTCAAACGCTACCTGAAGGCCGAAGGCAAACGCCTGCAGACCCCGGCGGACTGGGTCTATGTGAATAATTTCGATGAGCCGCGCGAACCGCGTGCCCTGGAGCTGCAAGGCGGCGCCGCCGCAGCGTTCATCGCCGATATCAACGCTCTGGTCGACAACCTGGTGGCGACTTTCCCGGCGGTCTTCGAACACCCGACTTATCAACAGCGCAAAAGCGCCATCGACCGCGCCTTCAACCAGCGCTACGACAAGGCGTTGGACGTCATCGAACGCCTGGCCCTGGAAAAAGACGTAGCGCTGTATCGCGACAGCTCCAACATCGCCTTCACGCCGATGCTCGACGGCAAGGCGCTGGACGAAGCCGAGTTCTCGCAATTGCCGGAAGCCGACCGCGAGCGCTTCCACACGGACATTTCCGAGCTGGAAGAACGCCTCAACGAGGAGCTGGCCAGCCTGCCGCAGTGGAAGCGTGAGTCGAATAACCAACTGCGCCAATTCAACGAAGAAACCATCACCCTGGCCCTGCAGCCATTGCTCGCTCCGCTGTCGGAAAAGTACGCGGAAAACGCCGCCGTCTGCGGTTACCTGCAAGCCATGCAGGTGTACCTGCTCAAGACCGTGGTCGAGCAACTGGTGGACGATGCCAAGACCGACGCCCAGGCCCGCAAGCTGCTCGAGGAGCAATACTGCCCGAGCCTGGTGGTGGGCCACCCGACCAACGGTGGCGCGCCAGTGGTTTTCGAACCGCACCCGACCTACGACAACCTGTTCGGTCGTATCGAATACAGCACCGACCAGGGCGCGCTCTACACCACTTATCGCCAGTTGCGCCCGGGTGCCCTGCACCGTGCCAATGGCGGTTTCCTGATCCTTGAAGCGGAAAAAATGCTCGGCGAGCCGTTTGTGTGGGACGCGCTCAAGCGTTCCCTGCAATCGCGCAAGTTGAAGATGGAGTCGCCCCTGGGCGAGCTGGGCCGCTTGGCCACCGTGACCCTCAACCCGCAGATGATTCCGTTGCAGGTCAAGGTCATCATCATCGGTTCGCGCCAGCTCTACTACGCGTTGCAGGACGCCGATCCGGACTTCCAGGAGATGTTCCGCGTGCTGGTGGACTTCGACGAAGACATCCCGATGGTCGACGAAAGCCTGGAGCAGTTCGCCCAATTGCTTAAAACCCGCACGTCAGAAGAAGGCATGGCACCGCTGACGTCGGATGCGGTGGCGCGCCTGGCCACCTACAGTGCGCGGCTGGCGGAGCATCAGGGGCGCTTGTCGGCGCGGATTGGCGATTTGTTCCAACTGGTCAGCGAAGCGGACTTCATTCGCCATCTGGCGGGTGACGAGATGACCGACGCCGGCCATATCGAACGTGCGCTCAAGGCCAAGGCCACGCGCACCGGGCGTGTGTCGGCGCGGATTCTCGACGACATGCTCGCCGGGGTGATCCTGATCGACACCGCCGGTGCAGCCGTCGGCAAGTGCAACGGGCTGACGGTGCTGGAAGTCGGCGATTCGGCCTTCGGCGTGCCGGCGCGGATTTCCGCCACGGTGTATCCCGGCGGCAGTGGCATCGTCGACATCGAGCGTGAAGTTAACCTCGGCCAGCCGATTCACTCCAAGGGCGTGATGATCCTCACCGGTTACCTGGGCAGCCGGTATGCCCAGGAATTCCCGCTGGCGATCTCGGCGAGTATCGCGCTGGAGCAGTCCTACGGTTACGTGGACGGCGACAGCGCGTCCCTGGGCGAGGCGTGCACGTTGATTTCGGCGTTGTCGAAGACGCCGCTCAAGCAGTGTTTTGCGATCACCGGTTCGATCAACCAGTTTGGTGAAGTGCAGGCGGTGGGCGGGGTCAACGAGAAGATCGAAGGCTTCTTCCGCCTCTGCGAGGCCCGTGGGTTGACCGGCGAGCAAGGGGCGATCATTCCCCAGGCCAACGTTGCCACGCTGATGCTCGACGAGAAGGTATTGCAGGCGGTGCGCAACGGCCAATTCCACATCTATGCCGTGCGTCAGGCGGATGAGGCCTTGAGCCTGCTGGTGGGCGAGCCTGCCGGTGAGCCGGATGCCGAAGGGCAATTCCCGGAAGGCAGCGTGAATGCGCGGGTGGTTGAGCGCCTGCGGGCGATTGCGGAGATGATCAGCGAGGAAGACCTGAAGGAAGCGGAGAAAGAGCTGGCACAGCAAGCGCTGGCTGAAGCCAAACCCACCTGAATTTGGGTTTGACGCGGGAAGTGTGGGAGGGGGCTTGCTCCCGATTGCGGTAGGTCATCACTGAATA
This sequence comes from Pseudomonas sp. Q1, assembly GCF_009935975.1. Lineage (NCBI taxonomy): Bacteria > Pseudomonadati > Pseudomonadota > Gammaproteobacteria > Pseudomonadales > Pseudomonadaceae > Pseudomonas > Pseudomonas sp. Q1. Next base: position 120,130 of record NZ_QODI01000004.1, on the reverse strand, counting down.
GGTTGACTGACACACCGCTATCGGGAGCAAGCCCCCTCCCACATTGAGTTGGCGGTGTATTTTTTGGGGGTGGCTAGCCAATAAATTGACACTTCTCGGAGGGCCATGCCCGTTGGTCCCTACAACCTTGGTTTGTTGTGGTTTTCCTCTATTCTCAACTTAAGGGATATCCACAGGAGTCGCAGGATAGAAACAGCCTCGCCATGTGCCTGAGGTTGAACACCGATCTACCGAGGGTCGCCGCCATGTCGCGCAACCTCAGCCTTACCCGCCAGTGCCTGGGCCTGGTCACCCGTATCGAATGCTCCATTCGTCCTCTGGCAGGGGATAACGGGATGTGGACGTTGTTGTTTGCTGCCGGAATGACCGGCGAACAGCCTTCCACCATCAAGTCCCAAGGCCCGTTTCATGGACCCTTCGTGGCAGAAACCATTCTTCAGTCGATTGTCGACAGCCTGACCCTGCACGGTTACGAGCAGGCGGACGATCCGCAGATCTGGTGCCTGCATATGCAGGCCCATCTGCGACAGCTCAACGGTAGCCAGGAACGCCTGGCGCTGTAGCCAGGTTATTGGCTCTCGGGCTTGTCCAACTTGACCTCAAAGCCGTATTGCACGGTGCTCAGGTCGGTGCGCTGGTAGCTTTCCAGAGTGGTCGGCTTGCCATAGAAATAATGCACGTCGAACATGGCCGTGCCGTATTCCTCTGCACGGTGGCTGACACCGAGGATTTCCTTGAGATAGTTGCCGCTGGCGTCCTTGGCGTAGAAGCGCCAGCTGTCGGAAGGGAACGCCTTCTGGTCGACGATCAGGGCGTTGTCTTTAAGTGTCAGGCCCTTGGGCAGTTTCGCGACGTCAATCGTGCTTTTCTCTATGTTCGCCAGGAACAAGGGAATCGAGCCCACCACGTATGCCGGGGTTTCCGGGAACAGGTTGAGGTCGTAGGTGAGCGTGCCTCGCGCCGGGTCCAGCTCAAAGGCTTCGCTGGGCAGCTCGATGGGTTCGCCACGTTCGCCTTTTTCGTCCGCAGTGAAGAAGGTGATGGGTTCGTCGCTGCTGCTGTGGTCGTTGCCCACCAGTTCGTCATTGAAGGTGAAGGGGTGGTCAAACACGATCCTGGCGGCGCTGGCGTCGTCGGTCGACTGGCTGATTGTGATGCTTTTTTTCAGCTGGTCTTCGCTCATGCTTGCGTCTTTGAGCCAGCCGGCGGCGCTGTCGTCGTACACCGTGACGGGCATCGGCAAGGCTTGCACCGTATTCTGCAGGCTGTTCTTGTCGAAGCGCATCACCGGCAGGTCCAGGTCCTTATGCGTCAGCGTGGCTTTGGAAAAATCCAGGACGTTGACCTGCAGCGTGTCGATCAGGCCATTGAAATACACCTTGGCATAATGGCTGGTCTGCTTGTGCTCAAAGGCTTTTTGCTCGTCGGTGAGCTGCTTCTCGAAAGCATCGGACCACGTCTTCTGCTTGCGCATCTCGGCCAACTGCTGCTCATAGAACGCCACTTGCGCGGCACTTTCGTTGATTGAGCCTGAACGTGTCAGAAACTGCCCGGTGCTGTCGCGTGCCTGCACCAGCAACGGGTTAGGCGAGTCGTCGCCGACTTCGGCGGCCAGGGGCTCGCTGTTGGTCAGCTCGATCTCGGCGTAGTTTTTTTCAAGCAACACCAGGTTGAGGGTGATGTTGCCTTCGGTGCGCTTGCGGCCCACGTCCTTTTTTGACAAGTCAAAGGTCAGCACCTTGCCCGGTGCCACCACGTCAACCGTGCCTTTGAGGCTGACCGGTTGGGGCTGGCTCTTGTTGTCCGTCTCGATCCCTTCGATAAACGGGTAGCTCACCGTCAGGTCGTCGGGGTTGGTCAGGTTGGAGCTGCTCGGGCTCAGTTGAATGCCGGGATCGGTTTCCGACCATTCCGGTTGGAAGGGGATCACCTTGTTGTTGCTCAACGTCACCGACTGCCATTCCAGGCTGTGAGGGAAGGGGAACTGGTCGGGGCTGTTGAAGCTGAACGGGAAGACCGGCTGCAAATCCGTGAGGTAGTCGGAATGGGAGGTCTTGCGCAACACGAACAGGCCGTTGATGTAGGTGTCCACCAAGGCTTGGGGCGTGGGGTAATGCTTGAGCAGGGCCAACGTGTCTTCGCCGTATTCGGCTTCGATCGGCTTGTTGGCGAGCTTGACGCGGGCCCGTTCCAGCAGCAGCAGCGAACCGCCAAGGTCGGCGATGGCGTCCCGCAGCTTGGGGTCCTGGATGCTGTCCAGTGACTGTTCGAATTTTGCGGTTTTCTCTTCGAGGGTCGCCTGTTTCTGCTCTTCTTTGGGTGAGCAGCCGCTGGCTATCAGCAACGCCGCACACAGGCCGAGGCTGGTCAAAGGGGATCGCACATCCATCATCTGAGTCTTCCTGTCCGACATCATCGAGCCGAGTTCATGGGCTCGACACTAGCAGAAAAAATCTCTTACAGATGCCACCTGGGTCAGTTTTCTCGCGGTGACAGCGATCAGGTAGCGGCTGGTATACTCGCGGCCATTTTTAGCCAAGCTGTGTGAGATCCAATGGAACGTTTTATCGAAAATGCTATGTACGCTTCGCGCTGGCTGCTGGCGCCCATCTATTTCGGCTTGTCCCTGGGGTTGCTGGCGCTGGCGTTGAAGTTCTTCCAGGAAGTGGTGCACCTGCTGCCGAGCGTGTTCTCGATGGCCGAATCCGACTTGATCCTGGTACTGCTGTCGTTGATCGACATGGCCCTGGTTGGCGGCTTGTTGGTGATGGTGATGATTTCCGGCTACGAGAACTTCGTCTCGCAGCTGGATATCGATGAGAACAAGGAAAAGCTCAACTGGCTGGGCACCATGGACTCCTCCTCGCTGAAGATGAAAGTGGCGGCGTCCATCGTGGCGATTTCTTCCATCCACCTGTTGCGCATCTTCATGGACGCCAAGAACGTCGATCCACAACACCTGATGTGGTACGTGATCATCCACATGACCTTCGTGATCTCGGCGTTCGCCATGGGTTACCTGGACAAGGTCACCAAGCACTGATGACCCGCGCCGGCCTTACTGCTCCGCGAAGTAGTAAGGCTGGCGGCCGATTGCCATCTGCTTGATCACCGTGACCTTTTCATTCAGTCGGTCGGTGTGATCCATCAGCGCCACGTTACCCGGTTTGGCCGTGAGGAAGGCGCGCAACTCGGCTTCGGTTTGCAGGATGGGCACGTACGCTTGCATGTAGAACACCCCGGCACCGAAGATCCGTTCGTTAGGTTGGAATATTGCCACTTCCCGGCCTTCTGCCTGCAGTGCCTGGAGCTGGCTGATCACCGGCACGAATGACTCCACGGCGTCCGCCTTGGGCGCGAACCAGAATGCAGCGCTCATATAGCAGGCAATGAGTACACCGAATACGCCGCCGATCACCTGGCGGTGGTAGCGGTACACGCCAGGCTTGCGCTCTTTCAAGCGTTCCAGCAGCACCCACCCATATTCGGCTGCGAGTACGGCGGCGGCCGGTGTGAGCGACATCAGGTACACGGTGCGCTTGCTGGAGGCCAGGGTCAGCAGGGTGAATTGCGCCAACAGCCACACACTGAAAAACAGACGGTAGCGATTGCGCACCAGGCTTTTGCGAAAGTGCCACAGGCCCAGGTACACCAGGATGTTCCACGGCAAAAACGCTTGAGGCAATTTCGCGAGGTAGTAGTAGAACGGCTCGTAATGCCCGGCTTCCACAAATGAACCGCTGAAGCGCCCGACGCTGTTGGTCCACAGCACCTCACCGACCGCCTGCATCCCGCCACGCTGGTACAGGAACCCCAGCCAGATCAGCAGCGGTACCAACGCCAACAGCGTAAACAGCGCCGGCTTGAGCCAATCGCCGATGCGCAAGCGCTTGTCCATCAGGCTGGTCGCGGCCAGGTACACGAAGATCACGATGCCCGGCATCGCCAGGCCCAGCACACCCTTGCTCAGGGTGGCGATGACCATGCCCAGCGTAAACAGTGCCCAGGCCCACGCGTTGGAGCCCTGTCGCTCGGACTCGGGCCGCATCGCCTGGTAGAACGCCAGCAACGCGGTGGTCACACCGAGGCTGAGCAATGAGTCTTCACCCACGCCGCGCACATTGCCCCAGTAGCTGGCCATGGTCGCCAGGATCAACGCGGCGCAGAACGCCAGCGACTTGGGCCGGCCAAACTTGCGCAGCATTCCGTAGAACAGCATCACGCTGAACAAGCCGGCAAACGCCGAAGCCAGGCGCACCGCCCAGGTCGACGCGCCAAACAGGCGAATGGCGCCGGCGTCCAGCCAGAGGCTCAGGGGCGGTTTTTCCAGGAAGGGTTCGCGAAACAGGCGCGGGATCACCCAGTCATTGTCCAGGTGCATGGCCATGGCGATCCCGGCGACGCGGGCTTCGGTGGAGCCTTGCAGCTCATGGCCGCCAAGGGCGCAGAAAAATAACAGTCCAGCGAGAAGAAGCAGCAGAGAGGCGGGGCGCGTCATGGAGTCTGGCTACCGGGAAAGGGGACCGATCGGGGGATCGGTCCTGGGCGATCCAGCAGTATACGAAAGCGATTCTTAATATTTGGTGAATCAATGTGGGGTTTTTGTAAGGCTGGCCGAGCCTGCCGTTCAGGGCTGTTTCAAGCGGGGCAACGCCGCTTTGCCTGCCTCAATCAGCACCGGTGTCAATTGCTCCCAGGTGAAATTCAGCTCGTTATCGCAGCCGTCACCCGTGGCGCGCGTCGCGAGCTGCAAGCCTTGGGTGTTGAAGCTCAGGTCGAAGGTGGAATAGCTGGTGATCGCCGGGCAGTCTTCGTCGGTGCTGGTCTGCCCGGCCAGCCATTGGCTGAATTTGGCCGGTAGCTTCACGTGCCCGGCGTAGGCGTCATACCACTCCTGGCGCCCGCCAAACCATGCCCAGGGATCGACGCTTTCACCGGTTTGCAGGTCCCATGAGTGCAGGCCCCAGCTGATGCCGCCGGCACCGGTGCCCGCGGCCCAACGGTAAAACCTGACGGTCATGAATTGGGATGACCAGTACGTGGGCGCCACTTCAATTTCGCTGGTGTAGGCCGAGCCGTTGCGGCCCAGGTACTCGCGCCGTTCCTGCAAATACTCCTTCTGATCATCGTCGCTCACGGCCAGGGCCGCGAGTTGCTGGTTGATCTTCTGGATGGCCTGGCCATCGCCCTCGAGCTTGAGCGTGACCTGGGCGCCTTGGGTCTTGAGCTGATAGCGGTGCTCGCCGAAGGTTTTCTTCTCGGTCTTGATCGGTAGCGGCGCGGCTTCCATGGGCGCGTTGTAGGCGTCGCTGCCACAGCCTTGCGTGTCGACGCGTTGCAGGTTGAGTGGCAGCGGTGTGCCGCCCGGGGTTTTGCTCCAGGCGCCTGAAAGCGTATCGCCTTGCGGGGGTTGCAACGCCCAGAAACCGGTATTTCCGGCTTCCACCCAGGGCGCGTTGTCGCTGGCTTGAGTCAGCTGGATCGGTGTGAGGATGCGCTGATAGTAATAACTGCCGTGCTCGCCATCGGCGCCGTTGAAACAGGCAACGATGACGGATTTGCCCAGGGTGCCTTTCCACACCCCGGCCAGGTCGGCGGCGTTGGTCAACAAAGGCGTACAGGCGAGGGCAATGGCGGCGAGGGGCTTGAGCACGGGTATCTGACTTCCGGTTGTCTGATAAAGGCCGTCAGGGTAATGCGTCGTGGGGCTGGATTCCAGCCGTCCTTTCAGGCCGGGCTGTAGATCCGCGGTGCGCTTCGATGCGGTACGTGGATCAGGTTGAGCTGGTGTTTGCGTGCCCATTGCACCGTCAGGCTGGTGGGCGCCGACAAACTGACTAAGGTGCCCAGCCCGGCCCTCACGGCCTTGTGAATAAGCTCCAGGCTGCAACGACTGGTGACGACCGTGAACCCACTGCGCGCATCGACCTGTGCCTGTTGCATAGCGCCGATCAATTTATCCAGTGCGTTATGCCGGCCAATGTCTTCACGGCACAGCAAGGCTGAGCCGTCAGCGTCGAAGTGCAGCGCCGCATGCAGGGCGCCGGTACTTTTCCCCATGACCTGGGCGGCGTCGATACGTTCACGCAAGCCCTTGAGGTGATGCGCGGGCGGCAGGGGCGCCGGTTGCAGGATGTCCAGTTGAGGCAGTGCCTGTTCCAGCGCCTCCACGCCGCACAACCCGCAGCCGCTGGTGCCCGCCATCTGCCGCCGGTGATCTTTCAGCGCCCAGAACGCCCGATTGGAGATGTTGACGTCTGCCTGGCAGGCCTGATCAAAATGCGTGAGTTGGATATCGTAGATTTCACCCTGGTTGTCGATGATCCCATTGCTCACGCTGAAGCCGCGGATGAAGTCTTCGATGTCGCCAGGTGAAACCATCATCACCGCCTGGCTCAAGCCGTTGTAGCTGATGGCCAGCGCTATTTCCGCCGCCAGCGCCGCCTCGGCGACCTGCGCGCCTTCGTCATACTCCCGATAAGCGACGTTGCGTGGCTGCGGTGCCGGTGCATTGGCATCGCCTGCTTCAACGGCGTGTTCGACTCGGCAAATCATGGGCAAACCTCCGTTACTCGCCTGCGCCCTTGGCGGTGAGCAATTTCCTGGCTTCGGCAAAACATTTTTCGGCGATGGCCGAGCGCGGCTCGGTCTTGCGCATGACCATGCCCAACGGCGCGAGCACGCTGGCATCGGGCAGGTTGATAAACGCCAGATTCTCGATAGGGCTTTCCAGGCCGCTGTCCAACGGCATGATCGCACAGCAAAAACCTTCGTGGATCGCCTGGAACAACTGATAGGTCGAATCGCTCTCGAGGATGGGCTGGGGGTCGAGACCGCGACTGCGGAAACTCAGGTCAATGGACTTACGATAGTGCATGCCATTGCTGATCATCCCCAGGGGCAACTCGGCGGCGTCTTCCCAACTCATCTCGGTGCCTTCGAAATGGAAGTGCCGGGTGTCGTACAACAGCCCGACGCGGGTCTCACCCAGCTCGAAAAAGTCCAGGTAATTGGGGTTCACGTGCTCCAGGTAACACACGCCCAGGTCCAGTTGGTTGGTGCCCAAGGCTTCGATGATCTTGTCCGAGCTCATGGACGACAGGCTGAACTTGAGTTCGGGGAACGTATGAGACAGGCCCTGGATGTAACTGATCGGGTTGAACCCGCTAAGCGGCACCAGGCCCAGGCGCAAGTTACCGACCAACTGACCACGACACGCCGCCGCTTCGGCGAACAACCCATCATGCGCGGCCAGCAAGGTCCTGGCCCACGCCAACACGCGCTCCCCGGCCTCGGTGAAGCCTTCGAAGCGCTGGCCACGGGTAACCAGCTCCAGGCCCAACTCATCTTCCAGATTGCGCAAGCGCATCGACAGTGTCGGTTGCGTGATATGGCAGCGCGCGGCTGCCTGGCCGAAGTGACGGGTTTGCTCCAGTGCGATCAGGAATTTAAGTTGCTTTATGTCCATTAAGGCGCCTGCTTGGGGTAAGTAAGAGGTCGTTATGAGTGCCAGTGTCTGAAGCGCAGCGAGCGAGAGAGCAGACCATCTCATTGTAAGGCCCGTGCGTCCAATCGCCTGTATTGAAGGCGTGATCGATTCGCTCGATAACTGAAGAATTCATTGCAGGAAAACCAGTGATAGAAACGCTCGATAACCCAGTCAGCCGTAACGATTAGACAGCCTTGGTTTGAGCGCCTTAGCCTCAAGCAAATGGTTTCGTTAAAAGTCTGCCGGAGGGTCCCATGAGCGTAACGTCGGATGCGTTGTTTGTACCGTTGAATATTGCAGTGTTAACCGTCAGTGATACCCGGGAATATGCCAACGATACTTCCGGGCAATTGCTGGTCAGCCGCCTGTTGGAAGCGGGGCACAGCCTCTGTGAACGCAACCTGCTCAAGGATGACCTCTACAAGATCCGCGCACAGGTTGCGACCTGGATCGCCAGCGAGCAGGTTCAGGTGGTGTTGATTACTGGCGGCACCGGCTTCACCGGCCGCGACAGTACACCCGAGGCGGTGAGCTGCTTGTTGGATAAGCAGATTGAGGGCTTCGGTGAGTTGTTCCGCGCAATCTCCATTCTCGATATCGGCACCTCCACAGTACAAAGCCGCGCCTTGGCCGGGCTGGCCAACGGAACGTTGGTGTGTTGCCTTCCGGGTTCCACGGGTGCCTGCCGCACCGCGTGGGAAGGCATCCTTGCCGAGCAGCTCGATGCCCGCCACCGGCCGTGCAATTTTGTGCCACACCTCAAGCCCGTGGCGCTGTGCGGGACGCGAGGATGAAGGGTTCGCCGTTGATGTCAGTGGAGGCGGCCATTGCGTCACTGCTGGCTATGGCGCAGGAGCACTGCCTGCAAGACAGCGAGTCGGTGGCCCTGAGTGATGCACGGCAACGGGTCCTGGCCAATGACCTGGTTGCGACCCTGGATCTGCCGCTGTGGCCAAACAGTGCCATGGACGGCTACGCCCTGAATCTCGGCGATTGGCAAGGTGAGCCGCTGGCGGTATCGCAACAGATATTTGCCGGTGTTGCGCCCCAGGCCCTGCTGCCTGGCACCTGTGCGCGCATCTTCACTGGCGCTCCGCTGCCCGAAGGCGCCAATTGCATCGAGATGCAAGAAAACGTCGAGGTGCTGCAAGGCGGTCGTGTGCGCTTTATGCAGCCGCTGCGCGTGGGGCAGAATATTCGCCCGCGAGGCCAGGAGAACAAAGCGGGCGAGGTGTTGCTCAACGCCGGTAAGCGCCTCGGGCCTTTCGAGCTGGCCATCGCGGCGGCACAGGGTTGCACGCATGTACCGGTGGTACGCCGGCCACGGGTGGCGCTGCTGTCCACGGGCAACGAACTGGTGGAGCCGGGGGCGCCCCTCCGGCCCGGCGGTATCTACAATAGCAATCGCACATTGCTCAGCCATTGGTTGAGCGAATTGGGTTGTGAAGTGATCGATGGCGGCATTCTTCCTGACGAGCCGCAACTTACCCGGCTCAAACTGGAACAATTGCCGCCTGCCACCGACCTGATCCTGACCACTGGCGGCGTCTCTGCCGGCGATGCCGATTACCTTGGCCAAGTGCTGCGCGAGTGCGGTAAGCCGTTATTTTGGAAACTCTCGATCAAACCGGGCAAACCGCTGACCGTGGGCTATTTCGGTAATGTGCCGGTCATCGGCCTGCCCGGTAATCCGACCTCGGCACTGGTTACATTCGGTCTGTTGGCGCGGGCTTACTTGCTGCGTATCCAGGGTGTCGAAGACGTCACACCCCTGAGCTTTGCGGTCAGCGTAGGGTTTGACTGGCCGAAAGCTGGCAACCGCCGCGAATTCCTGCGCGCCAGGCTGGAGCAGGGGCAGGCCGTGCTGTATCCGAACCAGAGTTCAGGTGTGCTGTTGGGGGCCTCTTGGGCGGATGGGCTGGTGGAAATCCCCGAGGGCTGCACCCTGCGCTCCGGTGACACGGCGCGTTTCATTCCGTTCTGCGATTTGTTCTGAGGCTTATGCGTCCCAGCGCTTGGCGGCCTGCTGATCACTTTCCCGGCCTTCTACCCAGCGTTCACCGGCCGGCGTCTGTTCACGTTTCCAGAAGGGCGCACGGGTCTTCAGGGCATCCATCAGGAACGCGCAGGCGTCGAAAGCCGCCTGGCGGTGTTCGCTGGCAACGCCGACAAACACGATGGGTTCGCCCACCTTCAACGCCCCCACGCGGTGCACGACGGTCACCCGCTGCAAGGGCCAGCGTGCCTGGGATTGATCGACGATCCGTTGCAAGGAGCGCTCGGTCATCCCCGGGTAATGCTCCAGGAATAACTCGCTAACCTGATCCCCTTGGTTGATATCGCGGACGTACCCCACAAACGTGGCGACGGCGCCCACGCCCGTGTCGCCAGCGTGGACACTGCGGGTCAGTTCGTCGAGGTCAAACAGCGCGGTCTGAACGTGAACCGGCATGGCTCAGCCTCCTGTCACTGGAGGGAAGAACGCGACTTCGTCGAAGTCTTCTATCACCGCGGCGGGCGTACACAGTTCATGGTTCAGCGCACACATCAGGCTGCTTTCTCCAAGCACCTGCTGCCAGATCGGGCCTCTGGCGCACAACTGCTGTCTCACGTCTTCAATCGTGCGCAACGAGCTGTTCAGCGCAATCTTTTCACCGCCGATGCCCAGCTGATCCCGATAGCGCGCAAAGTAGCTGATCAGAATCATCAGGCGTCTCCAGCGATAAAGGTGCCCGACTTTCCACCTTGTTTTTTGAGCAATTGGATCTGATCGATGATCATCCCGCGATCCACGGCCTTGCACATGTCATAGAGGGTCAATGCCGCCACGCTCGCGGCGGTCAGGGCTTCCAGCTCGACGCCGGTCTGGCCGTTGAGCCGGCAGGTACTGACGATTTTCACGCGGTCGGGTGCGACGGCGCTCAGTTCAAGGTGGATCGAACTGAGTAGCAACGGATGGCAGAGCGGGATCAGTTCGTGGGTTTTCTTTGCCGCCATGATTCCGGCGATACGCGCGACCGCAAACACGTCGCCCTTGGGGTGCCCATGATGCTGGATCAGGCGCAATGTCGACGGCTGCATACGCACCCAGGCCTGGGCTTGCGCTTCACGCATGGTTGCAGCCTTGTCCGTGACGTCGACCATGCTGGCCCGCCCTGCGGCGTCCAGGTGCGTCAATGTAGAGGAGCTTTGGTTCATGAGTGACCTCGGATCAGTTCAAGATAAAATCGATGGGTTGAAGCACGGCGGGCAGTTCCGTCGCGCCGTTGGCGTGAAGGACTTCGCGTTCGACGGTGCGCACGATTGCATCGGTCGGCAGATCGTTTTCGTCGTAGCCGAACGGGTCTTCCAACTCATCGCCAATCGCGTCCAGGCCGAAAAATGTGTAGCTCACGATCGCCGTGAATAGCGGCGTCAGCCAACCCAATGGCTCGGCCATGGCGAAGGGCAGCAAGATGCAAAACATGTAGCTGGTGCGGTGCAGCAAGAGTGTGTAGGGGAAGGGCAACGGGGTATTTTTGATGCGCTCACACATCGTCTGCGTCCGGGTCAGGTTGCTCAAATGGCCGGCCATCAGCTGATAGCGCCATTCACTGATGGCGCCTGATGCGGCCAGCGCTGAGCACTGTTGGGTGACGCGGCTGAGGATGCTTTCCGGGATATTGGGGGTGCCGGGCGACGGCAGCCTGTCCAGCCAGATCTCTGCCACGCCTGACTCGTCCTCGTGACGCAACCTGGCGTTCAAGGCGTGGGCGAACCCGCACAGGTTGCGCAGGATGGCGCTGCGCTGGTGCGCATCCTCGATAACCTGGGTTTCCCGGATCATGGCGCGTATATCCATCACCATGGCGCCAAGCGCTTTGCGCCCTTCGTACCAGCGGTCATAACAGGCGTTGTTGCGAAAACTCATGAAGATCGAGAGAGACAAGCCCAGCAATGTGAAGGGCGTGGCATTGACCTTGGAGAAGTACGCCGGGTGAAGGGTTTCGATCAGCACAATTGCCGAGGCCAATAGGGTTACCAGCAGGCTGCGCAGCGCAATGCGCCTGGCCACGGAACCCTTGAGTGAAATCAATACGCCGATCAGGTTGGGTTGGGCTCTGACGATCATGGGCAACAGCCTCCAGCAAAGGGGAGATCAGAACGGCTAGCCGCCCGTCATGTTCATGAAACGGACAACCTGCACGTCATCGTTGAGCTCGAAATTGTGCCGATAGGGTTTGATCTTCATCGCCTCGGTGATCGCGTTTTCCAGGCGTTTCGGTTCACCCGGATAGCGGCGCAATACCGCCTTGAGATCGACCGAGTGCTCGTTGCCCAGGCACAACAGCAGGCGGCCCTCAACGGTCAACCGCACGCGGTTGCACGTACCGCAAAAGTTGTGGCTGTGGGGCGAAATAAAGCCCAGGCGAATAGTCGGGGCCTCGGCCAGACGCCAGTAGCGTGAGGGGCCTTGGGTCGACTCTGCGGAGTCGATCAGTGTGTAGCGCTCGGCGATACGCTCACGTACCTGCGCGCTGGAGTAGAACGCCTCGGCACGGCTGTGTTCGCTGATGACGCCCAAGGGCATTTCTTCAATAAACGAAATATCCAAACCACGGTCGATGGCGAACGCTACAAGGTCATTGATCTCATGATCGTTGCGTCCTTTCATCACCACGCAATTGAGTTTGGTGCGTTGAAAGCCCGCGGCATTTGCAGCGTCGATTCCGGCGATGACGGTGGCCAGGTTGCCCGTGCGCGTCAGCTCACGAAAGCGCTGGGGGTCAAGGCTATCGAGGCTGATGTTCAAACGTTTCAGGCCCGCCTCGAACAGCGGTGCTGCCAGCTTGCCCAACTGCGAGCCGTTGGTGGTCATGCACAACTCGCGCAAGCCCGGGAGTGCGGCGATGCGCTTGCACCATTCAACGACGCCGGGACGAATCAACGGCTCTCCGCCGGTCAGGCGAATTTTCCGAGTGCCCAGCGCCACAAAACGTTCGGCCAGTTGATAAAGCTCTTCCAGCGTCAAAACGCGTTGGCGCGGCAGGAACTCCATGTCTTCGGCCATGCAATAGACACAGCGGAAATCGCAGCGGTCGGTCACCGACATCCTGAGGTAGTCAACCTGACGAGAAAAACGGTCCGTCAAAATCGGCGCGGTCATTAAAACCTCCGGCAGCGACTCAGTGCATGTACGCACTGTATGAGTGTTGGGGGTGTAAGTAAGTGAATCTTTGAGTGGAGGCTAAAGTTGTTTTTTATCGCCGTCTAATCACTATTAACAACTGGATGATCGAGGGAATCTATGAGGGGTTAATTGGGCTTTTTTTGCGAATTTTAATTAAATAAGATATTGAAAATTAAAAATAATTTCCTTGATAGATTGTCTCGATTGTTTGGTCATTATTTGTGATTAGACAGGTTGTTTGCGCGCGACATAGTCTGAAAGCGTAACCCGATAGCAAGCCCGTGGAACAGGCCGGTGCGAACCATGTTGGACAAGTTTCAAATAGGTTTGCGTTCCGCACCGGCTGAAAAACAATCATCAATAATGGCTTTCAGTTAGGCCGTCTATGCGTGAAGTCTTGGAGAAAAATCATGAGCGAAGTTGAGCGTTATAAACCGTATAAGGGGGCGGCCGCAGGTTGGGGCGCGCTGATTGCGGTGACGAAAAACTGGCTGGGCAGTGAAAACGCCTTCAAGAACATCCGCGCGATGCTCAAGACCAACCAGAATGGCGGCTTTGACTGCCCAGGTTGTGCCTGGGGCGAGTCGCCGGAAAACGGTATGGTCAAGTTCTGCGAGAACGGCGCGAAGGCAGTCAACTGGGAGGCCACCGGGCGCCTGGTCAACCCGGCATTCTTCAATAAATACACGGTGTCGTCGCTGGCGGCGCAAAGTGATTATTGGCTCGAGTACCAAGGGCGCCTGACTCACCCCATGCGTTATGACGACTCGCTGGATCGTTATGTCGAAACCACTTGGGACGACGCCTTTGCCCTGATCGCCAAGCACCTGAAAGAGCTGGAGTCGCCGGACCAGGCAGAGTTCTATACCTCGGGACGCGCCAGTAACGAAGCCGCTTATCTCTATCAGTTGTTCGTTCGTGCCTATGGCACTAACAACTTTCCCGACTGCTCGAACATGTGCCACGAAGCCAGCGGCCTGGGTATGGACGACAGCGTCGGCGTGGGTAAAGGCACGGTGACGTTTGAAGACCTGGGGGAAGCCGACGCGATCTTTGTTATCGGGCAGAACCCCGGCACTAACCACCCACGCATGCTCGAGCCATTGCGCGAGGCGGTGAAGCGCGGTGCCCAGGTGATTTGCTTCAACCCGCTTAAAGAGCGTGGGCTGGAGCGTTTCCAGCATCCCCAGCACCCGCTTGAGATGCTCACCAACGGCTCCGAACCTACCTCGTCGGCATACTTTCGTCCGGCACTGGGCGGCGACATGGCGGCCTTTCGTGGCATCGCCAAGTTTTTGCTGAAGTGGGAGCGCGAGGCCCTGGAAAACAATGGCGAGGCGGTATTCGACCGCGCCTTTATCGCCGAACACACCTCGGGTCTGAACAGCTACCTGGAACAAGTGGACGCGACCTCGTGGGAGCACATCGTCGAGCAATCCGGCCTGAGCCTTGAGGAGATCGAACTGGCCGCGCGCATGTATCGCCGTGCCAAACGCGTGATCATGTGCTGGGCGATGGGGGTGACCCAGCACAAACACTCCGTAGTCACTGTGCAGGAAATCATCAACGTGCAGTTGTTGCGCGGCAATATCGGACGGCCAGGGGCCGGGCTGTCGCCGGTACGTGGGCACAGTAATGTGCAAGGCGACCGTACCATGGGTATCAACGAACTGGCGCCACCGGAACTGATCAATGCACTGGAGGCACGCTTTAACTTCCAGGTGCCGCGTCACCATGGCCACAACACAGTGATGGCGATTGCCGCCATGGAGGAGGGGCGTTCCAAAGTGTTCATCGGCCTGGGCGGCAACTTCGCGCAAGCGACGCCAGATAGTCCACGCACCCATGAGGCACTGCGCAACTGTGACCTGACCGTGCATATCTCCACCAAACTCAATCGCAGCCATTTGATGACGGGCCGCGAAGCCTTGATCTTGCCGTGCCTGGGGCGCACCGATATTGATATGCAGGAAGAGGGCCCGCAGGGCGTGACGGTGGAAGACACCTTTAGCATGGTGCACATTTCCCACGGCCAACTGAAACCCAAGTCATCTTTGATGCGCTCGGAACCCGCGATTATCGCTGGGATCGCCAATGCGACCTTGGGGAAACACCCGATCGACTGGCTGTGGGCGGTGGCCGACTACTCGCGCATCCGCGACCTGATCGCCGACACCATTCCTGGTTTCAAGGACTTCAACAAGAAACTGCTGCACCCAGGTGGTTTTCACTTGGGCAACAACGCCGCTCAGCGCATCTGGAAAACCGCCAGTGGGAAAGCCCAGTTTGCCTCCAGTGTGCTGCCCGCACACCTGGTCAGCGAAGGCGTGCGTGACCTTGATGTAAAACCGGACCTGATCCTGCAAACCATGCGCTCCCACGACCAATACAACACCACGTTGTACGGGCTTGATGATCGTTATCGCGGTGTTTATGGCATGCGCGATGTGGTGTTCGTCAACGAGCAGGACATTCGCAAGCTGGGTTACGAGCCTGGGCAGAAGGTCGACATGGTCTCGCTCTGGGGTGATGGCTTGGAGCGTCGAGTCAGTGGTTTTACCTTGATTGCCTACGATATCCCGCCTGGCCAGGCGGCGGCCTATTACCCGGAGACCAACCCTCTGGTGCCGCTGGAGAGCTACGGCGACCGCACCTATACCCCGACGTCGAAGTTCATCGCGATCCGCCTTGAGCCCGCGCCGGCCAGCAACCTGATTCAGTCTATCGGCGCATGAGCCGGGCCGGGGCGGCCTCGGCGCCGCTCCGGGGTTTGCTGATCACCAGACATCTGTTCGCTGTGGGCCGCGAGGCTCAATGAGGGTATCGTCATGTTAAATCCTGGGGCGCTCGACCTGGCGCGGATTCAGTTCGCGTTTACGGTCTCGTTTCACATTATTTTTCCCGCCATCACCATCGGCATGGCCAGTTTCCTGGCCGTGCTGGAAGGGCTATGGCTGAAAACCAACAACTCGGTCTACAAGGACCTGTACCACTTCTGGTCGAAAATCTTCGCAGTCAACTTCGGCATGGGCGTGGTCTCGGGCCTGGTCATGGCGTACGAGTTCGGCACCAACTGGAGCCGGTTCTCGGATTTCGCCGGGAGTATCACCGGGCCTTTGCTGACCTATGAAGTGCTGACGGCGTTCTTCCTCGAGGCGGGTTTCCTTGGGGTCATGCTGTTTGGCTGGAACCGGGTAGGGCGTGGGTTGCACTTCTTTTCCACGGTGATGGTTGCCATCGGTACGTTGATCTCGACGTTCTGGATCCTGGCCTCCAATAGCTGGATGCAAACACCGCAAGGTTTTTCCATCGTGGATGGTCGGGTGATGCCGTTGGACTGGTTCGCCATCGTCTTCAACCCGTCGTTCCCGTTCCGTCTGATGCACATGGCGATCGCCGCCTTTGTCGCCACGGCGTTCTTTGTTGGGGCTTCTGCGGCCTGGCATTTGCTGCGCAAGAACGACACGCCGGCAATCCGCACCATGTTGTCGATGGCGATGTGGATGGCGTTGATCGTGGCGCCGATCCAGGCAGTGGTCGGCGACGCCCATGGCCTGAACACCCTGGAGCACCAACCCGCGAAAATTGCCGCAATTGAGGGGCATTGGGAAAACGTCGATAACCAGGCGACGCCACTGGTGTTGTTCGGTATTCCCGACATGGAGGCCGAGAAGACGCGTTATGCGATCGAGGTGCCTTACTTGGGCAGCCTCATTCTCACCCACAGCCTGGATAAGCAAATCCCGGCGCTCAAGAGCTTCCCAAAAGAAGACCGGCCGAACTCGACCATCATTTTCTTCAGCTTCCGGATCATGGCCGGGCTGGGGATGTTGATGATCGTCACCGGATTGCTTGGACTGGCTTTGCGGCGTCATGGCGCGCTGTATCGCAACCGCCTGTTTCTGCGCCTGGTGTTGTTCATGGGGCCAACCGGCCTGATCGCGATGCTGGCCGGATGGATCACCACCGAGGTGGGTCGCCAGCCGTGGGTGGTGTACGGGCTGATGCGCACCGCTGATGCGGCGTCCAATCATACCGTCACGCAACTGAGCATCTCGCTGGCGTTATTCGTGCTGATCTACTTCTCGGTATTCGCCGTGGGCATCGGCTACATGATGAAGCTGGTACGCAAGGGGCCGCAGCCCCATCAAGACCACCCGCCCCACGGCGGCCCCGGCCAGGAGCGCACACCACGCCGTCCCCTGTCCGCTGTCACCGAGACGCTGGCGTCCGGCGACCACACCAACTGATCAAGGGGATTGCACATGGGCATTCAAGGCATAGACCTGTCGTTGATATGGGGCGTGATCATTGCCTTCGGGGTGATGATGTACGTGATCATGGACGGCTTCGACCTGGGGTTGGGCATCCTGTTTCCGTTGATCCCGGACGAGCAGGAGCGCGACGTGATGATGAACACCGTGGCGCCGGTGTGGGACGGTAACGAAACCTGGCTGATCCTTGGCGGGGCGGCGTTGTATGGTGCGTTTCCGCTGGCTTACTCGGTGATCCTGGAAGCGCTGTACTTACCGCTGATCTTCATGCTGGCAGGGCTGATTTTTCGCGGGGTGGCGTTTGAATTCCGCTTCAAGGCCAGCCCGCAGAAGCGGCATATCTGGGACATGGCGTTTATCGGCGGCTCGTTCCTGGCGACCTTTTGCCAAGGCGTGGTGATCGGTTCCTACATCGCCGGCATTGCAGTGGTGAACCGCCAATTTGCCGGTGGCACCTGGGACTGGCTGTCACCCTTCCCATTGTTTTGCGGCGTCGGGCTGGTGGTGGCGTACGCATTGCTGGGTAGCACCTGGCTGCTGGTCAAGACCGAAGGCATGCTGGAATCGCGGATGCGGCTGTTCAGCCACTACCTGGCATTCGCCTTGATGGCAGTGGTGGCCGTGCTATGTGTATGGACACCCTGGCTGCACCCGGAGATCGCCACGCGCTGGTTCACCCATGCACACATCGTGGTGTTCGGGGCGCTGATGCTGCTGGGCGTACTGGCATTGGTCGGGCTTTTGAAGACCTTGCGCCAGCATCATTCCCATTGGCCATTCGTATTGACCCTGGTACTGGTTTTCCTGGGCTACATCGGCCTGGCCTTCAGCATCTGGCCAAACATCGTGCCGCCATCCATCAGCTTGTGGGACGCCGCATCACCACCTTCCAGCCAGCTCTTCATCCTGATCGGCACGCTGTTCATCCTGCCGATCATCCTGATGTACACCTGCTGGAGTTACTACGTGTTCCGCGGAAAAGTGAGGATCGGCGATGGCTACCATTGAGACGAAAAAACAGAGGCCACGTCAGGCAGGCCCTTGGTACCAGCAAGTGTTTTGGCTGGTCGCTATTTGGTTCCTCAGCGTGATTGCACTCGGCATCGTGGCCAGTGCGATGCGCTGGATGATGCACATGGCTGGTATGACCAGCCATTGAGGCATATCTCACCCAATCAAGATCCGGCGCCAGAGGTGGCGCCGGCTCAAGGAGGCACTTATGTCGGCACGCATTGATAAATCCCATCCTGTTGAATACAAGACGAAGAGGGGGGGCACGGTACAGATCGGCTTCAGCTGGAGCCCGCCGCTGGATGTTCCTGTTGGTGCGACATTGACCCTGGTCGGCCCAAGGCCGCTCACGGTTTATGTGGAGGGTGATCACTGGGACAGCTATGAACAGGCGTTCCTGGAGGCGCATGAGGCGGCGGAGCATTGGGTGAACCTTTTGGGGCGGTGAGGCGTATCGGTGAGGTCGGCTTGTATGCGCGGATGCGTTTGATGGTGGAGGTTGGAAGGGCATGGTGGGTTGAATGGTGGGCACAAAAAAAGACGTTTTGGGACGTCTTTTTTTGTGCCGGGGGGATTTGAAATGACTTCCTATGTGTCTGAAGTATGAGGTAAAAATCGAACTCCATATTTTCATGGAATACCATTTGGAAGACCGATAAGTCGGACTTGAACTCAGGAGATGGCAAGGCGCAGCTCCGGGGTACTTTGCCAATCCCTGTTCCAGTGTCGGACCGTTGCTTTTAAGTACTCGCCAGGTGCGCGCCGGTTTCTGCTTCCGTTCTTATCAGGGTAATGAGTCCCCCTGGTTTCCTAGACACTCTCAACACTCAGAAAATAGCGTTCCTCATACTCTGCTGGCGACAGCTGCGTAGCGCTGCATAGGTCGCGGCGACGTGGCCAAAACGCCAACGTTCCGGGATTGAGAGCCCGCTAGCTGAATGGGCAAATCCGTACCGTAGCCGGTTTCTAATACTGGCACGGAGCTACCCAACCGGTTAAGGTTCGGCATCAATTAAGACATCTCGCAGGGAGGCGCGCAAATCGCCTTGCCCGCCAAGTAAGGAACAGCAGCGTGAACCAGCAAAACCTCGCCGACTTCATCTGGAACGTGGCCGACGCGCTGCGCGGCGATTTCAAACAGTCCATCTACGGCCGCATCATCCTCCCCTTTACCTTGCTGCGCCGCTTGGAGTGCGTGCTGGAGCCGACCCGTGACAAGGTGCGCAGCCAATACGAGAGTATGAAGGCCAGCGGCGTGGACATGGACCTGATCTTGCCGACCACGGCCGGCGCCACCTTCTACAACGTCTCGCAGTTCTCCCTGGGCTCGGTCGGTTCCACCAGCACCCGCGCCAACCTAGAGGACTATGTCGCCAAGTTTTCCGCCAACGCCCGCCAGGTATTCGAGCACTTCGCCTTCTCCGACTGGCTGGTTCAGCTCGACAAGGCCAACCTGCTGTACCTGGTGACGCAGAAGTTTGCCAGCATCGACCTGCACCCGGAAACCATCAGCAACCACGAAATGGGGCTGGTGTTTGAGCATCTGATCCGTAAGTTCGCCGAATCCGCCAACGACACCGCGGGAGAATTCTTCACCCCGCGCGATGTGGTGCGCCTGGCTACCACCCTGGTGTTCGCCCCTGATCATCAGGCGCTCAATGGCGAAGGTGTAGTGCGTACCGTGTACGACTGCGCCGCCGGCACCGGTGGCTTTCTGTCTTCGGCCATCGAGCAGGTGGCCGAGTGGAACCCCAATGCACGCCTGGTGCCCTACGCTCAGGAACTGAACCCTGAGACCTACGCCATTTCCGTGGCGGACAAGCTGATCCAGGGCTTCGAGACCCGCAATATCAAGCTCGGTAACACCCTGTCCAATGACCAGTTGCCCCATGAGCAGTTCGACTACTGCCTGGCCAACCCGCCGTTCGGTGTGAAGTGGGAGAAGGTGCAGAAGCTGGTACAGGACGAGCACAGCCAACAAGGTTATGCGGGCCGCTTCGGCCCTGGCCTGCCTCGGGTGGGCGATGGCTCGCTGCTGTTCCTCATGCACCTACTGTCCAAGCGCAAGCCCATTGATTTGGGCGGCAGCCGCATCGGCATCGTGCTGTCCGGCTCGCCACTGTTCAACGGCGGCGCCGGCTCGGGCGAGTCGGAGATCCGTCGTTGGATATTGGAGAATGACTGGCTGGAGGCGATCATCGCCCTGCCCACCGACCTGTTCTACAACACCGGCATTGGTACTTATATCTGGGTGCTGTCCAACCACAAGGATGCGCTGCGCAGGGGTAAGGTGCAGTTAATCGATACCAGCGCCATGCACGCCCCCATGCGCAAGAGCCTAGGCAGCAAGCGCAAGTATCTGTCGGATGAGCAGATTGCCCAGATTGCCAAGCTGCACGAGGCCTTCGAGGAAGGCCCGAACAGTAAGATCTTCGCCACCACCGACTTCGGCTACCGCCGCATTACCGTCGAGTGTCCGCTGCGCCTGCGCTTCTCGGTTACCCCTGACAAGCTCGCCGTCTACCAGAACACCAAGGGTGCTGATCAGGCCGAGGCATTTGCCAGCGTACAGGACGAGTTCGACAACCTGCCGGCCTTCCTCAAGGCGGCCGGCATCAAGAAGCTAGGTAAGGGCGCGCTGAAAGCCGCGCTGGCCTGCTTCGGTGAGCGCGATGCCAATGCCAAGCCGGTGCTGGACGACAAGGGCAACCTACAGGCCGACTCCGACCTTCGCGAGTTCGAGAACGTACCGCTTAGCCAGAGCATCGACGAGTACTTCGCTCGTGAAGTACTGCCCCATGTGTCGGATGCCTGGGTCGATACCGGCAAGACGGACGCGAAGGATGGCCAAGTCGGCATCGTCGGCTACGAGATCAACTTCAACCGTTACTTCTATGTCTACCAGCCGCCGCGCCCGCTGGCCGAGATCGATGCCGACCTCAAGGCCGTGGAGGCCGAGATTGCCGCACTGCTCGGTGAGGTGACGGCATGAGCCATTACAAGCCGTACCCGGCCTATAAGGACTCAGGGGTGGAGTGGTTGGGAAGGGTGCCGGAGCATTGGGAAGTAACGCGGATCAGCAATCACTATCGGTTACGTAATGGATTTCCTTTTGACTCTTCAGGTTTTTCTCCTGATGGCGAAGGCGAGGATCGATTGATACGTATCCGCGATCTTTCTCCTTCAGAAAATTGGATTTATACAAGCGAGCCATGTCCTGACTCTGCCCGTGTTAATGATGGGGACGTCCTTGTTGGAATGGATGGGGATTTCAATGCGGTTCTTTGGCTGGCTGGGCCTGCCAAGTTGAATCAGCGCGTTTGCGCTTTGCGTGGTGAGAATGAGAGTTTAACTGAGCTCTTGCTGTACTCCCTGCCTTTTCCTTTGAAGATCATTAACGATACCGCGTACTCAACGACAGTGAAGCACCTGTCTTCTGGAGAGGTGTTGGGTACACGTATTGCTCTGCCGCCATCCGTCGAGCTTCGTTCAATAGTCAGTCATCTCAATAGCGAAACCGCTCGCATCGACGCACTGATTGAGAAAAAAACCCGCTTTATCGAACTGCTGCGCGAAAAGCGTCAGGCGCTGATCACCCATGCCGTCACCAAGGGCCTCGATCCCAGCGTGAAGATGAAAGACTCAGGCGTGGAGTGGCTAGGGGAGGTGCCGGAGCATTGGTGCGTCAAGCAGCTCAAGCACGTTGTAGATCAGAACTCGTCGATCACTTACGGAATCGTTCAAGCTGGCCCTGAGTTCGAAGGCGGGGTGCCGTATATCCGTACTAGTGACATGAGTGGCGATGAGCTTCCAGTCAGTGGTTATCCCCTTACCTCCCCTGAAATCGATGCGTCTTATGCGCGGTCAAGGGTGCGACCAGGCGATATTGTCATGTCGATACGGGCGTCAGTCGGCAAGTGCTTGCCTGTCCCAAATGAACTGAATCTCGCCAATCTTACACAGGGCACAGCAAAGGTCTCGCCAGGGCAGAAAGTTACGCGAGACTTTTTGCTGGCTTTTTTGAACTCAGGTGCAGCTCAAGTGTACTTTGATTTGATGGCCAAGGGGGCGACGTTCAAAGAAATTACGCTGGATGCACTCCGGCGAACGCCAGTGTTGCTGCCACCTAGAGATGAGCAGGTTGTGATTGATCGCTTTATCGCTGTACATGTTGGGCGCCTAGACCGGCTTGTTCGGGCATCAGAGTGCAGCGTTATAATGCTAAAAGAGCGCCGCTCCGCCCTGATCATCGCCGCTGTCACCGGTCAGATCGACCTTCGTGAGGCCGTATGAGCCAGGGTCGCAGCCTGCGTCTGTTCCTAGTGGATGGCACGCCCAATGGGTTGCTCACCGCCGAGATCATGAACTGGACCGGCCATGTGCTGACCGGCCCGCGCTCCAAGCTGGCCGAACTGGTGCAGCGCGCCGAGTGCGCGCGTACCGGGGTGTACTTTCTCGTCGGCCCCGACCCGGACGACAGCCTGCGTACCCGGGTTTATATCGGCGAGTCTGATGATGTGGCGCAGCGCCTGAGGCAACACAACCGTCCTCAAGAACAGGGTGGCAAGGACTTCTGGGAACGTGTGTGTCTGATTACCAGCAAGGATCAGAACCTGACCAAGGCCCATGCCAAGTATCTGGAGAGCCAACTAATCCAGATCGCCAGTCAAACCGGCCGCTGTGTAGTAGGCAATGGCACAGCGCATAGCTACACCAACTTGCCTGAGTCGGACCGTGCAGACATGGCGTTTTTCCTCGAGCAGATCCGCATTGTGCTACCAGTGCTGGGCTTCGACTTCCTGCGCGAGCTGATCAAACCCTCCAAGCTCGTTATGGCACCCGTCGAGCAACCGGTCAGCCAGTCGCCGCGTTTTGCATTACAGCTTCCCAAGAGCAAAGAGCGCGCGCAAGCGCAAGAGGTCGATGGTGAGTTCTTTGTACTGAAGGGGTCCCGAGCTCGAGCTCAGTGGGTAGGAACTGCGGATCACAACTACCGGAACCTGTACCAGCAGTTGGTGAGTGACGGTGTCATGATCAGTGACGGAAGTGAGTACCTAATGTTCAAGGACGACTATGCCTTCAGTAGCCCTAGTGCAGCAGCAGCGGTTGTTTATGGTCGTGCAGCCAGTGGTCGAATCTCTTGGCTGGTAGAGGGTAGTGGCGAAACTTATGCCGCCTGGCAGGACTGTCAACTGAGTGATATCGGTGTGAAGCCAGAAAATGAGTTGCTCAGTGAATAAGATCGAGTAACCGCAGCGCTTGAATCTGAGCTACGAGAACATCGGCAAGATAGGCCCGTCGCTGAGTGATGCCTCCTATCGTACCCAAGGACAGGGTCCTTCGACCCGCTGCGGCTCTACCTGAACAAGAACGGCTTGCTACCAGCGTGCCGACATGATTAGCGATACCCACGACGGCGGCAAGTGAATGTGCCCCAGCTGTATCAGTGAATACGCCCGATAGACATTATTTGATGGGCCGTTCCCAGGGATGGCCGAGAAGTTAAAGGACGAAACGATGAGTCATATCCACCACGAGTGCGAACTGGAACGCCATATCGTCGAGCAGCTTGAAACTGCCGGCTGGCTGGTGGGTAAGTCTGCAGGCTATGACCAAGGGCGGGCGCTAGTCCCTGAGGATGTGCTGGGTTGGCTGGAGGACAGTCAGCCGCAGGCTATGGCTAAGATCCTCGCAATGAATGGTGTAGGCACGAGCGACTTGGTGCTGGACCGACTGGTCAAGCAGTTGGAGAACAAGGTCGAAGGCGGCACCGTAAATGTGCTGCGCTACGGCTTTGCCGTGGCCGGCGGCGGTATCCTGGCCATGAGCCAGGCGCTGCCCGAAGACGCGCGCAACGACACGGTGACCGCCCGCTATGCGGCGAACCGTCTGCGCGTAGTGCCGCAGCTGCGTTACTCGTTGGACAAAGCCGACGAGATCGATCTGGCCTTCTTCATCAATGGCATTCCGGTGGCCACGGTGGAGTTGAAGACCGACTTCACCCAGTCAGTCCAGGCCGCCATGCAGCAGTACTGCATGGACCGCCGCCCTGAGCGCAAGAGCGGTGGCCTGGAGCCGCTGCTCACCTTCAAGCGCGGCGCAGTGGTGCATTTCGCCATGAGCGATAGCGACGTACGCATGACCACCAAGCTGGCCGGGGACTCAACCTTCTTCCTGCCGTTCAACCGGGGCAACGATGGCGCCGCCGGCAACCCGCCGGGCGACAACGGTAGCTACCCGGTGAGCTACTTCTGGGAGCGGGTGCTGCAGAAGGACAACTGGCTGCACATCTTCCACCGCTTCGTGCTGCTGGAGCGTAAGGAAGCCCAGGACGTCAACGGCAAAACCTACTTCAAGGAAGGCCTGATCTTCCCGCGCTTCCATCAGTGGGAAGGTGTGACCAGGATGATCGATGCGGTGCGGGTAGAAGGGGCAGGGCAACCGTATCTGATCCAGCACAGCGCCGGCTCGGGCAAGACCAATACCATCGCGTGGACCGCGCATTCGCTGATTCGTGTGCGCCGCCCAGACGGTGAGCCGTATTTCCACAGCGTGATCGTGGTGACAGACCGCCAGGTGCTTGACCAGCAGTTGCAGGATGCCATTCAGCAGATCGAGCACCAGGCCGGCGTGGTGTGCGCCATCGACCGCCAACAGTCGAACCTGCCCAAGAGCCAGCAGTTGGCCAAGGCCATGCTCGATGGTGTACCGATTATCGTCTGTACTCTGCAGACGTTCCCCTATGCGCAGAAGGCCATCCTCGGCGAGCAGAGCCTGCGCAATCGCCGTTTCTCCATCATCATTGACGAGGCGCACAGCTCCACCGGGGGCAGCACGGCGGATGACCTACGTTATGTACTGACCGGGCAGAGCGAGGCGGAGTGGGAAAAACTCTCCAAGGCGGAGCGGTTGTCCGTGTGGCAGAGCTCGCGCTCGCGCCCCGGCAATGCCAGCTACTTCGCCTTCACCGCCACGCCCAAACATTCGACGCTGAGCCTGTTCGGCCGTCCGCGCAATCCGGCGCAGCCGGTTGGCACTGACAACCCGCCCGCACCGTTCCATCTCTACACCATGCAGCAGGCCATCGACGAAGGCTTCATCCTCGATGTGCTGAAGAACTACACCAGCTACGACGTGGCGTTCAAAATCGGCAGCGAGATGGTCGATGACAAGCGCGTGGACGAGAAGAGCGCCGGGCGCAAGCTGGCCAAGTGGCTGTCGCTCAACCCGGTGAATGTTGGGCAGAAGGTCGAACTGATCGTCGAGCACTTCCGCAAAAACGTGGCGCACCTGCTCGGCGGCCAGGCCAAGGCCATGGTGGTGACCAGCTCGCGTGCTGCAGCGGTGAAGTACCACTTGGCGCTGGAGGACTACTGCAAGCGCAAGGGCTACGATAACGTGCTGGCGATGGTGGCCTTCTCAGGTGAGGTGCCCAATTCGGATGTGGAAGAGCCCAGTCTGCCCAAGGATCACCAGTTCAGTGAAACCAACCTGAACCCCGGCCTGCATGGCCGCGATATGCGTAAGGTGTTCGACACCCCGGACTACCGAGTGATGATCGTCGCCAACAAGTACCAGACCGGCTTCGACCAGCCGAAGCTGGTGGCCATGTATCTGGACAAGAAAATATCCGGTGTGGAGGCCGTACAGACCCTCTCGCGTCTGAATCGCACCTTCCCCGGCAAGGACAAAACGTTCGTCATCGATTTCGCTAACAAGGCCGACGAGATACTGGCGTCGTTCAAGACCTTCTATCGTGATGCCCAGGTGGCGGACATCCAGGACCCGAACATCGTCTACGACATCAAGCAGCGCCTGGATGGCATGTTCATCTATGAGCAGGCCGAGGTGGAGGCTTTTGGTGATGCCATCGTCGACCCGAAGGTGACGCACCAGAAGCTGTTCTCGCTTACACAGTCAGCCACCGACCGCTTCAACGGAAAGTTGAAGACGCTCAACGATGCTATCGACCAGTGGGAAAAAGCCTGGGAGAAGGCCCATGACGAGGGCAGCGACAAGGACATGGAGTACGCCGATGTACAGCGTTCGGAGTATTGCAAGGCACGCGACGAGCTGATGATCTTCAGCGAGAGCCTGACAAAGTTCGTGCGCAGCTACGAGTATATCGCCCAGTTGATCGACTTCGGCGACCCGAGCCTGGAGGCCTTCGCCAGCTATGCGCGCCTGCTGCGTAAGCGGCTTAGGGGCATCACCGCCGAACAGGTGGATCTGGGTGACCTCAAACTCAGCCACTACAAGATCAGGAAGGGCAGCAACCTCAGTGGCGTCGCCGTGCTGGGTGAAACACCTGGCCTCTATGGTATGACCGATAACGGCCTGCGCGACGCCCGCGACCGCGAGAAAAAATACCTTGCCGAGCTGATTGAGAAGCTCAACAACTCCTTCGGCAAGGACATTACCGACACTGACCAGGTGGCCTTCGCGGTGCACGTTTCCGAGAAGCTGCGCGCTGACCGCGTGGTGATGGCCCAAGTGCAGAACAACACGATGGAACAGACCATGAAGGCGGACCTGCCTTCAAAAGCCATCTCTGCCATCGCTGCCGCCATGAGCAGCCACACTAGTATGGCGACCAAGCTGCTCAGCGATGAATCGACACGCGAGGTGTTCCTGACGGTGGTGTACGAGCTGTTAAAGAAAGATCCTGGGTCAGAGCTCTTTGACCTAGCGAGGCCGAGTAAGTAGAGATCGGCTAGTCCTCAACCTTGAGGGGCAAGCGGCTTTGAAAGCTATTTGCTGTCGAATCGCTGGACGCCCCTCTGGATTAGGTAGGGTGCATTTCCATCTCGTAAGGCTTGTCTCTTCAAGCTGACCTTTTTGCGTAAAAAAATGCAGAATGCATCAATACTGCATTGACGGCTCACTGGCATTCCCTTAGCATGGCTTCCAAGTCGACTGCAGTATGATTGCATTCTGCGATTGCGACGGATCGAATTGGCTATTGGCAGACACGCAAGGAGATAGAATGAAACGAAAACGATTGAAATTAGCACCCCCGACGTATCTTTCCCTTGTGGTCTACCTTGCTCTCAGCCCCAATATCGAGGTCGGCTTCAATCGTTCGTGGCAGGTAAATGCTGATGGCAGTGAAACTAGAAACCTACAAGTAGATATAAAAAAATTTGAACATGGGAAGTTAATCAATGGTGGCGAAAAAAATACTCTCTCACATCGCTGATGTCTCATTAGGTCAGACTTTTCGGGAGCGGGCGGAGACAGACAGCCCGGAAAGCGGCGTTAGGTTGATTCAGATAAAGGACGTCCGGGAGGGGGAGCTGAATGATATAAATTCCCTCCCTTATGCTGATATCGAGCCCTCTAAATTGAAGGTTAAGCTCCTGGTCGGAGATTTGCTATTGCCGCTGAGAGGTATGCGAACTGAAGCCATGGTGTTTAGAGGGGAGAGCGGTAATGTCACCACAACAAACCAAGTCGCCATAATTCGCCCGAGGCAGGATGGAGGGGTGAGTTTGGAGTACCTCCATTGGTTTTTTAATTCAGCTAAGGGTAGTGTTTTACTTGAGTCCATACGAACCTCCGCAAGCATACCCAATATAAGTGTTAAGAATTTACTTGAAATATCGGTGCCAGTCCCAAGCCCGAAAAGGCAAAAGCAAATCGTTGATATTTATCATAATTGGTGTGCGCAGAGGGATACGTTGCGTAAGTTGATTTTTAATGGAGAGAATATGGTGGCAAGTGCTGCGCACGAAATATTGGGTGGAGACTGATAGGTATGGGTATCTCGTTTGCTGGTTTGAAAGCGTTTGTGCTGGAAAGTATTGAGCGTATGCGCTTGAGCGGAACGGATCTGGATGCAGTAAAGGTTTTGTTGCTCTTTATGGTCTGCAAAAAAGCACTTGATGAGGAGCGGAGTATTCAGGCGAGAGAGGGCTTGGTTAAAGATTCAGATATTGATGAGTTGAGCGATGTGGAGTCGTTGGCATCGGTTATTGCGCGGATAGTTGAGAGTAAATCAAGTTCGTTTTTCTCAGATTCCATTCTAAGTATTTGGGGTGAAGTACATCCTGTCCTCAGCTCTGATATGTCGGAGAGGAGTGAGTTGGTTAGGCTCTGGGATGAGTTTAGGTGTTTTTCTTTTGATGAGTGTAATCGCGAAGATGGGTTGGCCGCATTTTTTGAATGGTTCTTGGTAGAGTTGGCTGAGCGAAATTCTAATAAGGGAGGGTATTTCTTTACTCCTGACGGAATAGTAAGTTTGATGGTCCAGCTTCTCGATCCTAAAAGTGGAGAAAAGCTATATGACCCGGTATGTGGCTCCGGAGAGTTTTTGATAGGGGCGATCAATAAAGTTAAGGAGTCATCGGAAAGGAATTGGCTGTATGTTTTAGGGCGGGAAAGGTCTGCTGAGACAGCTTTTATAGCAATGGCAAATGCTTATGTCCACGGAGTTAGTGTGGATAGTATAGAAGTTTGTGATGCGCTAGCCCGTATGGATTATGAAGAGAAAATTTACGGAAGGTTTGACTTAGCTCTTGCAAATCCGCCTTTTTCACTTCGTCATTGGGATGGCGAAAGATCCGTTGACTTTCTGCGCTATGGGTTGCCTCCTCAAGCTAATGCGGATTTTGCATTTATCCAGAATGTCCTTTTCAGTTTGAATAAGAATGGTCGAGCAGCAATGGTTGTGCCTATGGGGGTTCTATTCAGAGGGGGAGTAGAGAGGGAAATCAGAAGGAGGATGCTGTTAGAGAATAATGTGGATGCCGTTATTTCAATTCCTGCAATGTCATTTTATGGTACTGCCATACCGGCGAATATTTTGATAATGAGGAAGTCTTCAGTCTTCAGTGATGTGCTATTTATTGATGGATCAAGTTTTTTTTCGAGAAGTCAACGCCTGAATCGTCTGGGGAAAGATGCGATAGAAAAAATTTCAAGATTGTATGCAGAGCGAAAAAATATTAATGGTCTTGCTTGTTGTGTTCCTGTTAAGGATTTGGAAGAGAATGACTGGAATCTGACGGTTTCTAGATATGTTGCCCCTCCTGCTGTAGAGGGGGTGGAGTCTATGGCTACACTATTGGAGCGACAAGAAAAATTGCAGTTCGAACTAAGCGTATTGCAGCAAGAGATGAGGTTGCTGTTGAGTCGGGACAATATTGATTAGTTTAAACCGTGGGTTTCTGGCTTGCAGCGCGGTGGTTGAGCCGAGGAGAATTTTACTGATCCGACGTTTGCCGTGGGTTTGAAGTGGCAATTTATAGCAAGCAACTTGAAACTTTGATTTCAGGTAATAATCTGGAGAGAGTAATTGCGGATCTGTCGCGGTGTGCTTGCCCTGCAGACCTGCTGCTCTACCCTATCTCTACTCTTCTCCTTCGTCTTGCTCGTTGGCAGGTTTGGCTATGATCTCCAGCGCGACGGGAATATCGAGCTGATCAATGCGGTCCACGGCCGCCTGAAGACTCACCTTGCTGAAAAAAGGCAGATCGAGTTCACCATTCTTGTAGGGTTTGCGCATTACGCCATAGACGACGGTGTAGTCGGCTCGGACGACACGACCATTGATTGCAGGCAAGAGGCGTACAGCCTCGTTACGAAGCCCTCGCACTACGCTGCGAAGCTTCTTACGAAAATCTGCATCGCTCACAAGCGCCTCCGCGCTCACCACACCTTGTGACCAAAGGTGGCTTATTGGCCCCGAAGAGTGGCCGTCCTTCAGATGGATAAACTGTTTATCGCTGGACAGAAAATCGCACGGTTCGATGTTGGCATAGCGTACCCCCAGCGGATTGATTTTTACCTGATCCAGGCATAGTAGGTCTTCACGATGCTCAACGAGATTTGCAATGAGCTCTCGCTCATTCCGACACTCGGTCGGCCCTATGATATCTACCCGAGGGATAGCCTGGAAACGAGCTTCAACCTGTCGTTTGAAATTGCGGTCTACGCTGTACCAGTGCCCAGCGAAAAGCACATAGCTGCGATCCTCATCATCCGCTCTGAGGTTGGTTTCGAAGGTAAAGCAGTGGTATACCCGCCACTGCTCCTTGAACACCTCAGCATCAGGGGCCTTGGCTTTGATGTAGTGGCGCTCGCGGATGTCATCAATCGTACCATCGAATTCACAGCGATTTAGTTCCGCCACATAGTCTTCGATCGACAGGCTGTGAAAATCTGTACCACTGCTGCCGAAGCCGTTGTAATGAAGGAGACAGCCTTCCTCATAGTCAACAATCTCTGGGGGGGCCATATGGAGCTCACTCTCATCCCCTGCTCGCAATGAGTTAATTGCCTCGAACAAGTGGCCGTCGAGGGTAGCGAGAGTCTCCTTTATCCGCACAACCTGCATGTTGTCGATCCACGGGAATCGCTGCTTGTACGTATCGCTTCGATAGACAGCCAGTACCTGCTCGCACTTATCCGCCAGAGTCTCTGACGTTAGTTTGCACGTAATCGAAAGAGTGTCACGGCCGGCTGCAAATCTTGCGAAGGACACATCACTGGGAGTACCACCCGCTACACGCGCGAGGTCTCTTAGAACATCTACTCCAAAGTCCTGCAAATCACTGTCTTTGCTAGCCTGCACTCGCTTCTGGAATGTGACGGCATCTGGTGTCGCCAGGTCCAGCGTCCGCAGTCCATCACGCGGCACTGAGTTAAGCGTGACCTTAAGGCCAAACTGGCGTTCGAATGCTTCGTCATTAAGAGCAAAATGAATATGCCCGAAGCAGATGGCGAAAATGCGGTCATCTGTAGGCAAAAACAGGACGCCTCCGGCACCGCTAGCAATCAGGTTCTCAGGCTGAGGCCCTGCTTGCTCTTCCAAGAACCCGAGCCAGCTTGGACGGCTCGTGAATAGTTGGCCCACAAACAGCTCGCCACGTTCCACTAACGGCCAGTCGCTACGCCTGAGCTGGACTCTTCCAGTACCGGGCGAATACTCGTCCTTGAACGCCTCCGCAATATCAAACTCCTCGCGTAGGAGCCGAATTGATAACGTCCTGACTTTTTCCACGTTAGGCAAAGCACTATTCCTTGTGTGTCAGCCAATGTCAGACAACCAATTTAGCGTAGCAATAGGCCATCAAGCTGTCCAATCTACGTCGCGACTGTTCAATTCCTTGTCGAGTATCCATTCAGTCAGTATTGGCTTGGCCTTCCTAGCGAAGTTAAAGCTAGTTTGACCTTCGGAGCAGAACTTTAATCGCTTCATCCACGCATCTCGGTGACGGCTCCTGGCCGATTCTGGCCGCCGCTCGCAGCGGAGGCCCTATTTCTTTTCAAAGATCGAAAACCCATGACGTTTCTAGGCGTC
This sequence comes from Pseudomonas sp. Q1, assembly GCF_009935975.1. NCBI lineage: Bacteria > Pseudomonadati > Pseudomonadota > Gammaproteobacteria > Pseudomonadales > Pseudomonadaceae > Pseudomonas > Pseudomonas sp. Q1. Next base: position 88,883 of record NZ_QODI01000004.1, on the reverse strand, counting down.
GGGTGATCAGTCGAACAGTGAGCAGATAGTAATATCGTGTGCCCGCACCGCGATGTTTCAGGCTATGTTTGAGAAACCAAGCCAGATGCTTCCGTTTCCATCCCCAAGGCGACTCGCGCTGCCATCGCTGTACGATTGCAGCCTGGATAATCTTCGCTTGGCGCAAGTGTCGTTGCCGCGTCGCGTGAGACCCAGTCAGCGCGGCAGCCAAGAACACCTCCATATCAAACGCCTTGGTCATACCCGTCCCCCGATGTAGGCAGCGACTACCTCAATCCGGCCATGCCCTAGCTCATAGCTGATCTGTATGCGAGCCTCACTGTCGAGGCGCGGATCGATGGCATAGCAATGACCACCATTAATCGGTGCAGGATGCTGGGTAATCTGCTCGTAGCGCTCACAGGCATACGCCGCGCGCAACTCATGAAATCCTTTCAGGGCGTTTTTATGCAGGACGTCCCGCGATGCCCCGGCTACTCGTTGCAACACGTTCGCATAGCTCTCGCTTGGCGCGATCATGTTACGGCTACCTTTCGGCGACACCTTTGCCGCAAACCTCAGTGCATCCCGAATATGTTGATCCACTGCAATCCATCGTGGCGCAGATGCACCACCTCGGCCGCCTTTCGTGCCCTCCTGGATATTGATCTTGCCGAGCCTGTCAGCCTCACGGATCAATCTGGGCAAATCAGCCAATATTGTTTCGCGCAACCGCATCCCAGTGGCACGTGCCATCTGAATCATCGCCCCCGCGCGTAGCTGTTCACGATTACAAAGCACATCGACAATCTGCTGCACCTGCGCGCGATCCTGCCCTTGCGGCACCGACTGGCGAACCCTGGTGCGCTGCATACCCAACGCCTTGCTCGGGCTTGGTAACTTCACGTACTGATCACCGCGAAGCGCCGCCATGGTCCTGTTAACGCTGGATAGCCGGTTTTGTGCGGTACTGACGGCGAGGTCACCGCGCCCAACCACGTCGCGTAGATACGCCGCATAGTCGGCCAACACCTTCCGATCAATCTGCCGCGCATCATTGATACCGGGCCCCTGTTCGGAGTGGCACCACTTCACGAATGCCAGCCACCGATCACAGTGCGCTTTAACCGTGCCGAAGTGGCCACCGCCGAACATATCTTTCAGCGCCTGCGGTCCTGCATAGCTCAACTGCCTGCCGTAACCGAAATTACGACCATCGCGCCTACCCACTAATGCCACGTCGGTCACCTCACTTTTCATTCTCCTGTCCTCGCCCCACGTCTTCCCGCCAAGAATGCTGAGTGTTATCAGGGATCAAGGCCCCTGCGACCTGTGGGGGGTGTCCACTACGCGGGACTGGCGGCTCCTTACGACCGGGAGCAAGGGCATCTCATGATCTGGCCTCCTGAGCACCGTTACCGGTGGGCGGGTGGAGGCAGCACTGGCTGACGAGACCAGCGCCTGAAGATCCTGAGCCGGGTGAACGCAGCAATGCGATGACTGGGGCATGCCTGACTGTCAGTCAGGTGCAGTCCATTTCCTGGTCTGCGGCGCCATCATCTACATCGCTGTTGCTGGTGACATCAGCGTTTGTCACGCCGATTGTCACGAGGAGGGTTGCGGCAAAGCCCCGTTCTATATGGGCTGCAGCAGTGGTGGGAGCGCCCGTCTCTTTCCAGGAGAAAGAGACGGGCGCAGATTGGCGCAAGATTCGGCCAAGCGGATAGGTTGCTGCAGGGCAGCGAAGTAGAAAGTGTCGTCTGGCGCACGAGGGCCATGATCTGAAGTAGGCATCCATCACCGGGGAGGTGACCTGGCGAGCTGCCGGACGCGAATCGCCTTTTGGGGGGAACCACCGCGAGAGCGGCGTGACCTTCAAGGTTCGGGCCACCTGGGGTTGCTGTCATCGACAGCGCTTGCACGGCAAGTTCTACGCCTGTGGATAAACCCGGTCAAGGTTCGAAATTCAGTGTCACTTTGGACTTGAAGAGCGGTTATCCACCGGTGGAATTCCGTGGTAAATCCTGGGCAACGTGGTCGCTTTTAGCTCTTCAAAGTAAGGTCCATCCAAACAGGGCGGCTTTGCAGCCCTGTTTTGATGGACCCGCGCTTAGAAGCGGATAAGTGAGGCTGCTTGCCCCGAATCTTGAACGTTCAGTTGTTTCTGCAGTTCTTGCGCCTGTACCGCGCTAGCGAATCGGCACCACGTTCTTGTCTCTGACTTGGCCGTACGCTGAGGCGAGCAAGCTGCCGGTGGCGGCTTTCTGGATGTACTCACTCCACCAGGCCATCATCGGTCGCCGGCGTTCGATGTAGTCGGCTCGGTTGTAGGCGCTGCGCACCTCATCCTTGTCGACGTGCGCCAAAGCCACTTCGATGAGCTCCGGATCCCACCCATGTTCATTCAAGATAGTGCTCGCCATCGAACGCATGCCGTGGCTGACCAAACGATCCTGGAAACCCATGCGCTTCAACGCCATGTTGGCGGTCTGGCTATTGGCGTGGGTGCGCGGATTTCTGTCTGCCGGGAAGACGTATTCGCGATGGCCGCTGTGAGTCTTCAGTGACTCCAACAGTGCGACAGCGTGATCACTCAACGGGATGCTATGTGGGCGGCGCTTCTTCATCCGCTCCGGAGGGATAGTCCAGACACGCCTTTCAAAGTCGATGTCTGCCCAGCGAGTTGTCGCCGCTTCTGCTGGCCGAGTCATGGTATGCAACTGCCATTCGATCAGGCAGCGGGTCGTGCGTTTGATACTGGCGTTCGCGATCTCCAGCATCAGATCGGGGAGCTCTTCGGGCGGAAGCGCAGCCATGTTCTCTTTCTTGGGCTTCTTGAATACTGCCCTGATGCCGCTGAGCGGGTTGGCGAAGATCAGGCCGGAGTTCACGCCGTAGGTCATGATCTCGTTAAGCCGCTGACTAAGACGCTTGACCGTCTCCAGGCTGCCTTTCGCTTCGATCGGACGAAGCAACTCGATCACCATCGGCGCGGTGATTTTCGCGAGTGGCGTCGTCTTCAGGTCGGGGAGCACGTGCAGCGTGAGCGATCGCCAAATGTCCTCGGCGTAGGCAGGGGTGACCGAGTCTTTCTTGAGCTCGAACCAGGCGGTGGCCACGTTCTCGAAGGTGTGTTCCGTTTCCGCACGCTTGGCTTCATTCAACGTATTGCGCTGCACCTTAGGATCGATGCCCTGGGCGAGCAGTTCGCGGGCCTCGACTGCCATCTTTCGCGCGTTCGCCAGTGACAGTTCGGGGTAGGTCCCGAAGCCGATGTTGATGCGCTTCTTGGTCACCGGTTCGCGGTAGTTGAAATTCCACAGCAACGAGCCGTTGCTGCGTACCCGGAGCTGCAAGCCGTCACCGTCCGTGAGGACATAATCCTTGGACGCGGGTTTGACTCCCTTGAGCTGTCGATCAGAAAGACGGAGGTTTTGAGCAGGCATGAGATTCTCCTCAGGCACTGTTTCGGTATTCCAAAGATTAGCACCGGATGAGGTGGAATACCGTCTGGAATACCCGAATGGCTGGAACTCAAAAACTCTCTAAAGACCGCAAAAGCGCTGGAGGCCGCGTATTTGCTGGATCGCAGGCACAAAAAAAGACGTCCGTGGACGTCTTTTTTTGATCATTTGGTGGAGCCGGGGGGATTTGAACCCCCGTCCGCCAGTACTCCGCTGTCGGTACTACATGCGTAGCCGTGTCTATTAAGTTAACCCTCAGCGACCCGACGGGCAGGGTGCTTTGGGCGAGTTGTGTAAGTTTTAGCCGCTTCGTCCACAACGTACTGCACGGCGATTCTGTTCTATATGACAATCATTTTGGGTTTACAGACATCCCCTGATGATTGCTGAGCCCGAAGGCATCAGGAGTGCATGTCAGCTGCAATTAAGCAGCGAGAGCAGCACCGTATTGGTCGTCATTGGCAACTATAAGAAGTTGCAACAGTGGATTTACGAGTTCTGTTACCAACTCGGCATGCACCTAAAGTTTCGCGACCGGCGTCGAATCCTAAACGGCCCCGTGCTTGTAACTCGTTGTTTCATAGTGAGTGACAAGCTTGTGCAGTGTACGCCAAACGGTCACAGAAGGCCAACCCGAAGGTTGGCCGTGAGCGTCGGCGCGCTATTGGTTGCCACCTTTGTCGCTGTTCTGCAGGTCTTGCAGGGCTTTGGAGGTGATCTCGATGCACTTCTTGTCATCACCGGCGGCGTGGGCTGCCTTGGCTTGGGAGACGGCGGTGTCGATTTCGCCGCTTTTGCCGGAGGTGTCGGTGGCCAGCAGGGCTTTGCCGTTGTTGATTTTGTCGAGGTTGATTTTGCACAAATCAGGCTCACCGGCCGCGAAAACAGGGGAGGCCAGCATCGCCGCAGTGATGAACAAGCCAGCAAGAGCAGTGCGCTTCATCGGTATTCTCCTTGTACACGTAAGGCTCGATGCTGCTCCCGGGTTGGGGCAGCCAGCGAAGTCGTTGAGGCCTTCGTCACGAAGACCTATGCAGATGACTACGCCGGCGCGCCGGGGTTCTGTTTTTTTTGCAGGTTTAATCTGCGCGGGCCTGGGTGACGCGGTCCACCAGGTACACCAACCCGTGGTAATCGATGCCGCCATGCTGGCTCAGGCCGATTTCGCAGGTGCGGCTGGTGGAAATCCCTTCGCTGCAGTATTGCACCGCGTCCTTGAGGGTTCGTAGTGAGTGGGCGTTGAGCTCCGGCGTGGTGAAGCCCTTGTCGCCGGCAAAGCCGCAGCAGTGAATGCCTTCCGGGACCACCACGGTCTTGGCGCAGCGTCGCGCCAGATCGATCAGCGCCTGGCTTTCGCCCAGGTGCTGGGTGCTGCAGGTGACGTGTACGGCGATGGGCGCTTCCTGGGGGGTGAAGTCGAGGCGGTCCATCAGATGGGTGCGAATGAAGCGCACCGGGTCGTAGAGGTCCAGGCGCGTTTCGCCGAGGTCCTGCATCAGCCGCAAGGTGCAGGGGCTGGTGTCGCAGTAGATCGGGTCGAGGCCGCCACGACTGGCGTGGAGCAGGGCGCCGAGCATTTCCTGGCGCTTGTGTTCGGCCTGTTCGGCGTAGCCCTTGGACGCGAAAGGCTGCCCGCAGCACAGGTTGTCCAGGTGCTCGGGAAATACGACTTGGTAGCCGGCCTTTTCCAGCAGGCCACGGGTCTTGTCGTACAGCGATATCTGCTCTTTATCACCGGCTGCGGGGCCCATGGCACGCGAGACGCAAGCCGCCAGGTAAACCACGCAGGGGCGCTCGTCGGTTACAGGCGGGCTGAAGCGAATGGCTTTCTCCGGCTGCGGCATGGCGTTGGTCCACTGCGGGATCTGGCCTTGGGACAACCGGGTGAGGTTTGCCGAGAGTGTTGCAAGGCGCGGTGCGCCCAGTAGCATGCGCGCACCATTGGCGACGTGCAGGGTGAAGCGTGCACCTTGCAGGGCGGTGGCGAAATGGCTGGCCAGCCATTCGGCGGTTTTCGTACGGTTGGCGTCGCGAGAACGCAGCTTTTTCACCAGGTCACCGGTATTGATGCCTACAGGGCAGCGTTGGGCGCATAGCCCGGTGGCGGCGCAGGTGTCGATGCCCTGGTAATGGTACGCCGCTTCCAGCTCGGTGGTGTCGACGCCGGCGCGCCGTCTGGCCTGGATGTCGCGCCAGATCACGATGCGCTGGCGTGGGCTCAGGGTCAGCCCTTTCGACGGGCACACCGGCTCGCAGAAACCGCACTCGATGCACTTATCCACCAGCTCATCGGCGGCGGGCAAGGGCTTGAGGTGTTTGAGGTGGATTTGCGGATCTTCGCTGAGCACCACGTCCGGATTGAGAATGCCGTTGGGATCGAGCAGGCGTTTAAGCTGCCACATCAATTGATAGGCGTCGCTGCCCCATTCCAGTTCGACGAAGGGCGCCATATTACGGCCGGTGCCGTGTTCGGCTTTCAGCGAGCCACCGAACTCCACGGCCACCAGCTGCGCGACGTCGTCCATGAACGCTTGGTAGCGTGCGACTTCTTCACTGCTGTTGAAGCCTTGCGTGAACACAAAGTGCAGATTGCCTTCCAGGGCGTGTCCGAAAAGGATCGCTTCGTCGTAATGATGCTTGTCGAACAGTTCGATCAAGCGATTGACGCCGATGGCCAGTTGTTCGACCGGGAAGGTCACGTCTTCGATGATTACCGTGGTGCCGGTTTTGCGCACGGCGCCGACGGCGGGGAAGGTGTCTTTGCGGATGGCCCATAACCGGGCGTTCTCTACTGGGTCTTCGGTGAAGTCGACCTGTTTTTCCACAGGGAAAGGCGCCAGGGCGGCCATGATCAGTCTGATCTGTTCCTGCAGCAGCGATGGCGATGCCGCACGGGATTCGATCAGCAGCGCGCAGGCGCTTTCCGATAGGTGTTGTACGAAAGCCGGCATACCCGGTTTGTTCTGTACCGAGCGCAGGCTGCGCCGGTCGAGCAATTCGACCGCCGAGACCGGTTGGGTTTTCAGCACCGTCACTGCGTTGCAGCAGGTTTCGACGTCCGGGAAGACAATCAGCGCCGACGCCTTGTTCGGGTGGTCAATCACCGTGTCGTACGTGACTGCGCTGATAAAGCCCAGCGTGCCCTCGGAGCCCACCAGCAGGTGGCTGAGGATATCCAGGGGCTCGTCAAAGTCGACCAAGGCATTGAGTGACAAGCCGGTGGTGTTTTTCAGACGGTATTTGTGGCGGATCTTGGCTGCCAGTTCGGCGTTGGCTCGCGTCTCGCGGCCCAATGTCGCCAAGCGCTCGAGCAGTGCACCATGTTGTTGCTCAAAGGCTGCGACGCTGGCTGGATCTTCGGTGTCCAGGCGGCTGCCGTCAGCCAGTACCAGGCGGATGCCCGCCAAGGTGTGGTAGGTGTTTTGTGCCGTACCGCAGCACATGCCGCTGGCGTTGTTGGCAACGATACCGCCGATTTTACAGGCGTTGATCGACGCAGGATCAGGGCCGATCTTGCGCCCGAACGGCGCCAGCCAGGCGTTGGCCTGAGCGCCGATCACGCCGGGTTGCAGACGGATCTGCGTGCCTTGCCCACGAATCTCGCGGCCGTTCCAGTTGTCGCCCAGCACGATCAGCACCGAGTCAGAGATGGCTTGGCCGGACAAGCTGGTGCCTGCCGCACGAAAGGTCACGGGAACGTGATCGCGTTGGGCCAGTTGCAGCAGCGCCACCACTTCGTCTTCCGACTCTACACGGACCACCAGTTGTGGGATCAGTCGATAAAAGCTGGCGTCGGTGCCGAAGGCCAGGGTGGAAAGCGGGTCGTCGAAGCGTCGATCTTTCGAAATCAGCTGTGCGACGTCACGCAGAAAAGCAGCAGGCAGGCTCATCGGTCCTCCAGGAATAGTTGACGCCGCGACCGTGGTCCGGCGTCGATGCTTACCCTATTACGTGCAGGTCTTTAGTGCACCAGCATACCGGTGAACCAGTAGGCCTGTGCCAGGGTGATCAGCCCCACGATCGTGGCGAAAAACAGGCTGTGCTTGAGGGTGAAGCGGAACAGGTCGGATTCCTTGCCCACCAGGCCCGTCGCGGCGCAGGCCACGGCGATCGATTGCGGCGAAATCATCTTGCCGGTCACGCCGCCGCTGGTATTGGCGGCCACCAGCAGGGTGTCGTTGACGCCGATCTGGTGCGCGGTGGTGGCTTGCAGCGAGCTGAACAGGGCGTTGGACGAGGTGTCGGAGCCTGTCAGGAAAACCCCCAGCCAGCCGAGGAACGGCGAGAAAAACGGGAAAGCGGCGCCGGTGGCCGCCAATACCAGGGCCATGGTCGACGACATGCCGGAGTAGTTGGTGACGAAGGCGAATGCCAGCACCATGCCGATGGACAGGATCGGCCAGCGCAGCTCGTAAAAGGTTTCTTTTAAAGTGGTCAGACCAGTTTTGATGTCAATTTTCAACACCAGCATTGAGATCAGCGCGGAGAAGAAAATCGCGGTGCCGGTAGCCGAAATCGGGTCCAGTTTGAAGACGGCGGGGATGGCGGTCGGGTTGGTGACGATTGGCGCGACCTTGATCACCATTTGATCCAGGTGGGGAATGGCGAAGTTGAACACCCAACTGTACATCGAGCCGCCTGCGGCGAACATTGCCTTGAAGGGCTTGAGGGTCCAGATGGTGACCAGTACGGTCAGGATCAGGAACGGCGACCAGGCTTTGAAAATCTGCCCCAGGTTATAAGGCGAGGCTACTGTGCTGCGCGGCTGGCCGAAGCCCCCGGCGCTGGCGGTGATCGTCGCGCTGGGCGTGACACCGGCGATCTGTGCGCCGGCAGTGCGCTTGGGCTGCCAGACTTTAAGGAACAAGGTCAGAGCAATCAGGCTGGCCAGGGCCGAGGTGATGTCCGGCAGTTCAGGGCCGATGAAGTTGGAGGTGAAATACTGCGTGACCGCAAAGCTTGCGCCCGCCACCAACGCTGCCGGCCAGGTTTCGCGAACGCCGCGCAGGCCGTCCATCATGAACACCAGCCAGAACGGAACGAACAGCGACAGCAGTGGCAGTTGGCGACCCGTCATGGCGCCGATCTTGAACGCATCGATACCGGTCACTTGGCCGGCGACAATGATCGGAATGCCCAGCGCACCGAAGGCGACTGGCGCGGTGTTGGCAATCAGGCACAGGCCGGCAGCGTACAGCGGGTTGAAGCCCAGGCCCACCAGCAGGGCGGCGGTAATCGCGACCGGCGCACCGAAACCGGCGGCGCCTTCCAGGAAGGCGCCGAAGCAGAAACCAATCAGCAGTACCTGCAGGCGTTGATCGTCGGTAATCGACAGCACCGAGCTGCGGATGATCTCGAACTGGCCGCTTTTGACCGTCAGTTTGTAGAGGAAGACCGCGGCGACGATGATCCACGCGATTGGCCACAGCCCATAGGCGAAACCGTAGCCTGCGGCGGCGAGCGCCATGTCTACCGGCATCTGGAAGGCGAAGATTGCCACCAGTATCGACAGCGCCAGGGTGATGCTCCCGGCGACGTGGCCTTTGAGGCGAAACACGGCCAGGGCCAGGAAGAAGAATACGATCGGGATAACGGCGGCCAATGCGGACAGGCCGAGGCTGCCGAGAGGGCTGTAGAGCTGTTGCCAGGTTTGCATATGGGGTGGCCCCTAATTGTTGTTGGTCAGGCGCGATTCAGTCATCTTGGATAATTGGTAAGACCAATTTACAAGCGCTGTCGGCTAGAGTAAAAGCCTTGGCGTGGGTGTGTCAATTTGCCGCTTGGCAAACTTTGGTCGTAGCGTCGTCGGCGAGGGGGTTCTGGTTGGGTCAATCGAGGGAGTTCTGATAGGTGCTGCAAGCGCGGCGATAGGCGAGAATAGAGGCCCCGGCGAGTGGTCGGGGTTGTGGGGAGTGAGTTATGGGGTTTGATCAGGTGCGGCAGCGCCGTTTGTCTGACGATATTGTCGAGCAGCTTGAGGGCATGATCCTCGAGGGCACGTTGAAGTCAGGCGAACGCTTGCCGGCAGAGCGTGCTCTGGCGGAGCGGTTTGGCGTGTCGCGTCCGTCGTTGCGTGAGGCGATCCAGAAGCTGGCGGCCAAGGGGTTGTTGGTCAGTCGCCAGGGCGGGGGTAACTATGTGGCGGAGTCGCTGGGGTCGACCTTCAGTGATCCGTTGCTGCATCTGTTGGAAAACAACCCCGAGGCGCAGCGTGACCTGTTGGAGTTTCGCCAGACGCTTGAGGCGTCCTGTGCCTATTACGCGGCGCTGCGCGCCACCGAGGTCGACCGTGAGCGGCTGACCGCAGCGTTTGACGCGTTGCAGGATTGCTACACGCGGGCCGACGAGGTAAGCCGCCTGGAAGAGGGGGCGGCCGATGCGCGGTTTCATTTGGCGATTGCCGAGGCTAGCCATAACGCGGTGTTGTTGCACACCATTCGGGGGCTGTTCGATCTGCTCAAGCGCAACGTGGTGACCAATATCGGTGGCATGTACCAGCAACGTACCGAGACGCGCGACATGCTCATCAGTCAGCATCGGGACTTGTATCTGGCAATTATCGAGGGGCGGGCCGAGCAGGCACGGGAAGTCTCAACACGTCACCTGCTGTATGTGCAGGAAGTGTTGGAGGAAGTACGTCAGGAGGTTCAGCGCGTGGCGCGGGCGGAGCGGCGTAAAGGCATGTAGCCGGGGTGAGCCACCCCAGGCTACAGCCTCGCAAGGGCTACTCTTCCTTGCCCTTGTTGCGCACGGCGCGATGCAGCTCACGGTTGGAGTCGCGTTCGCGCTCGGTATCGCGCTTGTCGTATTCCTTCTTGCCCTTGCCCAGTGCGATCTCGCACTTGACCAGGTGCTTGCTCCAGTACCAGGACAAGCAGACGCAGGCATAGCCCTTCTGCTGTACGGCTGCCGCGAGTTTATCGATCTCGCGGGCATTGAGCAGCAGTTTGCGCGTGCGTACCGGGTCGGCAATCACGTGGGTGCTCGCGGTGGTCAGCGGGGTGATATGACTGCCAAGCAGCCATGCCTCGCCATCCTTGAGCAATACGTAGCTGTCGACCAGTTGCAGTTTGCTGGCGCGCAGACTTTTTACTTCCCAGCCGGCCAGGACCAGACCAGCCTCGAACCGATGTTCGATGAAGTAATCGTGTCGCGCCTTTTTATTTTGCGCGATGGTCCCTGTGGGGTGTTTCTTTTGTTTAGCCATAGGGGCGGCATTATAGGGAGTTGCGAGCGTGTCGGCTACGGTCAACCTGCGTGCTTGAGCGTGTTCGACGAATCCCGGACAATGCAGACAGTTCTTTGATCTTTTTCGCTCGCGGATCCGGCTGTTCTTTTCGCGATGTTTGCCTCAGCAGTGGAAATCACGCTCACATGACGACGCATATTCAACGTTCGGCCCTGCTGCCCTATCCGGCGCAGGCGCTCTATGACCTGGTCAACGACGTGGCGCGTTACCCGGAGTTCCTGCCGTGGTGTTCTACTGCGCAAGTGCTGGAAAGCACTGATGAGCATATGGTTGCCAGTGTCGGGGTGGCCAAGGGTGGTCTCAGCCAGCACTTTGTTACGCGGAATGTGCTGGTGCCTGGGCAATCCATCGAAATGAACCTGCAGGAAGGCCCCTTCACTCAATTGCATGGGGTGTGGGTCTTCAAGGCGCTGACCGATAAAGCCTGCAAGATCAGCCTGGACCTGTCCTTTGATTACGCGGGTCCGGTTGTGCGGGCGACATTGGGCCCTCTGTTCAATCAGGCGGCCAATACGCTGGTGGACGCATTTTGCCAGCGAGCCAAACAACTGCATGGTTGAGATTGAAGTGGTGTATGCCGCCGAGGACCGCCAGGTGTTGTTGGCGGTAACGGTACCGGTGGGCACGAGTTTAAGGGGCGCGGTGCGGGCGTCGGGGATTGCGGCGCAATTTCCCGGGGTGGAGCTGGCTGAGTATCCCTTGGGTATTTTCGGCAAGGTGGTCGAAAAGCCGGATGAGCGTACCGTCAACGCGGGTGATCGTATCGAGATCTACCGGCCGTTGCTGGCAGACCCTAAAGAGGTGCGTAGGCTGCGTGCGGCCAAGGCTGCGATGACCAGGCAGCAAGGCACATAGGTTCGCCAGATGACACGCAACAAAAAGCCCGGCATGCCGGGCTTTTTTGTTGCTTGCCGCACAGTTACTGCGGGCTGGCGTCCAGAGGTTCTGGTGTCGGGACCGGGACGGTCTTCACGCCGTCGACGTCCTTCTGGATCTGGTCCAGCAAGGAGCCGGGCTTGGCAGGCTCTTCGGACTTCGGCTTCTCGGCGTCCTGTGCAGGCGCGCTCACGTTCGTGCCGTTATCCTTGCCGAGCAGGGCGTCATCGCGGCTTACACCGGGCTTGAAGTCACCTGACAGGCTGACAAGCTGATCGTTGCCATTAAAAATAACGCTGACGCGCTCCTGTTGGCGTTCACCGCCACCAGGCTGGATGCTGTAGAGATAATCCCAGCGATCGGCATGGAAAGTGTCGGTCAACAGGGGGTTGCCCATGATAAACCGTACTTGCCGTCGGGTCATTCCCGGGCGTAACTGGTCTATCATGTCCTGCGTGACGACATTGCCCTGTTGGATGTCGATTTTGTAAACCCCGGGGAATGAACAACCGGCGAGTGCGAGCAGTCCCACAAAGGTGAAACTGGTTAGCAAGAGCTTGGTGTTTTGCATCGGTGGGCGACTTCCACTATCTTGGCTGGGACAACGTTAAACGCCGATCATACCCGTATTAAGAGAAGCTGCGAAGCAGCATCCGCGAGAAAGCTAACCATGGTTGAAAATAGCGAACTACGCAAAGTCGGTCTCAAAGTGACTCTGCCACGAGTCAAAATTCTACAAATGCTCGATTCTGCTGAGCAGCGCCACATGAGTGCCGAGGATGTCTACAAGGCGCTGATGGAGTCTAACGAGGACGTTGGCCTGGCCACGGTTTATCGTGTGCTGACCCAGTTTGAAGCCGCTGGGCTGGTGGTTCGCCATAATTTCGACGGCGGTCATGCGGTGTTTGAATTGGCTGACGGTGGTCACCATGACCACATGGTTGACCTGGATACCAATGAGGTTATCGAGTTCACCAGCCCCGAGATCGAAGCTCTGCAACATAAGATTGCCGAGGACCATGGATTCGAATTGGTCGACCACAATCTGGTTCTGTACATCCGTAAGAAAAAGTAAAAATGACGCGGATTCACTCCGCGCAACGATCGAAGGCGACCTCAGGGTCGCCTTCGTGTTTTCTACCTCTATATAAAGAAAGGCTTGGCTAAGCCTTGGCGGCTACCACCATTTTCTTGGCGTGAGCCAAGGACTCTTTGGTCAGGTCTATACCGCCCAACATGCGTGCCACTTCCTCCACACGTTCCGATTTGTTCAGCTTGGACACTGCGGTATGCGTTGCATCACTGCCCCGCACTTTATGTACAAATAGGTGCTGATGCCCTTGGGCAGCTACCTGCGGCAAGTGGGTCACCGTCAGCACCTGGCCGCGATCTCCCAAGCGTCGCAACAGCTGACCAACAATCTCAGCAGTCGGCCCGCCGATCCCAACGTCCACTTCGTCGAACACCAGGGTGGGGACGCGTGAGGTCTGGGCCGTTATCACCTGTATGGCCAGGCTGATGCGCGACAGCTCGCCGCCGGACGCCACTTTGGCCAGTGCCTTGAGCGGTTGCCCTGGGTTGGCGCTGACCAGCAGCTCTACCTGCTCCAGGCCGTGGGGTTGCAGTTCATTAGTGGCGTTGGTGCGCAACTCGATGGTAAAGCGACCGCCCGGCATGCCCAGGCGCTGGATTTCCTGTTCCACCGCAGCGGCCAGGCCAGTGGCCGCTTGACGGCGCAGGTCACTGAGTTCTCGTGCTTTCTCCTGGTAATGACGGGCAAACGAAGCGAGCTCTTCACCCAGGCGTTCGATGGATTCGTCATTTGCGTTGAGGGTTTCGATTTCATCCAGCAATTTCTGCTGCATCGTCGCCACTTCAGTGGGTTGGATCCGGTGTTTGCGCGCCAGGGTGTAGATGGTGTCCAGGCGTTCTTCTATTTCCTGGAGACGAGCAGGGTCGGCATCAAAGTGGTCCAGGAAGCGATTCAGTTCGCCCACTGCCTCCTCAACCTGGATCTGTGCGCTGGTCAGCAGGGTGGTGGCTTCGCTCAATGAGCCGGATGCGCTGTTGACGCTGGACAGCCGATTGAGGCTGGCCGTAAGTGCATTGAGCACATTGCCCGAATCACTTTCGCTGCACTGCTCCACTACCTGGCGACAAATGCCCAGCAGGGTTTCTGCGTTGGTGAGGTTCTTGTGTTCCTGTTCCAGCTGCTCCAGCTCCGTCTCGCCCAGGCCCAGGCTTTCCAGTTCTTCAAGTTGATAGCTGAGTAACTGGTGGCGAGCGCGTTGTTCGTCGCCGGAGTTGGACAGGCGCTCCAGCTCCTGGCGGGTCTGGCGCCAGCGTTGGGCGGCAAGCTGCACTTGGCGGGCCAGGTCGGTAGCCCCGGCGTATTCGTCCAGCAGGCGACGGTGGGTATCGGTTTTCAGCAGGGATTGATGTTCGTGCTGGCTGTGGATGTCGATCAGCAGCTCGCCCAGCGCTTTCAGGTCGCCAAGGGGGCAGGGCGTGCCGTTGATATAGCCGCGTGAGCGCCCTTCGGCAGTGATGACCCGGCGCAGGATGCATGGGCCTTCGTTATTGAGGTCGCGTTCGGCCAGCCAGGCTTCCGCTTCAGGGATGTCCGCCAGATCAAAGGTGGCCAGGATATCGGCCTTGTCCGCGCCGGGGCGGACCACGCCACTGTCGGCACGGTCGCCCAGGGTCAGGCCCAGCGCGTCGAGCATGATCGACTTGCCGGCGCCGGTTTCGCCTGTGATTACGCTCATCCCGCGATCCAGCTCGAGATCAAGGTGTTCAACAATGGCGTAGTTATGTACGGACAGGTGCACCAGCATGACGGCCGCTCCCAGGCTTTAGGTCTGGTTATTTATACAGTGTTTCGTTCGGGCCTGACAATCCTGGCGCTTAGCTCGATTTGCTTGAGTATTGTTTTTTCTTAGTGCGATACGGAATGAATGCGACGGAAATGCTCCCGGGCCTGTGAAAGACTTTTGGTAACGCCTGCGCCCTTGAACCTGGAAATTGTGACCCCATATACCGGAACAGAAGCGCGAGTCGAGTTCGCGCATGATTTTGAAAGGAGAAATCTATGGCTGACGAACAGACGCAGGATACGCAAACTCCAGACGCCAATTCGGCTGTCGGCGATGAGCTGGCAATTCGTGTACAAGTGCTTGAAGAGCAATTGGCCGCTGCGCAGGATCAGTCTTTGCGTGTTGCCGCCGATCTGCAGAACGTCCGCCGCCGTGCCGAGCAGGATGTAGAAAAGGCTCACAAGTTCGCGCTGGAAAAATTTGCCGGCGACTTGCTGCCGATTATCGACAGCCTGGAACGCGGCCTTGAGCTGTCCAACCCGGACGACGAAAACATCCGTGCGATGCGTGAAGGGATCGAGCTGACCCTGAAAATGTTCCAGGACACCCTGAAGCGTTATCAGTTGGAAGCGATCGATCCACAAGGCGGCGAGCCGTTCAACGCCGAGCATCACCAAGCCATGGCCATGCAAGAGAGCCATGACCTTGAGCCTAACAGTGTGTTGAAAGTGTTCCAGAAGGGTTATCTGCTTAACGGTCGCTTGCTGCGCCCGGCAATGGTGGTGGTGAGCAAGGCTCCTGCACCCGTTTCACCTTCTATTGATGAGCAGGCTTGAAATCAGTCGCAACGGCCCCATCTATAAGTCAAGCGTTTAAGTGCTACCGCGGTTAGCCACCACTGCTGCGGCATCCAAATTCAAGTTTCGGGAGAGTAAATCATGGGCAAAATTATCGGTATCGACCTGGGGACTACCAACTCCTGCGTCTCCGTGCTGGAAAACGGCGTTGCAAAAGTCATTGAAAACGCCGAAGGCGCGCGTACCACGCCGTCGATCATTGCATACGCCAACGACGGTGAAATCCTCGTCGGCCAGTCGGCCAAGCGTCAGGCCGTGACTAACCCGCATAACACGCTGTATGCGGTAAAACGTCTGATCGGTCGTAAGTTCGACGAAGAAGTCGTACAGAAAGACATCAAGATGGTGCCTTACAAAATCGCCAAGGCTGACAACGGTGACGCCTGGGTTGAAGTAAACGGCAACAAGATGTCTGCACCGCAAATCTCGGCTGAAGTCTTGAAAAAGATGAAGAAGACTGCCGAAGATTACCTGGGTGAAACCGTGACTGAAGCGGTGATCACCGTTCCGGCCTACTTCAACGACAGCCAGCGCCAGGCGACCAAAGACGCCGGCCGCATCGCGGGCCTGGATGTAAAACGTATCATCAACGAACCTACCGCGGCGGCTCTGGCCTACGGTATGGACAAGGCCAAAGGCGACCACACTGTGATCGTTTATGACCTGGGTGGCGGTACCTTCGACGTTTCCGTGATCGAGATCGCGGAAGTCGACGGCGAGCACCAGTTCGAAGTGTTGGCCACCAACGGTGATACGTTCCTGGGTGGTGAAGACTTTGACATTCGTCTGATCGACTACCTGGTTGACGAATTCAAGAAAGAAAGCGGCATGAACCTCAAGGGTGACCCGCTGGCCATGCAGCGCCTGAAAGAAGCCGCTGAGAAAGCCAAGATCGAGCTGTCCTCGAGCATGTCGACCGACGTGAACCTGCCGTACATCACTGCAGACGCCACCGGTCCGAAGCACTTGAACGTGAAGATCTCGCGCGCCAAGTTGGAAGCGCTGGTTGAAGACCTGGTTCAGCGCACCATCGAACCTTGCCGCATCGCCCTGAAAGACGCAGGTATCGACGTTGGCTCCATCAACGACGTGATCCTGGTGGGCGGTCAGACCCGTATGCCACTGGTACAGCAGAAAGTCACCGAGTTCTTCGGCAAGGAAGCACGTAAAGACGTGAACCCGGACGAAGCGGTTGCCATGGGTGCTGCTATTCAGGGCGCGGTACTGGCTGGTGACGTGAAAGACGTACTGCTGCTGGACGTCAGCCCGCTGACCCTGGGTATCGAAACCATGGGCGGCGTGATGACTGCACTGATCGAGAAAAACACCACGATTCCTACCAAGAAATCGCAAGTGTTCTCGACTGCCGACGACAACCAGGGCGCCGTGACTATTCACGTGCTGCAAGGTGAGCGTAAGCAGGCTGCACAGAACAAATCCCTGGGCAAGTTCGACCTGTCCGAGATTCCACCAGCACCACGTGGCGTGCCACAAATCGAAGTGACCTTCGACATCGACGCCAACGGTATCCTGCACGTCGGTGCGAAAGACAAGGCGACCGGCAAAGAGCAGAAGATCACCATCAAGGCCAACTCCGGCCTGTCTGATGAAGAAATTCAACAGATGATTCGTGATGCCGAAGCCAATGCCGACGCGGACGCCAAGTTTGCAGAATTGGCCGGTGCGCGTAACCAAGGCGATGCCCTGGTTCACTCGACCCGCAAAATGGTCGCTGATGCTGGCGATAAAGTGACTGCTGAAGAGAAAACTGCAATCGAAGCTGCCGTGGTTGCCCTGGAAGCCGCTGTCAAAGGCGACGACAAGGCTGCCATCGAAGCCAAGATCGAAGAGCTGTCGAAGGTCTCCGCGCCAGTCGCTCAGAAAATGTACGCCGAACAACAGGCCCAGCCTGAAGGCGGCGCGCAACACGCTGAGCCTGAAGCCAAGCATGACGACGTTGTCGATGCTGAGTTCGAAGAAGTCAAAGACAACAAGTAAGTTGGTCGTCCGGTTGACCGCTATCAAGCGGTGACTGGTAGGATGTCGCCGCGCGGGAGCTTGCTCCCGCGTTGGCGTGTCTGGGGTACGCGAATTTTTACAGCATGCGACAGCGTTCGGATGCTGGCGGTGTGACCGGGAATGCTCCTGCTTCCCGAGCAGTAAATACCGCGTTTTTGATCGGGGCTCCGGTTAAAAAGTAGTAATGACCAGGATCGTTGAATTGACGTGAGTTGGGTCCGGGCCTGTATTGGGGCTCAACGAGTTTGGCAAGGCTCAGGAGGGTCTGGCTGAACGTCCTTAAGAGTGCAAAGACTTATGGCAAAGCGTGACTATTACGAAGTATTGGGTGTGGAGCGCAGCTCCAGCGAGTCGGACCTGAAGAAGGCCTACCGTCGCCTGGCGATGAAGCATCACCCGGACCGTAATCCGGATAGCAAGGAATCCGAAGAACTGTTCAAAGAGGCCAACGAAGCCTACGAATGCCTATCTGATCCTAACAAGCGTGCGGCCTACGACCAGTACGGCCATGCCGGCGTCGATCCGAGCATGGGCGGTGGTGGCGCCGGTTTTGGTGGTCAGAACTTCTCCGATATCTTCGGCGATGTCTTCAGCGACTTCTTTGGTGGTGGTCGTGGTGGCCAGCGTGGCGGTGCCCAGCGCGGCAGCGATCTGCGCTACACCCTGGAACTGAACCTGGAAGAAGCCGTACGCGGTACCAGTGTCAACATTCGTGTGCCGACGCTGGTCAACTGCAAGCCGTGTGATGGCTCGGGTGCCAAGAAGGGCTCCTCGCCGATTACTTGCCCGACCTGTGGGGGTATCGGCCAGGTACGCATGCAGCAAGGTTTCTTCTCGGTGCAGCAGACCTGCCCGCGCTGCCATGGCCAGGGCAAGATCATTTCCGACCCGTGCGACTCCTGCCACGGCGAAGGGCGTGTCGAAGAGTACAAGACCCTGTCGGTGAAAGTGCCGGCGGGTGTGGATACCGGTGATCGTATTCGCCTGTCGGGCGAGGGCGAGGCGGGTACTCAGGGCGGCCCTACGGGGGACTTGTACGTGGTGATCAACGTGCGTGAGCACTCGATCTTCCAGCGTGATGGCAAGCACCTGTTCTGTGAAGTGCCGATCAGTTTTGTCGATGCGGCTTTGGGTGGCGAGATCGAGATTCCGACGCTTGATGGGCGTGTGAAACTCAAGATTCCTGAAGGCACACAGACCGGCAAACAGTTCCGCATCCGTGGCAAAGGCGTTGCGCCGGTGCGCGGCGGTGGCGCCGGTGACCTGATGTGCCGCGTGGCGGTGGAAACGCCGGTCAACCTGAATCGCCGTCAGCGTGAATTGCTTGAAGAATTCCGCAGTTCGTTGGAGGGGGATCACTCCCACTCTCCGAAGACCACTGGCTTTTTCGATGGCGTGAAGCGCTTCTTCGGCGACCTGTAAGGAAGTGAGTATGCGACGTATAGCCGTAATGGGCGCTGCAGGGCGCATGGGCAAGGCGCTGGTCGAGGCGGTGCAGCAGCGCTCGCCGGCTTCTGGGCTGACCGCGGCCATCGTGCGCCCCGGTAGCACATTGATCGGTGCGGATGCCGGTGAGCTGGCCTCGTTGGGGCGTATCGGCGTTTCGCTGTCCGGCAACCTGGAACAGGTGGCTGACGAGTTCGACGTATTGATCGATTTCACCCTGCCGGACGTGATGCTGAAGAACCTGGCGTTCTGCCGCAAGGCCGGCAAGGCCATGGTGATCGGTACCACGGGCTTGAGTGCCGAGCAGAAGCAGTTGTTGGTGGAGGCGGGCAAGGATATTCCTATCGTCTTCGCCGCCAATTTCAGCGTGGGTGTGAACCTTTCGCTCAAGCTGCTGGATCTGGCGGCTCGCGTGCTGGGTGATGAGGCGGATATCGAGATTATCGAGACTCATCATCGCCACAAGATCGATGCGCCGTCCGGTACCGCGCTGCGTATGGGTGAGGCAATTGCCGATGCGTTGGGGCGTGATTTGTCGAAAGTCGCCGTTTACGGTCGTGAAGGCCATACCGGTGCGCGCGCGCATGACACCATCGGGTTTGCCACGGTTCGCGGCGGTGATGTGGTGGGAGATCACACTGTGTTGTTCGCCGCTGAAGGCGAGCGCCTGGAAATCACTCACAAAGCGTCCAGCCGTATGACGTTCGCCAAGGGCGCGGTGCGTGCCGCGCTTTGGCTGGAAGGGCGTGAGCCTGGCCTTTACGACATGCGTGACGTGCTGGATCTGCACTAATCAGTAGCTAAAAGGGGGGCTCAAGCTTATGCTTAGGCCCCGTTTTTACCCGCTAGGCGACGTCCTGTCGCATTCCCCTGCCTTTAAGGCTCATTAGCGGTGGACCCAAAAAGCCTTTTTCTGTAAGCTACAGCTTTAGTGTGTCCACTAAAAGCGCGCAGAATAATTCAGTGAACAAGCGGGGTGACGTGTCCATACGTCACTCCGCTTTTTTACAACCTGCGATCGCCCTTTCAGGCTTTATTTACGGGAGGTCTTCTTGACTAAGCCAGCCATACTCGCCCTTGCTGATGGCAGCATTTTTCGCGGCGATGCCATTGGAGCCGACGGTCAAACCGTTGGAGAGGTAGTGTTCAACACTGCCATGACCGGCTATCAGGAAATCCTTACTGATCCTTCCTACGCCCAGCAGATCGTTACCCTGACCTATCCGCACATCGGCAACACCGGTACTACACCGGAAGATGTCGAGTCTGATCGTGTCTGGTCGGCGGGTCTGGTGATTCGTGACCTGCCACTGGTTGCGAGCAACTGGCGTAATACGATGTCGCTGTCCGATTACCTGAAAGCCAACAACGTTGTGGCGATCGCCGGTATCGACACTCGCCGCCTCACACGCATCCTGCGTGAAAAAGGCTCGCAGAACGGCTGCATCATGGTCGGTGACAATATCTCCGAAGAGGCGGCGATTGCCGCGGCGCAAGGTTTCCCTGGCCTGAAAGGCATGGACCTGGCGAAGGTCGTCAGCGTCAAAGAGAAGTACGAGTGGCGCTCCACGGTCTGGGATTTGAAGACTGATGACCATGCGACCATCGAAGCCGCTGAGTTGCCTTACCACGTAGTGGCCTACGACTACGGCGTCAAGTACAACATCCTGCGCATGCTGGTCGAGCGCGGCTGCCGCGTGACGGTGGTTCCGGCGCAAACCCCGGCCAGCGATGTGCTCGCTCTGCAACCGGATGGCGTATTCCTGTCCAACGGCCCGGGTGACCCCGAGCCATGCGACTACGCTATCCAGGCGATCAAGGACGTGCTGGAAACCGAGATTCCTGTATTCGGTATCTGCCTGGGCCACCAGCTGCTGGCCCTGGCCTCCGGCGCCAAGACCCTGAAAATGGGCCACGGCCACCACGGTGCCAACCACCCGGTACAAGACCTGGACACTGGCGTTGTGATGATCACCAGCCAGAACCACGGTTTTGCGGTGGATGAGGCAACCTTGCCGAGCAATGTTCGCGCTATTCACAAGTCGCTGTTCGACGGTTCCCTGCAGGGTATCGAGCGCACCGACAAGAGCGCGTTCAGCTTCCAGGGCCACCCTGAGGCCAGCCCGGGCCCGAACGACGTCGCGCCGCTGTTCGACCGTTTCATCAATGAGATGGCCAAGCGACGCTGACTGAGCGGCTTGCGGGCGGCCCCGGACCTCGGTGGCCCCTGCAGGCGCTTCAAAGATTGTTCAAGACGGCTTGCCGACTGACCTGCGGATTTGAGTGACAAACCCATGCCAAAACGTACAGACATAAAAAGCATCCTGATTCTCGGCGCCGGCCCGATCGTGATCGGCCAGGCCTGCGAATTCGACTACTCCGGCGCCCAGGCTTGTAAAGCACTGCGCGAAGAGGGTTACCGCGTCATCCTGGTGAACTCCAACCCGGCCACCATCATGACCGACCCGGCCATGGCCGACGCTACCTACATCGAACCGATCAAGTGGCAGACCGTTGCCAAGATCATCGAGAAAGAGCGTCCGGACGCACTGTTGCCGACCATGGGCGGCCAGACTGCTCTGAACTGCGCCCTGGACCTGGAGCGCGAAGGCGTCCTGGAGAAATTCGGCGTAGAGATGATCGGTGCCAATGCCGACACCATCGACAAAGCTGAAGACCGTTCGCGTTTCGACAAGGCCATGAAGTCCATCGGCCTGGCATGCCCGCGTTCGGGTATCGCCCACAGCATGGAAGAAGCCAATGCGGTCCTCGAGACCCTAGGTTTCCCGTGCATCATCCGTCCATCCTTCACCATGGGTGGCACCGGTGGCGGTATCGCCTACAACCGTGAAGAGTTCGAAGAAATCTGCTCCCGTGGTCTGGACCTTTCGCCGACCAAAGAGCTGCTGATCGACGAATCCCTGATCGGTTGGAAAGAGTACGAGATGGAGGTTGTCCGCGATAAAAAGGACAACTGCATCATCGTCTGCTCTATCGAAAACTTCGACCCGATGGGCGTGCACACCGGTGACTCGATCACCGTGGCTCCGGCACAGACCCTGACCGACAAGGAATACCAGATCCTGCGTAACGCCTCCCTGGCGGTACTGCGCGAGATCGGCGTGGAAACCGGTGGTTCCAACGTACAGTTCGGCATCTGCCCGAACACCGGCCGCATGGTCGTGATCGAAATGAACCCGCGTGTATCGCGTTCGTCGGCCCTGGCTTCGAAAGCCACCGGCTTCCCGATTGCCAAGGTCGCGGCCAAGCTGGCAGTGGGTTATACCCTGGACGAGTTGTCGAACGACATCACCGGCGGCAAGACCCCGGCGTCTTTCGAGCCGTCCATCGACTACGTCGTGACCAAGCTGCCACGTTTTGCTTTCGAAAAATTCGCCAAGGCCGACGCGCGCCTGACCACTCAGATGAAGTCTGTGGGTGAAGTCATGGCCATCGGCCGTACCTTCCAGGAATCCCTGCAGAAAGCCCTGCGCGGCCTGGAAGTGGGCGTTTGCGGCCTGGACGAGAAGCTCGACCTGGCCAGCCCGGAAAGCATGAGTGTGCTCAAGCGCGAGCTGACCGTGCCGGGCGCCGAGCGTATCTGGTACGTGGCTGACGCCTTCCGTGCCGGCATGAGCGTTGAAGACATCTTCGGCATGAACATGATTGACCCTTGGTTCCTGGTCCAGATCGAAGATCTGATCAAGGAAGAAGAGAAGGTCAAGACCTTGGGCCTGGCCAGCATCGACCGCGACATGATGTTCCGCCTCAAGCGCAAGGGGTTCTCCGACCAGCGCCTGGCCAAATTGCTGGGTGTGACCGAGAAAAACCTGCGCACCCATCGTCACAAGCTGGAGATCTTCCCGGTCTACAAGCGCGTTGACACCTGTGCTGCCGAGTTCTCCACCGACACCGCCTACCTGTACTCCACCTACGAGGAAGAGTGCGAAGCTGCGCCGTCGGGCCGCGACAAGATCATGATCCTGGGTGGTGGTCCGAACCGTATCGGCCAGGGTATCGAGTTCGACTACTGCTGCGTGCACGCCGCCCTCGCTCTGCGCGAAGACGGTTACGAAACCATCATGGTCAACTGCAACCCGGAAACCGTTTCCACCGACTACGACACCTCCGATCGCCTGTACTTCGAGCCAGTGACCTTGGAAGACGTGCTGGAAATCGTGCGCGTCGAGAAGCCTAAAGGCGTGATCGTCCAGTACGGCGGCCAAACCCCGCTGAAGCTGGCGCGTGCCCTGGAAGCTGCCGGTGTGCCGATCATCGGTACCAGCCCTGACGCCATCGACCGCGCTGAAGACCGTGAGCGCTTCCAGCAAATGGTCGAGCGCCTGAACCTGCGCCAGCCACCAAACGCCACCGTGCGCAGCGAAGACGAAGCCATCCGTGCGGCCAGCAAGATCGGCTACCCGCTGGTGGTGCGTCCGTCCTACGTATTGGGCGGTCGTGCAATGGAAATCGTCTACGAAGAAGAAGAACTCAAGCGTTACCTGCGTGATGCGGTGAAAGTGTCCAACGACAGCCCGGTGCTGCTGGACCACTTCCTCAACTGCGCCATCGAAATGGACGTGGACGCTGTTTGCGACGGTACCGACGTGGTGATCGGCGCGATCATGCAGCACATCGAACAGGCCGGTGTTCACTCCGGTGACTCCGCTTGCTCGCTGCCGCCTTATTCGCTGCCGGTACACATCCAGGACGTGATGCGTGAGCAGGTCAAGAAAATGGCCCTGGAGCTGGGTGTAGTCGGCTTGATGAACGTACAGTTGGCGCTGCAAGGCGAGGACATCTACGTCATCGAAGTCAACCCGCGTGCTTCGCGTACCGTACCGTTTGTTTCCAAGTGCATCGGTGTGTCTCTGGCCATGATCGCTGCCCGCGTGATGGCGGGTAAGACCCTGAAGGAAATCGGCTTCACCCAGGAAATCATTCCGAACTTCTACAGCGTGAAAGAGGCGGTGTTCCCATTCGCCAAATTCCCTGGTGTGGACCCGATCCTGGGCCCAGAGATGAAGTCCACCGGTGAAGTGATGGGCGTGGGCGATACCTTCGGTGAGGCGTTCGCCAAGGCCCAGATGGGTGCCAGCGAAGTGCTGCCGACCGGCGGTACTGCGTTTATCAGCGTGCGTGATGATGACAAGCCACTGGTTGCAGGCGTGGCCCGTGATCTGATCAACTTGGGCTTCGAAGTCGTGGCCACTGCCGGGACCGCCAAGCTGATCGAGGCTGCGGGCCTGAAAGTACGTCGCGTGAACAAGGTGACGGAAGGCCGTCCGCACGTGGTCGACATGATCAAGAATGACGAAGTCACTCTGATCATCAACACCACCGAAGGTCGCCAGTCGATCGCGGACTCTTACTCCATCCGTCGTAACGCCTTGCAGCACAAGATCTACTGCACCACGACTATTGCTGCTGGCGAAGCCATCTGCGAAGCGCTCAAGTTCGGTCCGGAAAAGACCGTGCGTCGCTTGCAGGATCTACACGCAGGATTGAAGGCATGACCAAATACCCCATGACTGTCCAGGGTTTCAAGGCCCTGGAAGAGGAGCACGCCCATCTGACCAAGGTCGTCCGTCCGAAGCTGAGCCAGGACATCGGTACGGCCCGTGAGCTGGGTGACTTGAAAGAGAACGCCGAATACCACGCTGCTCGTGAGCAGCAGGGTATGGTCGAGGCGCGTATTCGCGATATCGAAGGCCGTCTTCAGAACTCGGTGGTCATCGATGTGACGACCATTCCCCATACGGGTAAGGTGATTTTCGGCACCACCGTTGAAATCGCCAACGTCGAGACCGATGAAAGCGTGACTTACCACATCGTGGGTGAGGACGAAGCTGACATCAAGCAGGGCAAGATCTCTGTAGGTTCGCCGATTGCCCGTGCCTTGATTGCCAAGGAAGAGGGTGATGTGGTGGCTGTGAAAACGCCAAGTGGCGTGATCGAGTACGAGATTGTTGAAGTTCGTCACATCTGAAAGACGGCGCCCATTTAGTGTGGGCGCCATGCTTTGGCAACTCGCCCAGATGCTTTGGGTGGGTGGCCTGTGGCTGTTTCATGTTGGCGTGTTACCGGTGCTGGGCCTGATTGGTCTGGCGCCGTTGCTGATCGATGAGATCGACGGATTGCTCAGTGCGCTGCTGGTGGATTTTGCGGCGGCGTGCGTGACGCTCCAGGTGCTGGTGCTGATCAAGGCCGAAGGCTTGGGGAGTTTATGGCGGGATATTCGCGGCCAACTGCTGTTGGTGGCGCTGTATGCATGCGCAATGTTTTGCGTGGTGCATGTATGGTTGCCGGAAGCGTTGCGCTGGCAGCTATTCAGCTATCTTGTGCTAGGGTTCTGCGGGTTGGTGCTGGTTTTACAGCCGGCGCCAGGGTGGAGTGGCGGGGCGCGCGAAGCGCGCCCGTGACCCTTGTTACTTGAAGCGATGAACGTTCGACAATTGCTTGTTGACGCTGAAATTCTTGCGATACAGCAGCGCCATCTTGCCGATGACCTGAACCAGGTCCGCTTTACCGACCTTGCACAGTTCTGCAATGGCGGCCAGGCGTGCTTCGCGATCAAGGATGTTGACCTTGATTTTGATCAGCTCATGATCGTTCAGTGCGCGTTCAAATTCGGCTAACACACCTTCAGTCAAACCGTTGTCTGCCACAATCAGAACTGGTTTCAGATGGTGGCCAATGGATTTGTACTGTTTCTTCTGCTCTTGAGTGAGCGGCATAATCTGACCCCTGCGTCTGATCTTGTAAAAAAGCGGCGGCCAGTTTACCCGAGCGAGTCCGGGACCGCCCAGTTAATCACGACCCGTTTTATTTTTCGAGGTGGCCCGTGGCCCGTTCCAAAACTAGCCTTAAGTGGCTGCAAGAGCATTTCAACGATCCTTACGTCAAAAAGGCGCAAAAGGATGGCTATCGTTCCCGGGCCAGTTACAAACTGCTGGAGCTCCAGGACAAAGACAAATTGTTTCGCCCCGGCATGAGCGTGATCGACCTCGGGGCTGCCCCGGGTGGCTGGTCCCAGGTGGCCAGTCGTCTGATTGGTGGGCAAGGCCGGTTGATCGCTTCCGACATCCTTGAGATGGACAGCATCCCGGATGTGACCTTCGTGCATGGCGACTTTACCCAGGATGCCGTGCTGGCCGAGATATTGGAGGCTGTGGGAAATTCGCAGGTAGACCTTGTGATTTCCGACATGGCCCCCAATATGAGTGGATTACCGGCTGTTGATATGCCGCGAGCCATGTTTCTCTGCGAGTTGGCACTGGACCTGGCGGGGCGGGTATTGCGTCCGGGTGGTGATTTCCTGGTCAAGGTTTTCCAGGGTGAAGGTTTCGACGAGTACCACAAGAACATCCGCAAGCTGTTCGACAAGGTGCAGATGCGCAAACCAGACTCCTCCCGGGACCGATCTCGCGAGCAGTATCTGTTGGCGCGGGGGTTCCGCGGTATCGAAGGCGCCGCCAGTGATGAGCGTCTTTGAGGTTTTTAAGAGAGCCGATAGGTTTTTTTATATCGCTTTCGTCACGAAGCTTTACGAATATTGTGTAGTCAAAGTTTCACAAAGGGTTACAGACGGCGCCTGCCAGAGTTGTAGGTAATGTAGTAAGTTAGGCCGGTGAATATCATGCGAAGCGCGCGCCAGTAGCGGAGCTTGCTTCAGAGGGTAGTTAATTGAACGATATGGCAAAGAATCTGATCCTGTGGTTGATCATCGCGGCTGTCCTGGTGACGGTGATGAACAACTTCTCCAGCCCTAACGAGCCGCAGACCCTCAACTATTCCGACTTCATCCAGCAAGTTAAGGATGGCAAGGTCGAGCGCGTGGCGGTTGATGGCTACGTGATCACCGGCAAGCGCAACGATGGCGACAGCTTCAAGACCATTCGTCCGGCCATTCAGGATAACGGTCTGATCGGCGACCTGGTGGATAACCACGTGGTTGTCGAAGGCAAGCAGCCTGAGCAGCAGAGCATCTGGACTCAACTCCTGGTGGCGAGCTTCCCGATCCTGGTGATTATCGCCGTGTTCATGTTCTTCATGCGCCAGATGCAAGGTGGCGCGGGAGGCAAGGGCGGGCCGATGAGCTTCGGCAAGAGCAAGGCGCGCCTGCTCTCCGAGGACCAAGTGAAAACCACACTGGCTGACGTTGCCGGTTGCGATGAAGCCAAGGAAGAAGTGGGTGAGCTGGTCGAGTTCCTGCGTGATCCGGGCAAGTTCCAGCGCCTGGGTGGTCGCATCCCTCGTGGCGTGCTGATGGTAGGTCCTCCAGGTACTGGTAAAACCTTGCTCGCCAAGGCGATTGCCGGCGAGGCGAAGGTGCCGTTCTTCACCATTTCCGGTTCCGACTTCGTCGAAATGTTCGTTGGTGTCGGTGCCAGCCGTGTTCGCGATATGTTCGAACAGGCTAAGAAACACGCGCCATGCATCATCTTTATCGACGAAATCGACGCCGTTGGTCGCCATCGTGGTGCTGGCATGGGCGGCGGTCATGACGAGCGTGAGCAGACACTCAACCAGTTGCTGGTTGAGATGGATGGCTTTGAGATGAATGACGGCATCATTGTCATTGCCGCGACCAACCGTCCGGACGTGCTGGACCCTGCGCTGTTGCGTCCGGGGCGTTTCGACCGTCAGGTTGTCGTCGGTCTGCCGGATATCCGGGGCCGCGAGCAGATCCTTAAAGTGCACATGCGCAAAGTACCGATGGGCGATGACGTCGCTCCGGCGGTGATTGCTCGTGGTACTCCAGGCTTCTCCGGTGCTGACTTGGCCAACCTGGTGAACGAAGCTTCATTGTTCGCTGCTCGTACCGGCAAGCGCATCGTCGAAATGAAAGAGTTCGAACTGGCGAAAGACAAGATCATGATGGGCGCAGAGCGCAAATCCATGGTCATGTCCGAAAAAGAGAAGCAGAACACCGCTTATCACGAAGCCGGTCACGCTATTGTCGGTCGCGTTGTGCCTGAGCACGATCCGGTCTACAAAGTATCGATCATTCCTCGTGGCCGGGCGCTGGGTGTCACCATGTTCCTGCCGGAAGAGGATCGTTATAGCCTCTCCAAGCGTGCCTTGATCAGCCAGATCTGCTCGCTGTACGGTGGTCGGATCGCTGAGGAAATGACCCTTGGTTTCGATGGTGTAACCACCGGCGCCTCCAACGACATCATGCGTGCCAGCCAGATTGCGCGGAACATGGTGACCAAGTGGGGCTTGTCCGAAAAACTCGGCCCATTGATGTACGCCGAGGAAGAAGGCGAAGTGTTCCTGGGACGTGGCGGTGGTGGTCAGAATGCCAGCTTCTCCGGCGAGACAGCCAAGCTGATCGACTCCGAAGTGCGCAGCATCATCGACCAGTGCTATGGCACGGCCAAGCAGATCCTGACCGACAATCGCGACAAGCTGGATGCGATGGCTGATGCGCTGATGAAGTATGAAACCATTGATGCCGACCAGATCGACGACATCATGGCCGGGCGCGCACCGCGTGAACCTCGCGATTGGGAGGGTGGTTCGGGTACCTCGGGCACCCCGCCAGTGGTACAGAATGAGCGCCCTGAAACCCCGATCGGCGGCCCGGCAGCTGACCACTAAGGTTTGAAATGACTTCTGCGTTGTCCTCTACCACCCGGTTGCCTTGCGGCAGCCGGGTTCTTGATTTGGCCCATACTCATGTGATGGGTATTCTTAACGTAACCCCCGACTCCTTTTCCGATGGTGGCCGCTTCAGCCAGTCGGATGCTGCATTGCGTCACGCTGAAGCAATGGTGGCTGCGGGGGCGACGCTGATCGATGTCGGTGGTGAGTCGACTCGGCCTGGTGCTCGCGTGGTTTCTCCATTGGAGGAGCTGGAGCGGGTGGCGCCGATCGTCGAGCGTATTGCACGTGAGCTGGATGTGATCATCTCGGTCGATACATCGACTCCGGCTGTGATGCGCGAAACAGCGCGTTTAGGGGCGGGGCTGATCAATGATGTGCGATCTCTTCAACGGGATGGCGCACTGGATGCGGCAGCGGCGACCGGTTTGCCGGTCTGCTTGATGCATATGCTGGGGGAGCCCGGCAATATGCAGGACAGTCCTCATTACAATGACTTGGTCGGTGAGGTCAGTGGGTTTCTTGCTGAGCGTATTGCTCAATGTGCCACTGTGGGAATTCCACCCGAGAAGATCATCCTTGACCCCGGTTTTGGTTTTGCCAAAACGTTACAGCACAATTTGAGTCTGTTTAAGCACATGGAATCCTTGCATGTGCTGGGTCGGCCTTTGTTGGTCGGTGTTTCGCGTAAGAGCATGATAGGGCTGGCCTTGAATCGCCCGGTGGGCGAGCGGCTATATGGCGGTCTTGCGCTTGCAGCGCTCGCAGTGGCCAAGGGCGCGCGTATTTTGCGTGTGCATGACGTCGCAGAGACTGTCGATGTGGTGCGCATGATTGAGGCTGTAGAGTCCGCCAAATAAGAATGATGGAGTATTTATGACTAAAAAGTATTTTGGCACCGACGGCATTCGTGGTCGTGTCGGCGAATTCCCTATTACTCCTGACTTTATGCTGAAGCTGGGTTGGGCGGCAGGTATGGCGTTCCGTAGCATGGGCGCGTGCCGCATCCTGGTAGGCAAGGACACCCGTATTTCAGGTTATATGTTTGAGTCTGCACTGGAGGCCGGTTTGTCCGCCGCAGGTGCCGATGTGATGTTGCTGGGGCCTATGCCGACACCGGCAATCGCTTACCTGACCCGTACATTTCACGCTGAAGCCGGTATCGTGATCAGTGCTTCGCACAATCCTCATGATGACAATGGCATCAAGTTTTTCTCGGGGCAGGGCACGAAGCTGCCGGACGAGATCGAGTTGATGATTGAGGAGTTGCTGGACGCGCCAATGACGGTGGTCGAATCCAGCAAGCTGGGTAAGGTATCGCGTATCAACGACGCCTCTGGCCGTTACATCGAGTTTTGCAAGAGCAGCGTACCCACCAGTACCAATTTCGCTGGGCTGAAGATTGTTGTGGACTGCGCTCATGGGGCCACCTACAAGGTAGCTCCAAGCGTGTTCAAGGAGTTGGGCGCTGATGTGACAGTGCTGTCGGCCCAGCCCAACGGTTTGAACATCAATGAAAACTGTGGCTCCACCCACATGGGGCAGCTGCAGGCCGCAGTTCTTGCGGAGCATGCTGACCTGGGGATCGCTTTTGACGGTGATGGCGACCGGGTTCTGATGGTGGACCACACCGGTGCGGTGGTCGATGGTGATGACCTGTTGTTCATCATTGCTCGCGACCTGCATGAGCGTAATAAGCTGCAAGGGGGGGTCGTCGGTACGCTGATGAGCAACCTTGGCTTGGAATTGGCACTGGCGGATCTGGGAATTCCCTTCGTGCGGGCCAACGTGGGGGATCGCTATGTCATCGCCGAGTTGCTTGAGCGCAACTGGCAGGTGGGTGGTGAGAACTCCGGGCACGTGGTCTGTTTCCATCACACCACCACGGGTGATGCGATTATTGCGGCCTTGCAGGTTTTGCTGTCCCTGCGCCGTCGTGATGAGAGCCTGGCTCAGGCGCGTCAGGCTCTGCGCAAGTGCCCGCAGGTTTTGCTCAATGTGCGTTTCGCTGGGGGTGAAAACCCAATCGAACACCCTTCTGTTAAGGAGGCTTGCGAGCGCGTGACCCTGGCGATGGCGGGGCGTGGCCGTGTGCTGCTGCGTAAGTCCGGCACAGAGCCTTTGGTGCGCGTTATGGTCGAGGGTGATGATGAAAATCAGGTCCGCGGCCATGCCGAAGACCTGGCAAAACTGGTAACTGAAGTTTGCGGCTGAATTCGGCTTGCCAGTGAGGGTGTGGTTGGGTAACATCTGCGCCCACTTTGACCGACGGGGTACAGCATGCGTCGCACTATGGTAGCTGGTAACTGGAAGATGCACGGTACCCGCGCCAGTGTCGCTGAGCTGATCAATGGCCTTCGTCACCTGGCCTTGCCTAGCGGTGTTGATGTTGCGGTTTTCCCGCCTTGCTTGCATATCAATCAAGTGATTGAAGGCTTGAAGGGCAAGTCGATTCAGGTCGGCGCGCAGAACTCTGCGGTGGAGCCCATGCAAGGTGCGTTGACCGGCGAGATATCGCCGAGTCAGCTGGTTGATGCGGGTTGTTCCTATGTGCTTGTCGGGCACTCCGAGCGTCGTCAGATGATGGGCGAGCGTGATGGGACACTCAATCGCAAGTTCGCTGCCGCACAGGCTTGTGGCTTGGTTCCGGTGTTGTGCATAGGGGAGACCCTTGAGCAGCGTGAATCGGGCAAGACTCTTGAAGTTGTCTCGCGTCAGCTGGGCAGCATCATCGAGGAGCTGGGTGTTGGTGCATTTGCAAAGGCGGTAATTGCTTACGAGCCGGTCTGGGCCATTGGCACCGGGCTGACTGCTACGCCGCAACAAGCGCAGGATGTGCACGCAGCCATTCGCGCGCAGTTGGCGGCAGAGAATTCTGAAGTTGCACAAGGTGTGCGTCTTCTATACGGCGGCAGCGTGAAGGCGGCCAATGCGGTCGAACTGTTCGGCATGCCGGATATCGATGGGGGGCTCATTGGTGGAGCTTCCCTGAATGCAGATGAGTTCGGTGCGATTTGTCGCGCCGCGGGAAACTGAAAAAATGCTGGAAACAGTCGTAGTCGTTTTTCATCTGTTGGCTGCCCTGGGCGTAGTTGCCCTGGTTTTGTTGCAACAGGGTAAAGGTGCGGATGCTGGTGCGTCTTTCGGTGCAGGTGCTTCAAATACTGTGTTCGGAAGCCAAGGTTCCTCTACCTTTCTTAGTAAGTTTACTGCTATACTTGCCGCAGGTTTCTTCATAACCAGCTTAGGGTTAGGTTACTTTGCTAAAGAGAAAGCTCATGTGCTGACTCAAGTAGGTCTCCCAAATCCGGCGGTGTTGGAAGTACCAAAAGCAAAACCGGCTTCTGATGATGTCCCGGTGCTTCAAGAGCAAAAGTCGGCTACTCCAGCGACTGACGTACCTCCAGCTCAAGAGCAGAAGTAAGAAGGGTTGTAAACGCTGTATTGCCGAGGTGGTGGAATTGGTAGACACGCAACCTTGAGGTGGTTGTGCCCATAGGGTGTAGGGGTTCGAGTCCCCTTCTCGGTACCAATTATCAGGAGAGCCCGCTGTTGCGGGCTTTCTTGTAGGTGGAAGGTTACATTGACCCTGTAAGGGATCGGTCGTATACTTCCGCCCCAGCTTTGTCGCGGGGTGGAGCAGTCTGGTAGCTCGTCGGGCTCATAACCCGAAGGTCGTCGGTTCAAATCCGGCCCCCGCAACCAGTTTTAGCGGAGCCCCTTTTAAGGGGCTTTTTGTTAGCTGGACACTTTCAACGCCGCTGTTCGACGGCGTTTCAAGGATGGGCGTTTCGCCCATTTTTTTATTTTGCACAGCATGCACATACATGCACGAGGGGGTTCAGGTGTCGAGCAAGCTAGAAGAGTTGCAGGCCTTGTTGGCCCCGGTGGTCGTGGCCCTAGGCTATGAATGCTGGGGTATTGAGTTTTCCGCTCAAGGTCGCCACTCAATGTTGCGCGTTTATATCGATAAAGAGGGCGGCGTGCTGGTGGACGATTGTGCCATTGTCAGCCGTCAGCTCAGCGGTGTGCTGGATGTTGAAGATCCGATCTCCGTTGAATACACCCTCGAAGTTTCCTCGCCAGGCATGGAACGCCCACTGTTCACTATTGAGCAGTTTGCAAAATTTGCCGGTGAACAAGTGAAGATCAGGCTGCGATCTCCCTTTGAAGGGCGACGCAACTTTCAGGGCCTTCTGCGCGGTGTAGAAGAGCAGGATGTCGTGGTGCAGGTAGAAGACCATGAGTTCCTGTTGCCGATCGATATGATCGACAAGGCCAACATTATTCCCAGTTTTGACTGAGACGCGGATCCCGCGGATCCAATGGCTTGCGAAAGGCGAGGCGTACGATGAGCAAAGAAGTACTGCTGGTTGTTGAGTCGGTATCCAATGAAAAGGGCGTACCGGCAAACGTGATTTTTGAAGCGCTGGAGCTGGCCCTGGCCACTGCGACCAAAAAGCGTTTTGAAGACGAAGTTGATCTGCGTGTGGAAATCAACCGCCACACCGGTGCCTATGAGACTTTCCGTCGCTGGACGGTCGTCGAAGAGGCCGATCTTGATGATCCGGCCATCGAAACCTGGCCAAGCAAGGTTGCCGAAACGCATCCTGGTGCCAAGGTCGGTGATGTCGTCGAAGAAAAGATCGAATCGATCGAATTCGGCCGTATTGCTGCACAGACCGCCAAGCAGGTCATCGTGCAGAAGGTTCGCGAAGCCGAGCGCGCTCAAGTCGTTGACGCTTATCGCGAGCGCCTGGGTGAAATCATCTCCGGCACCGTGAAAAAAGTGACTCGTGACAACGTGATCGTTGACCTGGGCAACAACGCCGAAGCGTTGCTGGCCCGCGAAGACATCATCTCTCGCGAAACCTTCCGTGTCGGCGTGCGTTTGCGTGCGCTGCTCAAGGAAATCCGCACCGAGAACCGCGGCCCTCAGTTGATCCTGTCGCGTACCGCGCCGGAAATGCTGATCGAGCTGTTCCGTATCGAAGTGCCGGAAATTGCCGAAGGCCTGATCGAAGTCATGGCTGCGTCCCGAGACCCGGGTTCGCGCGCCAAGATCGCGGTCCGTTCCAAGGACAAACGCATCGACCCGCAAGGCGCTTGCATTGGTATGCGCGGTTCGCGTGTCCAGGCAGTGTCGGGCGAATTGGGCGGTGAGCGTGTGGATATCGTTCTGTGGGACGATAACCCGGCGCAGTTCGTGATCAATGCCATGTCGCCGGCTGAAGTGGCGGCAATTATCGTTGACGAAGATGCCCATGCAATGGACATCGCCGTCGGCGCAGACAATCTGGCTCAGGCCATTGGTCGTGGTGGTCAGAACGTGCGTCTGGCGAGCCAACTGACCGGTTGGACCCTGAACGTGATGACCGAATCGGACATCCAGGCTAAGCAGCAAGCTGAAACCGGTGACATCCTGCGCAACTTCATCGAAGAGCTTGAAGTCGATGAAGAACTGGCTCAGGTGCTGGTAGATGAAGGCTTCACCAGCCTGGAAGAGATTGCCTACGTACCGTTGGAAGAAATGCTCAACATCGACGGCTTTGACGAGGACATCGTCAACGAGCTTCGCGCTCGGGCCAAGGATCGTTTGTTGACTAAAGCCATCGCTACTGAGGAAAAGCTGGCAGACGCCCATCCGGCCGAAGACCTGCTCTCGCTTGAGGGTATGGACAAGGATTTGGCGATGGAACTGGCGGTGCGCGGCGTAATTACCCGCGAAGACCTGGCCGAGCAGTCTATTGACGATCTGCTCGACATCGACGGCATTGACGATGATCGTGCCGGCAAGTTGATCATGGCCGCCCGAGCCCATTGGTTCGAGTAATAGGCGCGGCCTGAGGAGAGAAGTGCATGACGCAAGTCACGGTGAAACAACTGGCCGATGAGGTCAAAACACCGGTAGAGCGCCTGTTGCAGCAGATGCGTGAGGCAGGTCTGCCGCACACCGCCGCCGATGAAGGTGTGAGCGACAGTGAGAAGCAGTCTTTGCTGACTCACTTGAAGAGCAGCCACAAGGCGAAAGTGGAAGAACCGCGCAAGATTACATTGCAGCGCAAAACCACCAGCACCCTGCGTGTTGCTGGTAGCAAAAGCATCAGCGTTGAAGTACGCAAGAAGAAAGTCTTCGTACAGCGCAGCCCGGAAGAAATCGAAGCCGAGCGCAAACGCGAGCTGGAAGAACGTCGCGCAGTAGAAAATGCTGCTCGCCAGAAGGCTGAAGAAGAAGCCAAGCGTCGCGCCGAAGAAGAAGCGCGTCGCCAGCCTGCGGCTGTGCAACCTGCTGCCGAAGCGGTTGTCGCACCTAGCGCGCCTGTTGAGGCTGTGCGTGAGGCCGCTCCGGTTGCCGCTGCACCTGCGCCTGCAGCAGAGCGCAAGCGTGACGAACCTCGTCGTCCGGACAAGCCACGTGCCGACGATAACAATCGTCGCGGTGGCGGCGGCGATGGTGAGCGTAAAAATGCTCCACATCGCGCTTCGGTCAAAGAGAAAGCACCTGCTCCACGCGTTGCCCCGCGTACCACTGACGAAGAAAGCGATGGCTTCCGTCGTGGTGGCCGCGGCAAGGCCAAGCTGAAAAAACGCAACGCCCACGGTTTCCAGAGCCCAACCGGTCCTGTCGTGCGTGAAGTGAAGATCGGCGAGACCATCACTGTGGGCGATCTCGCCCAGCAGATGTCGGTCAAGGCTGCTGAAATCATCAAGTTCATGTTCAAGCTGGGTACTCCGGCCACCATCAACCAGGTACTGGATCAGGAAACTGCCCAACTGGTTGCTGAAGAGCTGGGCCACAAAGTGACCCTGGTCAGCGACACAGCCCTGGAAGATTCCCTGGCCGAGTCCCTGAAGTTTGAAGGTGAGGCGGTTTCCCGTGCGCCGGTTGTGACCGTAATGGGCCACGTTGACCACGGTAAGACTTCCCTGCTCGACTACATCCGTCGTGCCAAGGTGGCTGCTGGCGAAGCCGGCGGTATCACCCAGCACATCGGTGCGTACCACGTTGAAACCGACCGTGGCATGGTGACCTTCCTCGACACCCCTGGCCACGCCGCGTTTACCGCGATGCGTGCCCGTGGTGCCAAAGCGACCGACATCGTGATCCTGGTGGTTGCAGCCGATGACGGCGTGATGCCACAAACCATCGAGGCTGTTCAGCACGCTCAGGCGGCTGGCGTGCCACTGGTGGTTGCCGTGAACAAAATCGACAAGCCGGGCGCTGATCTCGATCGCATCCGTAGCGAACTGTCGGTTCATGGCGTGACGTCCGAAGAGTGGGGTGGCGACACTCCATTCGTACCAGTCTCCGCGAAGATGGGTACTGGCGTTGACGAACTGCTCGAAGCCGTTCTGTTGCAAGCCGAGGTTCTGGAACTGACCGCTACGCCTTCGGCCCCGGGCCGTGGTGTGGTGGTTGAATCGCGCCTCGACAAGGGCCGTGGCCCGGTTGCCACCGTTCTGGTTCAAGACGGTACCCTGCGCCAAGGCGACATGGTGCTGGTCGGTTCGAACTACGGCCGTGTACGTGCCATGCTCGACGAGAACGGCAAGCCAATCAAGGAAGCCGGCCCGGCTATCCCGGTCGAGATTCTCGGCTTGGACGGTACTCCGGACGCTGGCGACGAGATGAGCGTGGTTGCCGACGAGAAGAAAGCCCGTGAAGTGGCTCTGTTCCGTCAAGGCAAGTTCCGCGAAGTCAAACTGGCTCGCGCTCACGCCGGCAAGCTCGAAAACATCTTCGAGAACATGGGCCAGGAAGAGAAGAAGACGCTTAACATCGTCCTCAAGTCTGACGTACGTGGTTCCCTCGAAGCGTTGAACGGCGCCTTGAACGGCCTGGGTAACGACGAAGTGCAAGTGCGTGTCGTCGGTGGCGGTGTCGGTGGTATCACCGAGTCCGACGCCAACCTGGCACTGGCTTCCAACGCTGTACTGTTCGGCTTCAACGTGCGTGCCGATGCCGGCGCTCGCAAGATCGTCGAGCAGGAAGGCCTGGACATGCGTTACTACAACGTCATCTACGACATCATCGAAGACGTCAAGAAAGCCCTCACCGGCATGCTTGGCAGTGACGTCCGGGAGAACATCCTGGGTATCGCCGAAGTGCGTGATGTGTTCCGCTCGCCTAAATTCGGCGCGGTCGCTGGCTGCATGGTTGTCGAAGGCACCGTGTACCGTAACCGTCCGATCCGTGTACTGCGTGAAGACATCGTTATCTTCGAAGGCGAGCTGGAATCCCTGCGCCGCTTCAAGGATGACGCTTCCGAAGTACGTGCCGGCATGGAGTGCGGTATCGGCGTCAAGAGCTACAACGACGTCAAGGTTGGCGACAAGATCGAAGTCTTCGAGAAGGTTCAGGTTGCTCGCAGCCTCTAACTCGCGCACTTCAGGAGCCACGCAGCGTGTGGGCATGCAGATGCCCAACACCGCACGGACTCTAAACGCAACGCCCGGTCTGGCTTTTGTCAGGCCGGGCGTTTGCCGCTTTCAGACCCCACGGGTTTCACCGTGTGGCAGTAACAGGTAACAAGACATGGCAAAAGAATACAGCCGTACCCAGCGTATCGGCGATCAGATGCAGCGCGAGCTGGCCCAACTGATCCGTCGCGAAGTCAAAGACCCACGCGTTGGCCTGGTTACCATCACCGCAGTTGAAGTGAGCCGTGACGTCGGGCACGCCAAGATCTTCATCACCGTGATGGGCCAGGACAGCAGCGAAGAAATTGCGCAAAGCATCAAGGTGCTCAACTCCGCCGCAGGGTTCCTGCGCATGCAGTTGGCCCGTGAAATGAAGCTGCGCAGCGTTCCTCAGTTGCACTTCCACTACGACGAAAGCGTCGTGCGTGGTGCGCACCTGTCGGCCCTGATCGAACGTGCCGTGGCTGAAGACAGCCAGCATTCGTCCACACCTGAAGACGCCAAGGAGTAAGCGGGTGGCTCAGGTCAAACGTATCCGTCGCAACGTCAGCGGCATCATTCTGCTCGACAAGCCCATTGGCTTTACTTCCAATGCCGCGTTGCAGAAGGTCCGCTGGTTGCTCAATGCCGAGAAGGCCGGGCACACCGGCAGCCTCGATCCCCTGGCCACCGGCGTGCTGCCGTTGTGCTTTGGCGAGGCCACCAAGTTCTCGCAATACTTGCTCGACTCCGACAAGGGGTACGAAACCCTGATGCAACTGGGCAAGACCACCACCACGGCCGATGCCGAAGGTGATGTCTTGCAGGTTCGTGACGTGACCGTTGGTCGTGCTGATATCGAGGCCGCTTTACCCGCTTTTCGTGGGGAAATCAGTCAGATACCGCCGATGTACTCGGCGCTCAAGCGTGATGGGCAGCCTCTTTACAAGTTGGCACGTGCCGGTGAAGTAGTGGAGCGCGAACCGCGTTCTGTTACTATTAGCCGCTTGGAATTGCTCGCCTGCGAAGGCGATACCGCGCGTTTGGCGGTGGACTGCAGCAAAGGCACCTATATCCGTACCCTGGTGGAAGATATTGGTGAAAAGCTCGGTTGCGGCGCGTACGTTGCAGAACTGCGACGCACGCAGGCCGGACCTTTCAGCCTGGCGCAGACCGTAACGCTGGAAGAGTTGGAAGCCGTACACGCCGAAGGCGGCAACGAAGCGGTTGATCGCTTCCTCATGCCATCGGACAGCGGTTTGCAGGATTGGCCATTGCTGCACTTTTCGGAGCACAGCGCGTTCTACTGGCTCAACGGCCAGCCGGTACGTGCCCCGGACGCTCCGAAGTTCGGTATGGTGCGGGTACAGGATCATAACGGTCGCTTTATCGGTATCGGTGAAGTGAGCGAAGACGGGCGCATCGCGCCACGTCGACTGATTCGGTCAGAATGACCGGACGAGGGTGGCTGTTAACAGGCACGGTCACTTCTCATTTTTAGATACAGGGATTTGTCCCTGGCCTGTTGAGATCACCTTTGGGTGGTTTCCTGAAAAAAAGGATTGCCTCATGGCTCTCGACGTTCAAGAAAAAGCACAAATCGTAGCTGACTATCAGCAAGCTGTTGGTGACACTGGTTCGCCAGAAGTGCAAGTTGCACTGCTGACCCACAACATCAACAAGCTGCAAGGTCACTTCAAGGCCAACGGTAAAGATCACCACTCCCGTCGTGGTCTGATCCGCATGGTAAACCAGCGCCGTAAGCTGCTGGACTACCTGAAAGGCAAGGATCTGGGTCGTTATCAGACTCTGATCGGTCGCCTGGGTCTGCGTCGCTAATAAGCGATTGCTCTAGAGGTTGGTTGTCTGCCGTGTGCCATTGGGTTTCCCGCTGGCCCATGGCAGGCTCCCAGCCTCAAGTTTTATCTGGATACACGTTTTACCCTGGACTAGAGTCGGGCCGATTCCCGGCATTGCCCAAGAATTTCGCAAGAAGACACGTTCCCCCAAGAGCCACAAAGAAGGTAGGACACCGTGAACCCGGTTATCAAAAAATTCCAGTTCGGTCAGTCGACCGTTACCCTCGAGACAGGCCGTATCGCCCGTCAAGCCTCCGGCGCAGTGCTGGTTACCGTTGACGACGACGTCACCGTATTGGTGACCGTTGTAGGTGCCAAGACCGCTGACCCGAGCAAAGGCTTTTTCCCTCTGTCCGTTCACTACCAGGAAAAGACTTACGCTGCCGGTAAGATTCCTGGCGGTTTCTTCAAGCGTGAAGGCCGTCCTTCCGAGAAAGAAACCCTGACTTCCCGACTGATCGACCGTCCGATCCGTCCGCTGTTCCCAGAAGGCTTCATGAACGAAGTGCAGGTTGTCTGCACCGTCGTTTCCACCAGCAAGAAGACCGATCCGGACATCGCTGCGATGATCGGTACCTCGGCGGCCCTGGCCATCTCCGGCATTCCTTTCGATGGTCCGATCGGCGCTGCCCGCGTTGCATTCCACGAAAGCACCGGCTACCTGCTGAACCCGACTTACGAACAACTGAAAGCTTCGAGCCTGGACATGGTCGTTGCCGGTACTTCGGAAGCCGTGTTGATGGTTGAATCGGAAGCCAAAGAGCTGACCGAAGACCAGATGCTGGGCGCTGTACTGTTTGCCCACGACGAGTTCCAGGCTGTCATCAAGGCCGTCACCGAGCTGGCTGCCGAAGCTGCCAAGCCAACCTGGACCTGGGCTCCACAAGCTGAAGCGACTGAACTGCTGAGCGCTATCCGCTCCGAGTTCGGTGCTGCGATCTCCGATGCCTACACCATCACCGTCAAGGCCGACCGTTACGCTCGCCTGGGCGAACTGAAGGACCAGGTTGTGGCCAAGCTGTCCGGTGAAGAAGGCCAGCCTTCCGCCAGCGACGTCAAAGCTGCATTCGGTGAAATCGAATACCGTACCGTTCGCGAAAACATCGTTAACGGCAAGCCACGTATCGACGGCCGTGACACTCGCACCGTACGTCCGCTGAACATCGAAGTCGGCGTTCTGCCTAAAACCCACGGTTCGGCTCTGTTCACCCGTGGTGAAACCCAGGCCCTGGTAGTCGCGACTCTGGGTACTGCCCGTGACGCACAGCTGCTGGACACCCTGGAAGGCGAGAAAAAAGACCCGTTCATGCTGCACTACAACTTCCCTCCGTTCTCGGTGGGCGAGTGCGGTCGCATGGGTGGTGCTGGTCGTCGCGAAATCGGTCACGGCCGCCTGGCGCGCCGTTCGGTTCAGGCCATGCTGCCTGCTGCTGACGTGTTCCCGTACACCATCCGTGTTGTGTCGGAAATCACTGAATCCAACGGTTCCAGCTCGATGGCTTCCGTTTGCGGTGCTTCCCTGGCATTGATGGACGCTGGTGTGCCGATGAAGGCGCCGGTTGCCGGTATCGCCATGGGCCTGGTCAAAGAAGGCGAGAAGTTCGCCATCCTGACCGACATCCTGGGTGACGAAGACCACCTGGGCGACATGGACTTCAAAGTAGCCGGTACCGCCAAAGGTGTGACCGCGTTGCAGATGGACATCAAGATCAAAGGCATCACCGAAGAGATCATGGAAATCGCCCTGGGCCAAGCCCTGGAAGCGCGCCTGAATATCCTCGGCCAGATGAACCAGATCATTGGTCAGTCGCGTACCGAACTGTCGGAAAACGCTCCGACCATGATCGCGATGAAAATCGACACCGACAAAATCCGTGATGTCATCGGTAAAGGCGGCGCGACTATTCGTGCGATCTGTGAAGAAACCAAGGCTTCGATCGACATCGAAGACGACGGCTCGATCAAGATCTTCGGCGAAACCAAGGAAGCGGCTGAAGCTGCACGTCAGCGCGTTCTGGGCATCACCGCCGAGGCCGAGATCGGCAAGATCTACGTCGGTAAAGTTGAGCGCATCGTCGACTTCGGCGCATTCGTCAACATCCTGCCGGGCAAAGACGGTCTGGTACACATCTCCATGCTGAGCGATGCTCGTGTCGAGAAAGTGACCGACATTCTGAAAGAAGGCCAGGAAGTGGAAGTGCTGGTACTGGACGTGGACAACCGCGGCCGTATCAAGCTGTCCATCAAGGACGTAGCAGCAGCCAAGGCGTCGGGCGTTTAACCACCCAGCCTTAGCGCTAAGCTGAAAAAAGGACTCTCAGGAGTCCTTTTTTATGCGCGTGGGAAAAGGTCAGGAAATCAGGCGCTTAGTAAATCCTGAAACCCGCAACTTGCATGCAGGCCTGAGTGACTTCATGCAAGTTGCACGATTTCGAAAAAAGCCTGATTTCATAAGTTATTGTTTTATAAAGAATTAATCTGGCATCAAGAATTGGCATACTGCCTGCAATAACCCTGTTAACACTGCAGCATCAAGGTCTATGCGCTGCAGACTTTCAATAAAACAGGAGTTACTCGTATGAAGAAGTTCGCTCTCGCTACTGCTACCGCTCTGACGCTGGCCATGGGTGCTAACGTAGCCTTTGCTCAGACTTCCCAAGCCCCTATGACTTTGGCGGCCGGTGAAATGACCAAGGCTAAAGAGTCTACTTCGGACACCTGGATCACCACCAAAGTGAAAGCTGATCTGCTGACCGAGAAAGGTATTCCTGGTTCGGATATCAAGGTTGAAACCAACAAAGGCGTGGTTTCCCTGTCCTCCGAAGTCGCTATCTCGGACTCGCAGAAAGCGACCGCTGTAGCCATTACCAAGAAAATCAAAGGTGTAACCGCTGTTTCTGCTGATGGCCTGCTGGCAGGCGGCGCAGTTAAAGCTGACAACATCGACAAAGCC
The DNA here is from genome assembly GCF_009935975.1 of Pseudomonas sp. Q1. NCBI lineage: Bacteria > Pseudomonadati > Pseudomonadota > Gammaproteobacteria > Pseudomonadales > Pseudomonadaceae > Pseudomonas > Pseudomonas sp. Q1. The sequence goes on along the minus strand of NZ_QODI01000004.1, from coordinate 47,356 downwards.
AAGACCAGCACCTCGGATACCTGGATTACTACCAAAGTTAAATCCGACCTGGTTACCGAAAAAGGTATTCCTGGTACTGACATCAAAGTCGAAACCAACCACGGCGTAGTATCGCTGTCGTCCACTGCCGCTCTGACCCAAGCGCAGAAAGAGACTGCAGTAGCGATTACCAAGAAAATCAAAGGCGTTAAATCTGTATCGGCTGATGGTCTTACCGTTCAGTAACGCTTGAGGAATCGTCTGAACTAGGCGGCGGCGGCGCGTGAGTTAGATATCCACTCAATGCACCTCCGAGGTTCATGCGACCGACCACACGGATGTGGTCATTACAGGCCCCGGCACTTGTGTCGGGGCCTGTTCTATTTGGGGAGATTATTCGGCATCCAGATGCATCGGCGTCACTACGCGGCCGTCTTTCTCGGCCTGCCCCAGGTTGGCATCAATGAAATACACCCGGTCATCTTCCAGTTTCGCCTTATCCACCAGATAGTCCTTGATGGTGCTGGCCCGGTCCTGCCCCAGTTGGCGCAGCAGCACATCACTGGCGCTCCAGAACTTGATCACGCCGTCTTTGAGCTTGGCGGTACGCTCATCGCTGCTCAGGTCTTTCCATTCGGCTGGTGGTTGTTGTTTCAGGCGCGTGCGGTAGATGCCTTCCAGCAAAGGCGCTTTTTCCTTCTCCGGTACAACCAGCAACGAGGCTTGGGCCGGGACTTTGTCGCCACGGCGTTGCAGCATCTTGTAGTAGTTGTATTGGTATTCACGCTCCAGACGCTCGGCGGCAAGGAACGGGCCGTCGCTGCTGGCCGCTGCCGTGCCTTCGATTTCCAGGCGCAGGCTAGGGCGTTCTTTAAGTGCCTTGGCCAACGTGTTCAGGGCGCCTTCTGCATCTTTGCTCAACTCACTGGAACCTGCGGCAAAGGACACACTGCCGAGGTCTTCCGAGCCGCTGCCGGTGATTAGGCCACCAATGAATTTGAATGGTGCTGTTGCCGCGCGTACCACCAGGTTGCGCAGGGTCTGCCACACAATCGGCATTACGCTGAATTGCGGGTTGTTCAAATCACCGCTCACCGGCAGTTCGATAGAGATTTTGCCGTCGCTGTCTTTGAGCAACGCGATCGCCAGGCGAATCGGCAAATCCACGGCGTCGGCACTGTCGACTTTCTCGCCCAGTTGCAGCTGTTCAACCACCACTTTGTTTTCGGCCTTCAATTGGCCTTTGGTAATCACATAGTGCAGGTCCAGGTTCAGGCGACCCTTACGGATGCGGAAACCGGCGAATTTGCCTGAGTAGGGCGTCAATGTCGTCAGTTCGACCCGTTTGAAGCTGGTGGCGATATCCAATGCCGCCATGGGATCAAACGGGTTCACGCTGCCTTTGATGGTCACGGGCGCGTAGCGATCGACCTTGCCGTTGATGTCGACACTGGCCGGTTTGGCCTGGCGACTGTCGATGGTGCCGATCTGCCCGTTGAGCTGTTGAATGGCCGTGGCGAAATTGGGTGTGAGGCTGAAGTCGGCAAAGTTGGCCGAGCCATCGTTGATCGCAATTTGCCCGATATGAATGCCCAACGGCTTCTCGTTGCTTGCTGCAGGTTTGGCACCAGACTTGGCGCCGCTGTCGGCCGGTTGTGGTATCAGCAGGTCGTCGATGTTGGTGGTACGGTCATCGTTGATCATGAAGCGTGCATACGGCTGCAGCAGGTTGACCTTGTCGATTGAAAGGCTCTCGCCGTGCTGATAGTTCACGCCTTCCAGTATCAGGCGCTGCCATTTGACGAAGTCGCGGGTCTTGAGGGTGTCCAGCGTATGCAACTGGTCGACTTGCGCGCGACCGGTGACTTGCAACGCCAGCGGTGCGGTGCTTTTGAGGTTTACATCCAGGTTGCTGCCCAGCATGCCGCTGCGCAGTTCCAAACGAATGAATGGGCTGATATAGGCCTGGGCGACCCGCAGGTCGATGTCCTGGGTATTCACTTTCAGCTTGGCGCTGACCGGGTTGAGGTTGACCTCGCCGGTTGCCTGGATCTTGCCTTGCTTGCCCAGGCCGCTGTCGACCTTCAGGGTAAAGGGACTCTGGTTGAGGCTGTCGAAGTTCTGCATGTCGACGTTCAACGGGCCCAGCTCCAGCGCTACCGCAGGCTTGGCCGCGCGGTCAGCCAGGTGCACCTGGTAATTACGCAGTTGCACGTCCTTGAGCAGCACTTGCCAGGGTTTGCTTGGGGCTGCGGGTTCAGCTTTTGGCGAGTCGGCAGTGGCCGGCGCGGCTGCCGGCTCCGGGGCCTTGGCCGGTTTGCTCGGTTGGCTGGCGAACAGTTTCTGCCAGTCCAATTGCCCGTCAGCCTCGCGGGCCGCCCAGGTTTCCAGCTTGTTACTGCGGATCTTGCCAACCACCACTTGCTGCTTGGCCAGGTCTACCGTGGTCTCGCTGACGTCCAGGCGCTCCAGGCGTGCCAATGGGCGTCCGTCCGGGGCTTTGATTGCAAAGGGCGCAATGCTGGCCGCGGTATTGGTCAGTTTCAGTTCGGTTTCCTTGGCCAGGCTGAACGTGTACTCGGTGCTGAAGTTCAGCACGCCGTCTTCCAGCACCAGCGGCAAGGCGTCACGGACATAGGGCCACCAGGCTTTCATCTTGCCATCGGTGACTTTCAGCGTGCCCTCGGACGTGATCGGTACCAGGCTGAAATTACCTTTCCAGTCGATCTGCCCGCCCTGAGGCCCTGCGGCCACCAAGGTCATGTCGGCGTTGTCTTCGGGCAAGGTGCTGAGGTTTTTCAGCTCGAAGTCGAGTTTGTCGTAGAGAAATTCGATGGGCTCGCTGGGGCGCAGGTCTTGGAAGTGCACATAACCGCTCGCCAGCTTGATGCTGTCGATGCGCAAAGGGAATGGTTTGGCGTTCGGGTCGGCCGGAGTGGGTTCGCTCGGCGGCAGTTTGAACAACTGCGCGAGGTTCAGTTGGCCGGACTTGTCGAACAGCAACTCGGTCTTGGGCTTGTCCAACTGGACATCGGCCAGGTGCAGGGCGCGAGTCCAGAGACTGTCGATCTGCAGGTTGGCGTAAAGGCGTTCGAAACCGACCTGTTCCTTGCCCGGTTCGCCGATCTGCAGGCCCCATGCCGTGACTTCCAGGCTGAACGGGTTGAGTTCGAGACGCTCGAGGCGTGCTGGCACCGTGGCGTAATTGGCCAGCTGTTGATTGGCGATCCGAAGGGCGATGCCCGGCAAAATCAGGAAGCCCAGCAAGCTGTACAGAGCAAGAGCAGTCAACACGGCGCCGATGGCGCGAATCAATCCTTTGGGCATGGGTGGCGGCATCTATATCGAACGAGAGTGCCTTGGAGTATGGCACGGGATTTCGGTTCCGAAGAACCGGGGCTATTGGGAAAAGGCCTACAGTTGCAGGATCAGGGTCTTCAGCGGTGGCTGTTGGTCCTGTGAGGGAAAATCCGCCCCCGGTGCCATGATCTGCCAGTCGCGTACCGGGCGGCCGGCTTTTTCGGCGCAGCGCAGCACCTGCTCGCGCCAATCGTCCATGCTGACTTTTGCCAGGTTATTGCAGCAGATCAGCACGCCGTTGTCGGCGGTGGCCAGCAGTGCAGGCTTGAGCAGGCTTTGATAGTCGCGCAACAGGTCGACGGTGCCGAAGGCGCTCTTGGCCCAGGCCGGTGGGTCGAGCAATACCAGGTCATATTGGCGCGGCTCAAGGTGTGGATAACTCGGCAGTTTTTGCCCACGCCGCTGGGTAATCGGCAAACCCGCCAGTTGGCGGATGGCCGGGAAGTAATCGGACTGCACGAACTGCATGCTCGGCAGCTGCGGGTTCAGCAGGCCGTTTTCACGACCGACTGCCAGGTTGCCCTCGGCGAAGTCCAGGTTGCACACCTCGCGTGCGCCACCGGCGGCTGCGCTCAAGCCCACGCCGCAGGTGTAGGCGAACAGGTTCAGCACGCTCTTGCCGGCGCTGTGGTCCTTGACCCAGCCGCGGGTATTGCGCAAGTCGAGGAACAGCAGCGGGTCTTGCCCGGCATGGCGCCCGCGCACGCGGTAGTTGAGGCCCCACTCATGGCCGACCAGGTCTTCCAGTGCCGCAGGTTCGGCGCGATACACCGTGTCTTCGCGGTCGATCCGTGAATTGCCCCGGGAGCGGTCGTTGTACACCAGCAGCAATTCCAACCCCATGAACTGATTGATCAATTGATGCATGTCCAGCAACTCGGCCGTTTCCAACGGCTGGTGAAAACTCTGCACCAGCAATTGCGGGCCATAGCGGTCGATGGTCAGGCCGCCGGCGCCTTCCTGGCTGCCGTGGAACAACCGGTAGCAGTCAGTGCCTTGGGCGTGCAGCTCATGGATCAGGTCTTGGCGTTGATCGAGGGCGGCGCGCAGCGCCTGATTCAGGGAATACATGGAACGCGCCTTGCGTGCTGGGTCAATGGGGGTAAAGGTGGGCGCGGAGTTTAACAGCTATAGGCGCCGGCCTACATCAGCCCCATCCGTCGATGGGCGCGTTGCACCGAACCATTGCGCATTGCCCAACGCAGCAGCGGCGCGCTGCGCTTGACCCCCGCGCGGATCATCTGACGCTGCAGCGGGCTCTGGTGTTGTTCAAGCAGGGTACTGGCCCAGTCCGGTAGCAGGTCGATCCCGGCTTGCATCATCAGGCTGCCGAAGGGTTTGGCCAGGGTGCTTGGGGCGGGAGCATTGAGCAGCAGGCGCAGCACTTCACGGCTGCGTTCGTCGCACAGCAACTGCGGACGTATGCGTGCCAGATAATCTGAAACGTCCTGCCGTGAACGCGGCACATGCCTGGCGCCCAGCCGTTCGGCGACCAAGGCGATTTCGCTGTAGTAACGATCCTGATCACGCCCCGACAGATGCGGGTTGCAATAACGCAGGTGCGCGGCCAGGAAGTTGCTGACCTCAGCCACATGCACCCAGGTCAACAGCTCCGGGTCGCTGGCCGCATAGGGCCGCCCGTCCGGGGCATGCCCGACCACTTGCAGGTGAATGGTGCGGACTTTTTCGATCAGCCATTCGGCATCTTTACGCGAGCCGAAGGTGGTGCCGGAAATAAACTGCGAGGTCCGGCGCAGGCGCCCGAGCATGTCCTGGCGGAAATTCGAGTGGTCCCACACGCCGGCCAGCGCCAGGGGATGCAAGGCTTGCAGCATCAATGCACTGATGCCGCCGATGAGCATGCTGCTGAAGTCGCCATGCACTTGCCAGCTCACCGAGTTCGGCCCGAACAGGCCCGGATCGCCCTTGGGGTTTTCCAGATCCAGCTGGCCCAGTGACAGGCCGGTCAGGCTCATCAGTTGGGATTCGATGCGGCTGCGGATAAATTCCATGGCGACTCGGGGTTTCCTATCGGTTCAGGCGTTTGTCGATCAGGCCGTCCACGACGCTGGGGTCGGCCAGGGTCGAGGTATCACCGAGGCTGTCCAGTTCGTTGCAGGCGATCTTGCGCAATATGCGTCGCATGATCTTGCCCGAGCGGGTTTTCGGCAAGGCCGGCGCCCATTGGATCAGTTCCGGCTTGGCAAAGCTGCCGATTTCCTGGCTTACCAGGTCCAGCAGGTGTTGCTTCAAGGCGTCGCTGGGTTCCACGCCATTCATCGGCGTAACGAACGCGTAGATGCCCTGGCCTTTGACATCATGGGGGTAGCCCACCACTGCGGCCTCGGCCACCTGGTCATGCAGCACCAGGGCGCTTTCCACTTCGGCGGTACCGATACGATGCCCGGAGACATTGATCACGTCGTCGATGCGCCCAGTGATCCAATAGTCGCCATCTTCATCGCGGCGTGCGCCGTCGCCGGTGAAGTAGTAGCCGGGGTAAGGTTTGAAATAGGTGTCGATCATGCGCTGCGGGTCGCCGTAGACGCTGCGGATCTGCCCCGGCCAGCTGGCTTTGATCGCGAGAATGCCGCTGCCGGCGCCGCTGAGTTCCTTGCCGTGCTCGTCCAGCAGCACGGGCTGTACGCCAAACATTGGCCGGGTCGCACAGCCGGGTTTGATGCGCTGAGCGCTGACCAGTGGGCTGAGCATGATGCCGCCGGTTTCTGTCTGCCACCAGGTATCTACAATCGGGCAGCGCTGCTCGCCCACCGCGTTGAAATACCAATCCCAGGCTTCCGGGTTGATCGGCTCGCCGACGCTGCCCAGCAGGCGCAGGCTGGCGCGTGAGGTGTGCTCCAGCGGGCCGTGGCCTTCACGCATCAGGGCGCGCAGCGCGGTGGGAGCGGTATAGAAGATATTGACCTGGTGTTTGTCGATCACCTGCCAGAAGCGCGAACTGTCGGGGTAGCTCGGCACGCCTTCGAACATCAGCGAGGTGGCGCCGTTGGCCAGCGGACCATACACGATGTAACTGTGCCCGGTGACCCAACCCACGTCGGCCGTGCACCAGAACACTTCGCCGTCGCGGTAATCGAGCACGTATTTGAAGGTCATCGCCGCCTGCAGCAGGTAGCCTCCGGTGGTGTGCAGGACGCCCTTGGGTTTGCCGGTGCTGCCGGAGGTGTAGAGGATGAACAATGGGTCTTCGGCATCCATCGGCTCGGGCGGGCAGTGCTCGTTGGCGGTATCCAGGGCTTGCTGGTACGCAAGGTCACGGCCCTCGCTCCAGTTCACGGCAGCGCCCGTGCGTTGTACCACCAGCACCGTGCTGACGTTCGGGCAACTGGCCAGGGCTTTGTCGACATTCTTCTTCAGTGCGATCGGCTTGCCGCCGCGTACGCCTTCATCGGCGGTTATCACGGTGCGGCAGTCGGCGTCGAGAATGCGATCGCGCAGGGCATCCGGCGAGAACCCGCCAAACACGACCGAGTGCACGGCCCCGATTCGCGTGCAGGCCAGCATGGCGTAGGCGGCCTCGGGAATCATCGGCATGTAGATGCACACCCGGTCGCCTTTCTTCACGCCACGGCTTTTCAGTACGTTGGCCAGGCGGCTGACCTTCTGGTGGAGTTGGCGGTAGGTAATGCTGCAAGCATGGGCAGGATCATCGCCTTCCCAGATGATGGCCGGTCGATCGGCACGTTGTGCCAGGTGACGGTCGATACAGTTGTAACTGACGTTCAGTTGGCCGCCGGCGAACCATTGGGCGGCGCCGCTGCGGATATCGGCGCTGTGCACGGTATGCCAGGGGGTGATCCAGTCGAGAAAGCCCTTGGCTTGTTCAGCCCAGAAGGCATCGGGTTGCTCGATGGATTGACGATAGAGGCGCTGGTAGTCCTCTTGACTGAGTTGCGCAGCCCGGCGGACGGCATCGGCGTGGGGATACTGGCTGATATCGAACATGAGCGCTCCTTATTCTTGTTTTGCGACAAGTCATAAAGATGCACCCTGTGGGGGGAGGGTTCAAGGCCAACGTCCAAGCGGACGTTGGCCCTGTGCTACCGCTATCAGCCGCGGTGACGACCACGGAAGTAGTTGATCAGGCCCTGGGTCGAAGCGTCCTCGGCGGAGGTCTCTTCGGTGCCGGTCAGGCGGTTGTAGACGCCTTTGCCCAGCTCTTTACCCAGCTCCACGCCCCATTGGTCGAAGGCGTTGATGCCCCAGATCACGCTCTGCACGAACACTTTGTGTTCATACATCGCCACCAGGGCGCCCAGGCGGCGCGGGCTGATGCGTTCAACCACGAGGGTGTTGCTTGGACGGTTGCCCGGGATCACCTTGTGCGGCGCCAGTTTCTGTACTTCGGCTTCCGGGAGGCCCTTGTCGCGCAGTTCGGCTTCGGCTTCGCTGCGGGTTTTGCCCAGCATCAATGCCTGGCTCTGCGACAGGCAGTTGGCGTACAGCCACTGATGGTGGTCGGACACCGGGTTGAAGCTGACGATCGGCACGATGAAGTCGGCCGGGATCAGTTGGGTCCCTTGGTGCAGCAACTGGTGGTAAGCGTGTTGACCGTTGCAGCCTACGCCACCCCAGATCACCGGGCCGGTATCGGTGGACACCGGTGTACCGTCCTGGCGCACGCTCTTGCCGTTGGATTCCATGTCCAGCTGTTGCAAGTGCTTGGTGATGTTACGCAGATAGTGGTCGTACGGCAGGATCGCATGGCTCTGCGCACCCCAGAAGTTGCCGTACCACACGCCCAGCAAGCCCAGCAGTACCGGCATGTTGGCTTCGAATGGCGCGTTCTGGAAGTGCTGGTCCATGGTGTAGGCACCGGACAGCAGTTCCTTGAAGTTGGACATGCCGATGGCCAGGGCGATTGGCAAGCCGATGGCCGACCACAGCGAGTAACGGCCGCCGACCCAGTCCCACATCGGGAAGATGTTTTCTTCGCGGATACCGAAAGCTACCGCCGCTGCGTTGTTGCTCGACACGGCGATGAAGTGGCGGTACAGCTCCGCTTCCGAGCCACCCTGGGCCAGGTACCAGGCGCGGGCGGCCTGGGCGTTTTTCAGGGTTTCGAGGGTGTTGAAGGATTTCGACGAGACGATGAACAGCGTGGTCTCGGCGCGCAGTTTCATGGTCAGTTCGTGGAACTCGCTGCCGTCGATGTTCGCCAGGTAATGGCAGCGCACACCTTTATGGGCGTAGGACAACAGCGCTTCGGAGACCAGCTCCGGGCCGAGGAACGAGCCACCGATGCCGATGTTCACCACGTCGGTGATCGGCTTCTCGGTGTAACCCCGCCACAGGCCGTCGTGGATGCGGCCGACCAGGTCCGTGATCTGGTTCAGCACCTTGTGCACGTCCGGCATGATGTTCACGCCGTTGACCGACAATTTGTCGCCCACTGGGCGGCGCAGGGCGGTGTGCAGGGCAGGTCGGCCTTCGGACGAGTTGACCGGCTCACCGGCGAACAGCGAGTTGATCGCGTCCTTGAGGCCGACTTCGTTGGCCAGGCCCACCAGCAGGTCACGGGTTTCGCGGGTGATGAGGTTTTTCGAGTAATCGAGGAAAAGCCCGCAGCTGCTCAAGGTGAATTGGGAAAAGCGCTGGGGATCGGCATTGAATGCCTCGCGCATGCTGAAATCCTGCATGGCTTGGCGATGTTGATTGAGCGCTTGCCAGGCGGGCAGAGCGGTAACGTCATGAGGAGTGCGGTAGTACGCCATCGCTGCGGGTTTCCTTTTTATTACGGGGACTGCCTTTAGGACACTTCAAAGTCCGGAACGTCCTGTCTTTGATCAAGCGGCCGATGCCGGACAGCGCTAACCAAGAGCGCAGGGCGATTACATTAAACCTAGCGTGTCGATATGTCTTGGCTTTGTCTGCGCTGTAGCCGGTACTTTTTTATACCGGCCCAGCGAGGAGGGCAAATGAAGGTGTTCAGTTGAGGGTCAGATGCAGGTTGTCGATGAGGCGAGTGGCGCCCAGATAGGCGGCTACCAGAATCACCACATCGCGGTCCTCGGCCGTGGCTGGACGCAGATGCACGCCCTGGCGCACTTCAAGGTAGTCGACGCGCAGGCCGGCAGCTTCGATCTGCTGCACCTGTTCGGCACGCAACGTGGCGAAGTCTTTGTCACCTGCCTTGATCGACGCGGCAATCTGGCTGAGGCTGCGATAGAGCACCGGGGCAATGGCACGCTGCTCCTCGGTGAGGTAGCCGTTGCGCGAAGACAGCGCGAGGCCGTCTTCGGCACGCACGGTGGGCTCGCCGATGATCTGGATCGGCATGTTCAGGTCATGGACCATGGCACGGATCACCGCCAACTGCTGGTAATCCTTCTGGCCAAATACGGCCATGTCCGGTTGGACCATGTTGAACAGCTTGCTGACCACCGTCGCCACGCCTTCGAAGTGCCCGGGGCGGCTGGCCCCGCACAGGCCTTCGGACAGCTGCGGGACGCTGACGCGGGTCTGGCCCGTCATGCCGCCTGGGTACATTTCTTCGACGGTCGGTGCAAACAGCAGGTTGCAGCCGGCTTGCAGCAGCTTTTCCTGGTCGGCGGCGAGGGTGCGAGGGTATTTGTCCAAATCTTCGCCGGCGCCGAATTGCAGCGGGTTGACGAAGATACTCGCGACCACGAAGTCCGACTGCTGAGCCGCCTTGGTGACCAGGGTGGCATGGCCGCTGTGCAGGTTCCCCATGGTCGGCACGAAGCCGATGCGCTTGCCGGCGCTGCGCGCGTGGGTCACGGCGGCCCGCAGTTCACGTACGGTCTTGACAGTGTTCATGCAGAGAACCCGTGTTCGGCGCCTGGGAAGGTTACTGCTTTGACTTCACGAACGTAGGCGCTCAGTGCTGCCTGGATGCTGTCCTGGCCGTCCATGAAGTTCTTTACGAACTTGGGCACATGGCCGCTTATGGACAGGCCAAGCATGTCGTGCACCACCAGTACCTGACCATCGGTTGCGGACCCGGCACCAATGCCGATCACCGGCACTTTGACGGCTTGGGTGATTTCAGCGGCCAGTTCGCTCGGTACGCACTCCAGCACGATCATCGCGGCGCCGGCCTGTTCCAGGGCAATGGCATCGGCGCGCATCTGGCGTGCCTGGGCTTCATTGCGGCCTTGAACCTTGTAGCCGCCGAGGATGTTCACCGACTGCGGCGTCAGCCCCATGTGCACACACACCGGAACTCCGCGCTCAGCCAGCAGGCGAATCGAGTCGGCGAGCCATACGGCGCCCTCGATCTTGACCATGTGCGCGCCAGCTTGCATGAGTTTGCCGGCGTTCTGGAATGTCTGCTCGGGGGTGGCGTAAGCCATGAATGGCAGGTCGGCGATGATGAACGCGCCGTCGTTACCGCGCTTGACGCTGGCGGTGTGGTAGGCCAGTTCCTCGGTGGTCACCGGCAGGGTGCTGTCATTCCCTTGAAGAACCATGCCCAGGGAGTCGCCCACCAGGAGCACCTCGACCCCGGCCTGGCAACTGACGTGGGCGAAGGTGGCGTCGTAGCAGGTCAGCATGGTGATTTTTTCACCCTTGAGCTTGAGGCTCTGCAAGGTGGTCAGGGTAATGCTTGGCATGAAAAGGGTCCTCGTTCAGGCGCTTGGAAACAGCGAGTAACGCGCGTGAGTCTTCGTTTATACAGGCGCACTGTCTTGAAAGCAGTGCTTATATGGCCTGGATTGCGCCCTTCAGCGCCGGGTTGGCGGCGGCGGGACGCCTATAGTCGTGAGGAGGACACGGGAAGTCAATTGGATGTGTTACCGCATTGTTACGAGCGGGGTGTTACCTGTGTTACTGATGCGATTGTAGGAGCGAGCTTGCTCGCGAAGGTCGTTAACGATAATACGCCGTGCCTGGATAAACGCGGTGTTTTGACGTATTTCGCGAGCAAGGTGGGCCTGCTCCTGGATTCAATCAGGCAAGCGTTCCAGGCCGACAAACGGGCAAGCTTCAAGCAATGCGCTGAGTCGCTGGCCATCCGGCAGTTGCAGATCGGCAGGGGCCAATTCGGCCAATGGGTACAGCACGAACGGTCGAACATGCATCTGGTAGTGCGGTACTTTCAGGCGGGGCTCGTCGATCAGGCGATCGCCAAACAGCACGATGTCCAGGTCCAGCGTGCGCGGCCCCCAGCGTTCCAGGCGTTCGCGGCCCTGGTTATGCTCGATGGCTTGCAGCGCATCCAGCAGCTCCAGTGGCGCCAGGCTGCTGTCCAGCGCCGCAACAGCATTGGTAAAGCGCGGCTGGCCTGGGAGCAGGGAGTCACTTTGATAGAACGCCGATACCCCTGCGAGGGTGGTACCGGGCAATAGCGCCAACGCCTGCAAGGCGTTGCGCAATTGCTGCTGCGGGGCAGCGAGGTTGCTGCCCATGCCGATGTAGATGCGTTCCACGGTTATTCGCCTGCGGCATCGGCGCCGCTGCGCTTGCGTTTGGCACCGCTGCGGCGACGTTTTTTCGGGCCTTCTGTGTCACCTTTGCTGCCGAGGTCGCGAATCATGTCGCGGCGCTGGCTGTCATTGGCGTCCTGATAGTCAGTCCACCATTCGCCCAGACCGTCGGTCTGTTCCCCAGCGCTTTCGCGCAGCAACAGGAAGTCGTAGCCGGCGCGGAAACGCGGGTTGTCCAGCAGCAGGTCGGCGCGTTTGCCGCTGCGGCGTGGCAGGCGTTCCTGCATGTCCCAGATCTCGCGGATCGGCATGGTGAAGCGTTTCGGGATGGCGATGCGCTGGCACTGCTCGGCGATCAGCTCGTGAGCGGCTTCCTGCATGGCAGGAATCGGCGGCATGCCGCGCTCTTGCAGGCGCAGTACACGCTTGGGCAGGGCAGGCCACAACAGGGCGGCAAACAGGAACGCCGGGGTTACCGGCTTGTTCTGCTTGATGCGCAGGTCGGTGTTGATCAGCGCTTCGCTGATCAACGTGTGGGTGTAGGTCGGGTTGTATTCCAGGGCCTCGGCGCTGGCCGGGAACAGTGGGTCGAACAACTGCAGGTCGACCAGCATTTCGAACGTGTCGGCGGCGTAGCCCGAGAGGAACAGCTTGAGCACTTCTTCGAACAGGCGCGCGGAAGGAATTTCGCGCAACATTGGCGCCAGTTCACGAATCGGCGCGGCCGTGTGCTTCTCGATACCGAAGTTCAGCTTGGCGGCAAAGCGCACCGCGCGCAGCATACGGACCGGGTCTTCCTGGTAGCGCTGGACCGGATCGCCAATCAGGCGAATCAGGTTATTGCGAATGTCATGGACGCCATTGGCGTAATCGAGAATGCGCTCGCTGACCGGGTCGTAATACAGGGCGTTGATGGTGAAGTCGCGGCGTTGCGCGTCTTCTTCCAGGGTGCCATAGACGTTGTCCCGCAGAATGCGCCCGCTCTCGTTGCGAGAAGACTGGTTGGTGTCTTCCTCCTCGTCGTTTTGCGGGTGGTTGGCACGGAACGTCGCGACCTCGATGATCTCGCGACCAAAGTGGATGTGCACCAGCTTGAAGCGTCGGCCGATGATTCGCGCATTGCGAAACTCGGCGCGCACTTGCTCAGGCGTGGCGCTGGTGGCGACGTCGAAGTCCTTGGGCGTGATATTGAGCAGCATGTCGCGTACGCACCCACCCACCAGATAAGCCTGGTAGCCGGCGTTCTGCAGCCGTTCGACGATATTCACCGCATAACGGCTGAATTGAGCGCGTTGCAGCGAATGCTGGCTGCTGTTGAGCACTTCAGGCGTGCTGCGTTTGTGTTGCGTACGACGCAAGGGAGAACGGAATGACTGGAACAACTTCTTCAGCATGGGATGCACTGTTTGAAGGAATGTTCGGCCATAACGAAGAATGACCGCATGATGGGCGGGGATTCTAGCATTTAGTCGGGGGATGGTGTAGGAACAAGCTGCGGCCTTGCGCCATAAGCCTTAAATCGTCAAAGCGCTCAAGCGAAACGCCGGAAACTACAAGGGGAGCCGAAGCTCCCCCAGAAGTAGTTGCGTGCTCTATTTTTATTATTGATTGCGGGCTTCTTGTTTTTGTTGATCGCCCTCGTCAGGAAGCTTTACCTTCATGACACTCCCAATCGGGAGTCAAGAGCAAACGGATTGCTTTGGTCGCTGTGTTGCTGATCTACGATCCAACCAGTTCAGGCTCTGCCTTAGGGCAGTTTTTTGTTGTTCTCGGCCTGGTTGCGGGGCAAGCCCCAAATGCAACGCCTCTCCAAAAGAATCAGTTAGCTGCGCCTCCGCCGTGTTGTTTTTGTTATGCGTGAGTCGATTCGTCTTATTTTTATTGTCTTGTACAAAGCTTGTTATTGTTTTTGTACTAAGCATATAGCAGGGTGCGTGCCAACTTTTGCACCGCCCAGCAAAAACGGGGGGTTGGTGGGTTTTCGAGGTTTTTTCGGACGAAAAAAAGCCGGGGCTTCGTTACCGTAAGCCCCGGCTTTTGTTACGTAAAAATTCTGCGGTAACAGTTTTTTCACATCTGAGGGTGTTACCCGCAGGCGCGCGCACTCAGCTTTCGCTGGCTACCCCGGTCTTGCGCCGTGGAATACCCAGGCGTTGGCGCCGTTCCCACAAGCACTTGCGGCTCACGCCAAGCTTGCGGGCCAGTTCGGTCTCGGTCATGTGGTCCTGATGCTCCAGGACGAAATGCTGGAAGTAGTCTTCCAGTGACAAATCTTCCGTCGGTTCATGGCTGGTATTGCTACCGCCGCCCGCCTGTGGAGCCAGGTCGAGGAAGTCATCATCTTCCAGATCGCTGAGTTCGATATCGATGCCCAGCAGTTCAGCGGAAATTTCCGGGCTTTCCGACAGGATCACCGCACGCTCGACAGCGTTTTCCAGCTCTCGCACGTTACCCGGCCACGAGTAATGCCGAATCGCCTGCTCGGCGTCCGCGGCGAATTTCAGGTCGGTGCGGTTGATGCGCGCACTTTGACGCAGCAGGAACGCGTTGGCGATTTCGTTGACGTCGGCACCACGCTCGCGCAGCGCCGGCAGCTTGAGGGCGATGACGTGCAGGCGGTAATACAAGTCTTCCCGGAACTGGCCGATCTTGGCCAGGCTCTTGAGGTCACGGTGGGTCGCGGCGATCAATCGCACGTCGACCTTCTGTGACTGCACCGAGCCGACGCGACGAATCTCGCCTTCCTGCAGTACCCGCAGCAATCGCGCCTGGGCTTCCAGGGGCAGTTCGCCGATTTCGTCGAGGAACAAGGTGCCGCCGTCCGCCGCTTCCACCAGGCCCGCACGCCCGGCGCTGGCGCCAGTGAACGCGCCTTTCTCATGGCCGAACAGTTCGGACTCGATCAGCGACTCGGGGATCGCCGCGCAGTTCACCGAAATCATCGGTGCCTTGGCGCGCTTGGACAGGTTGTGCAGCGCACGGGCCACCAGTTCTTTACCGGTGCCCGATTCGCCCTGGATCAATACATTGGAGTCGGTCGGCGCGACCTTGCGGATCTTGCTGTAAAGGTCCTGCATCGGTGGGCACGAGCCGATGATGCCGATCTCGCCATTGCTGTTGTCGACCCCAGGCTTGTCCGCGCCGTTGGCGGCCTTGCCAGCGGGGCGCGGTTCGGCCTGTGCACTGCCGGCCGACTGCCGGTCGCGCAGGATGCGGGCCACGGCCTGGAGCATCTCGTCGTGGTCGAAGGGCTTGGCGATGTAGTCCACCGCGCCCATCTTCATGGAGTCCACCGCCGAGCGCAGGCTGGCATAGCTGGTCATGATCAGCACCGGGGTGCCCTGGCCCAGCTTGATCAGCTCGGTGCCCGGTGCGCCCGGCAGGCGCAGGTCACTGACAATCAGGTCGAACGTGGGAATGCTGAATCGCTCTTGGGCTTCCTGCACCGAGCCGGCTTCGCTGACCTGATACTGATTACGTTCAAGCAGGCGACGCAAGGCAGAGCGGATAATGGTTTCGTCTTCGACGATCAAAATGTGCGGCATTGATTCAATTCTCTCGACGGTCTCAGTTCACAGCGGACGTCGCTTCGACATGACGCGGCAAGGTCACCCGGATACGGGTGCCGCGTTGGCTTTCGGTGTCAGCCGGGCTGTCGATGGTGATTTGTCCATAATGCTCTTCAACGATGGAATAGACCAGTGCAAGGCCCAGACCGGTACCTTCACCTGGATCCTTGGTGGTGAAGAAAGGTTCGAACAATCGGTCCATGATGTTCTGTGGAATGCCGCTGCCTTCGTCTTCCACGATCAGGTCGATCGTGTGCTCGAAAGCCTCGCTCTTGACACGTACCGCGCTGCCGGCCGGTGATGCGTCACGGGCGTTGGACAGCAGATTGATCAACACCTGCGCCAAACGTTGGGAGTCGCCGTCGACCCAGTGATCCGGGTCGCACAGATTGAAAAACTGTACTTCGAAATTGCGCCGGTTCAAGGCCAGCAGCCCAATGGCATCTTGCGCCACTTCGGCCAGGCACACGGCTTCATCCTGGTTCTGATGCGCCCCTGAGTGGGCGAAACTCATCAGCGATTGCACGATGCGCGAAACACGTTTGGTCTGCTCAAGGATTTGCCCGCTGATCTCGGTGATCTCGCCGTCTTCTTCGCGTTCTTCGCGCAGGTTCTGCGCCAGGCAGGCGATACCGGTGATCGGGTTGCCGATTTCGTGGGCGACGCCCGCCGCCAGTCGGCCGATGCTGGCCAGGCGCTCAGAGTGCACCAGTTTGTCTTCGAGCATCTGGGTTTCGGTCAGGTCTTCCACCAGTAGCACCAGGCCGCTGTTGCCGGGGGCGAGGGGTTCGTCAATCGCCGCCTTGTGCAGGTTGAGCCAGCGGGTCTGGCCGTCGAGGGCCAGATGCTGCTTGTGCAAGTGTTCGTCGGGCAGGTTGATGAAGCCTTGCAGCAGTTCTTTCCACGGCTCGCCCAGGGTATTCAAGCGTGAACCTACTACCCGCTGGGCGGCGATGCCGGTGAGTTCTTCCATGGCTTTGTTCCACATCAGGATCTCTTGATCCTTGGCCAGGGAGCACACGCCCATCGGCAGCTCTTGCAGCGTCTGGCGGTGGTAGCGGCGTAGCGCATCGAGTTCGGCGGCGAGGCCGGTAAGGCGTGAGTGGTAGTCCTCCAGCCGGCTCTCAATGAAGTGGATGTCTTCGGTGACGTAGTTTTCACCGCCGGCCTTGTAGGGCAAGAACGTTTCGACCATGTCCTGGGACACGCTCGGCCCCATGAGGCCGGAAAGGTTGGCTTCGATACGATCACGCAGGCGGCGCAGCGCATAGGGGCGGCGCTCGTCGAACGGCAGGTAGAGATCGCGCAATGCCTGTTCGACTTCTTTCTGGGCCGCCTTGGCACCCAGTGGCTTGGCCAGTTGCGTGGCGAACTCCTGGGGTGAGGCGGCGTGTAGCTCGCGGCGTTGTGGGCGACGTACGTTATCCACCGCGCAGGCTTCAGCGGCGCTGGTTTCTTCGGGGCTGGCGTTGGTGAACAGCGAGATCAGGGTGAACATCAGCACGTTGGCGGCCAGGGACGCGATCGCCGCCATGTGCCAGCTGGTGTCATCCAGCACGTAAATCATATTCAGCAACGGGATGTAGAAACCCTGGAGGTTGCCGACCAACGGCAACAACATGGTGACGATCCACACCAGGATGCCGGCCAGCAGCCCGGCGACAAAACCACGGCGGTTGGCGGTGGGCCAGTACAGTACCGACAACACGCCCGGCAGGAACTGCAAGGTGGCGACGAACGCGACGATCCCGAGGTTGGCCAGGTCTTGCCCGGCGCCCAGCAGCAGGTAGAAACCATAGCCGGCCATGATGATGGCGACGATCAGTGCGCGGCGCGTCCATTTCAGCCAGCGGTAGATATTGCCTTCGGCGGGCGGCTGGTAGAGCGGCAGTACCAGATGGTTGAGCGCCATCCCCGACAGGGCCAGGGTGGTCACGATGATCAAGCCGCTGGCCGCCGATAAACCGCCCACGTAGGCGAGTAGCGCCAGGGCCGGGTTATTCGCGGCGATACCGACGCCGAGGGTGAAGTATTCCGGGTTGGTGGTGGCCCCCAGCTTCAGGCCGGCCCACAGAATCAGCGGCACCGCCAGGCTCATCAGCAACAGGAACAGCGGCAAGCCCCAACTGGCGCTGACCAGTGAGCGCGGGTTGAGGTTCTCGGTGAAGGTCATGTGGTACATGTGCGGCATCACGATCGCCGAGGCGAAGAACACCAGCAGCAGCGTGCGCCACGGGCCCTCCTGCAAGGGCGTGTGCAGGGCGGCGAGGGCGGTCTGGTTTTGCAGCAGCCACAGCTCCAACTGTTGCGGGCCGTCGAACACGCCATACAGCGCGTAGAGGCCGACGCCACCGATGGCGATCAGCTTGATGACCGACTCGAAGGCTATCGCGAATACCAGGCCTTCGTGTTTTTCGCGGGCGGCAATATGGCGCGAGCCGAAGAAAATCGTGAACAGGGTGATCAGCGCACAGAAGGCCAGGGCAACGCGATGCTGCACCGGCTCGCGGGTCAGGATGCTGATGGAGTCGGCCACCGCCTGGATCTGCAGGGCCAGCAAGGGCAGGACGCCAATCAACATGAATACGGTGGTCAGCGCGCCGGCCCAGGTGCTGCGAAAGCGAAAGGCAAACAGGTCTGCCAGGGACGACAACTGATAGGTGCGGGTGATTTTCAGGATCGGATACAGCAACACGGGCGCCAGCAGGAATGCGCCGGAGACCCCGAGGTAGCTGGAAAGGAAGCCATAACCGTACTGATAGGCCAGGCCCACGGTGCCGTAGAACGCCCAGGCACTGGCGTAGACGCCCAGGGACAAGGTGTAGGTCAGCGGATGGCGAATGATCGCCCGCGGAATCATTCCGCGCTCACTGATCCAGGCGACGCCGAACAACGCGGCCAGGTAGGCGGCGCTGATCAGCAGCATCTGGGTGAGGCTAAAGCTCATCGGCATCTTTTTGGCTCTGCAGGATGAAAGTCACGACGATCAGGATCAGCCACAGCAGATAAGGGCGGTACCAGGCGCCCGTGGCGTCGATCCACCAATCCATGATGGCGGGGGAAAACAGGTAGATCCCGACGACCAGCAGCAGGACCAATCGATAGATGTACATGTTGGCCTCTGTGTGAAAACGTGCGGCGATGGTAACGGATGGCTGGCAAGCTGCAAGCGCCTTCAGCTTAATTGCGCTTCCGCCAACGTGAGTGTGCGCGGGATCTTTGCGGCATCCCAGTGCGCAATGCCCCAATCGAGCAGCTCCCGTGGGCTGGCGTGGAGCAGTTCGTCGCCCGGTTGCTGGCCAAGGGCACGCAATGCTCTCAATAGCAACGGCGTGGCCTGGTCGGGTGCCAGCGGTGGAGAACGGTAGGATTTGCCCAGTTTGTTACCGTCCGGCTGGATGATCAGCGGCACGTGCAGATAGCGCGGCTGGCGCAGCCCTAACAACTCTTGCAGATACAGTTGGCGCGGTGTGGAGTCGAGCAGGTCGGCCCCGCGCACGATATCGGTCACCCCTTGCCAGGCATCGTCGAGCACTACGGCCAATTGGTAGGCATAGAGGCCGTCTCGACGCCGGATAATGAAGTCGCCCACGTCGCGGCCGAGGTGTTGTCGGAATTCGCCCTGTACACGATCGGTAAAGTGGTACGCCAACTCTGGAACACGCAAACGGATGGCGGCGTCCTGCTGATCGTGACCGGCATTGCGGCACAGGCCCGGGTAAATCCCGTTGTAGGTTTCCAGCTGTTTGCGTGAGCAGGTGCAGGCGTACGCCAAACCGTGGCTGAACAGGTCATTCAGCACTTTGGCGTAGGCATCATGCCGCTCGCTTTGTCGGACCAGTTCGCCATCCCATTCAAAGCCGTAGCTTTCCAGGGCATGCAGAATAGCCGCCTGGGCGCCGGGTTCTTCACGCGGAGGGTCGAGATCTTCCATGCGCATCAGCCAGCGGCCATGGTTGGCGCGAGCATCGAGGTAGGAGGCGAGGGCTGCAACCAGCGAGCCAAAATGCAGGTGGCCGCTGGGCGTGGGGGCGAAACGCCCGATATAGGTAGAGGCTGTCATGGGCCGGATACTACTGGAATTCGGTAAATCCCAGAAACCAAAATGGGGCGTTCGCACGCCCCATTCGTTCAGTTCGGCAGGAATTATTTGCCGACCTGTTTTTCCTTGATTTCAGCCAAGGTCTTGCAGTCTACGCAGAGGTCTGCGGTAGGACGAGCTTCCAGGCGGCGAATACCGATCTCGACGCCGCAGGATTCGCACCAGCCGTATTCCTCGTCTTCGATCAGTTGCAGGGTCTTGTCGATTTTCTTGATGAGCTTGCGTTCGCGATCACGGGCGCGCAACTCGAGGGCGAATTCCTCTTCCTGGCTGGCACGGTCGGCCGGGTCCGGGAAGTTGGCGGCTTCGTCCTTCATGTGGTCAACCGTACGGTCGACTTCCTGCATCAAGTCCTGCTTCCACTTCTTCAGGATATTGGAGAAGTGTTTGCGCATGGGCTCACCCATGTACTCCTCACCTTTTGTCTCGACATAAGGTGTGAAGCCGCTGAGGGCTGAGGATTGTTGTTGCTTTGCTTGGGTGGACATGAATAGACCGCCTCTCACTCTTCTAATCCATTGCGCAGGATTGCAACGTCACCGACACCTGCCGGCCCTGCGGCTGCAAGCGGGCGAACTTACCAGATAGATTCGGGGTGCGCCACTCCCGGTTGTCGAGGCCCATCGCACGGGGGCGTAAATAGCAGCGGCCCGTCGTGGCTGGGTATGAATCGTCTCGAATACTGATTTTAGTCGTTTTGCGCGTGTGTGCCCGCACCGTTCAAGTGGCCGAGCAGGCAATAGAACATGTTTTACGGCGTGGGTTCGGTAGAATCCGGATTTTGTCCTCTCGGTTAAGGAAGGCTAATGGCTCAGCCCTATAGTGCGCGCAGTCGCGCCATCGAACCTTTTCATGTCATGGCGTTGCTGGCGCGCGCCAATGAGCTGCAGGCGGCGGGTCATGATGTGATCCATCTGGAAATCGGTGAGCCGGACTTCACCACGGCCGAGCCGATCATTCAGGCGGGGCAGACGGCCTTGGCCAACGGCAAGACCCGCTATACCGCGGCTCGTGGGTTGCCTGAGCTGCGTGAGGCCATCAGCGGGTTCTATCAGCAGCGCTACGGGCTGGATGTCGATCCTGAGCGCATTCTGATTACGCCCGGTGGCTCCGGCGCCTTGTTATTGGCGAGCAGTCTGTTGGTGGACCCCGGCAAGCACTGGCTGCTGGCGGACCCCGGCTACCCCTGTAACCGGCATTTCCTGCGGTTGGTGGAGGGGGCTGCGCAGCTGGTGCCGGTAGGTCCGGAGGTGCGTTACCAATTGAATGCCGATCTGGTTGAGCGGTATTGGGATCACGACAGCGTCGGCGCGCTGGTGGCTTCGCCTGCCAACCCGACCGGTACGATTCTTACGCGTGACGAATTGGCCGGGTTGTCGAGGGCAATCAAGGCGCGCAAGGGCCACTTGGTCGTAGACGAGATCTATCACGGCCTCACCTACGGCACTGAGGCTGCCAGCGTACTGGAAGTCGACGATGATGCCTTTGTGCTCAATAGTTTTTCGAAGTACTTCGGTATGACCGGCTGGCGCCTGGGATGGCTGGTAGCGCCTCCCGCCGCTGTCGGGGAACTGGAGAAGCTGGCGCAAAACCTCTATATCAGCGCACCAAGTATGGCCCAGCACGCGGCGCTGGCCTGCTTTACCCCACAAACCCTGGAGATTCTGGAGGCGCGCCGCGCTGAATTCGGTCGCCGTCGGGACTTTCTGCTGCCGGCATTGCGTGACTTGGGCTTCGGTATTGCCGTAGAACCTGAGGGCGCTTTCTATTTGTATGCCGATATCAGCGCGTTCGGCGGTGATGCCTTCGCGTTCTGTCGCCACTTCCTCGAAACCGAACATGTCGCTTTTACACCGGGGCTGGATTTCGGCCGGCATCAAGCCGGTCACCATGTGCGTTTTGCCTACACGCAAAACCTTGAACGGCTAGAAGAGGCTGTGGAGCGCATTGCTCGCGGCTTGCAGAGTTGGCAAGGCTGATGCGCTTTCATCCTCCTCTGGAACAAGGGCGGCTGATTCGCCGTTACAAGCGTTTTCTCACCGATATCGAAACGGATGCCGGCGAGTTGCTGACTATTCACTGTCCGAACACCGGCTCGATGCTCAATTGCATGCTAGAGGGTGGGCAGGTCTGGTTCAGCCGTTCCGATGACCCCAAGCGCAAGCTGCCAGGCACCTGGGAAATCGCCGAAACGCCTCAGGGCCGATTGGCATGCATCAACACGGCGCGCGCCAATCAGCTGGTCGAAGAAGCGTTGCGTGCTGGGGTAATCACTGAGCTCAACGGCTTTACCGCGCTGAAGCGCGAGGTGCCTTACGGGCAGGAGAAAAGCCGTATCGACTTTCGCCTGGAATATCCCCAGGGCGCAGCTTATGTGGAGGTGAAAAGCGTGACGCTGGGGTTTGACGATTCTTCCGTGGCGGCCTTTCCTGATGCCGTGACCCAGCGCGGTGCCAAGCATTTGCGTGAGCTGGCGCACTTGGCGCGTGAAGGTGTGCGGGCGGTGCAGTTGTACTGCGTGTGTCTATCGGGGGTTGATGCGGTGCGGCCGGCCAAGGAAATCGACGCAATCTATGCTGCCGCGTTGCTCGAAGCCAAAGCGGCCGGCGTTGAAATATTGGCGTATGGTGTACGAGTGACGTACGACGAAATCCGGATTGATCGGTCGGTCCAAATAGTTTTGGGTGATTGAAGGTCATTGCGGATTTCCTGATTATCACCACGATAGACGGCGATGCATTGATGCGCTCTGCAGAAGTGGCGTCCCACCTGTTTTCATAAGGTGGACGCCCAACGGATCGAATTAAGAATAGATGTCTGAAGTGAAGTTGAAGGTGCCCATCCCAATAGTTCACGGGCCAACCTACTGGAGGCATAGCCACCAACAATATCACCCGGACGGCGCTCAGCCCTGTTTACGACCAAATCAGATTTAGTGGCGCTCATGAACGCTGACACAAACTCCTGAACCGTAACGCCCCGCTGGGAGCCCAGATTGATGACCGGCATCTCAAACTGATTCAATGGCACCGCTAAGCTATTGTTGTCAAAGGCGAGTGCGGCCAGCACGTGGGCGGCTGCGAGGTCTGCGACGTCCACAAAGTCCCGAACAGTAGAGCCATCTCGGGTATTCCAATCAGTTCCGTTGATTTGAAACGGCTGCCTCAATGTGGCGCATTGGATCAGAGAATTTAATAGGCTGCTTTTGTTGCTGCCTCTGAAGCCCGTTCTGAATGTGTGATCACTGCCAATGGGGTTGAAATATCGGAAGATGAGAAACTGAAAGTCCTTGGTGTTAGAGATATCTTTGAGCGCCAGTTCAAGAAAGTACTTGGATCTGGCATATGGGCTCATCGGGGTAGGGGGGGCATGCTCATCGAAACTATGCGCATTGTCTGCACTATAAAGCGCTGCCGTTCCGCTTAGAATTAACTTTTTTACGCCAAGGTCAAGCAGGTGGCTAACCATGCTTATCGACTTTGAAAAATTGTTTTCATAATAAATACTTGGGTGTGAAATCGACTCTGCTACGTCAATTTTGGCAGCGCAATGAATGACCAAGGATAGGTCAGGGTGGGCGCCGATGATTTGTGTCAAAAGATGTTTGTCAGCAATGTCCCCTTGATAGTATGAGAATTTATTATAGGTTTCATTAGCAGGGAGGGCTTGCTCATCAAGAATAACCGGCTGATGCCCGGCATCGGCGAGTGCCAAGCAGATAGTGCTACCAATGTAGCCGGCGCCACCAGTAATGAGAATTTTCATTTGATATTCCTGAATAAATCTAAAAAGGTGCATGTCGCAGTTGTCAGCTGATCTTGCGGGCATGCAAAATTAAACCTGATCCAACCGGGAGAACCGAACTCTTCACCGTTGGATACTGCAATTCCTGCTTGCAGAAGCTTGTCGAAAACATCGCCGTCGGTCTCGCGGGTATCAATCCAGGCGAGGTAGGTCGCTTCTGAAGGCTTATACTTAAGGGACGTATGGCGTAATGTAGTGTGGAGGACTTTTTGGTTGCTCTTGAGCTGTTGCAGAAGTGCTTGGAGCCAATCTGAACAATTGAAGTAAGCACTTTCAAGCGCCACAAGCCCCAATGCGTTTATGCCCGAGGCATAAAATGTCTGGGTTTCTTTAAACTTATCGCGAATTTTTGGGCATGGGATAACAGCGTAGGCGATGGATATACCGGCTAAGTTAAAGGTTTTGCTTGGGGATAAAAGGGTAATGGATTTATTCTCCAATCCTTTTATCGAGCCCGCTGGTAGATGGCGGCGCTGCCCCAGAATTATATCTGCGTGAGCTTCATCGGAGATGACGATTGTGTCAAGGTTTTTAATGCTCAACGCTAGGCTTTCAAGCTCCTCTTGAATTGAAACAATGCCAGTCGGGTTAGTAGGGTTGCATAGAACAATTGCAGACGGATTGGTCTGTTTTATATGACGTAGATCGCTAAGGGTAAAAGGCCTGCCGTTATCGGTCAACTCAATTGTGTAAGGTGTTAAATGAAAACCCTTGCTTAAATTAAGCAGTTTGTTGTAATTGGGTGACTGTAGCATGACAGTTCCCTGAGGACACGTGCTTTTGATAGCTGTCCTGACACCCGATATCGTATTCGGAACTATAACTATCCATTCTTTCTGTATGCTCCAATCATACTGATTTTTGCACCAGTGCTGGATAGACTCGTAAACGGAATACGGGATGTTAGGATAAGAGAAGTGTCCCTCTTCAATCCTTTTTCTGACAGCGGAAATTATGGCGTCTGGCGTTGCAAAAGCCATATCCGCTACCCAGTGAGGTTGTGCTTCAGGATACT
This sequence comes from Pseudomonas sp. Q1, assembly GCF_009935975.1. Classification (NCBI taxonomy): domain Bacteria; kingdom Pseudomonadati; phylum Pseudomonadota; class Gammaproteobacteria; order Pseudomonadales; family Pseudomonadaceae; genus Pseudomonas; species Pseudomonas sp. Q1. Next base: position 23,116 of record NZ_QODI01000004.1, on the reverse strand, counting down.
TGGCTAGTGCTAGTGTGTTTTCCGCTTGGCGAGTGATCGGGCGTAATTCCGTCACTGGAAAAACTCACTCATTGCGGTGAAGTCTAGATCGTCATAACACCTACTTTGATCCGCCTCTAAAATAGAAAGTAGGCATCGAGATAAATCCAACCTATAACCGCTAAATTCATCTAGGGCGTACTCTATATCTTTTTTTGCATACTTTAACTTGCAATGAATGTCCTGATGGTTTCGTGCCAGGCTTTGGTTGAGCTTTTGTCGGACGATTGAATTCATCCAGAAGTCATCATGTGAGGTTATTATTTTTACGGCCAATTCGCTTTGGGGCAGTGTCTCCATCAGGTGTAGCATTTGGCCAAGAAGTCCAAGCGTAGTCAGTCCCCAAAGGTTATAGAATAATTTGAATTGTGTTGCTGTGCTGATAAAGTCGAACGTGTAAATTTTCGAAGAAGTAGCTTTGAGGAATGGGTCATGTTGAGTGTCTGCGCTTTCCGAGTGCACGAAATAGATCAGGCTACCTTTCAATGCTCCCGTTTTGCTGCCTGTAAAAGGAGCTTCAATAAAAGTCAACTGCTCATCATTAAAGGAGTTGCCTATTTGCGCGATGGCGCTGCAGGTGAGTGTTGAAAGTTCAATGAATATTGTCTGGAAGGCCTGGTTGGTCAGAGCAGCTGATAAGATATTGTTCCAGACTTTTGTGGCAATTTCTGCGCTGGGAAGGCAAGAAACTACATAGTCATATTCTGAGAAATCAATTAAGTTCAATCTTGTCATTGTCCGAGAGAAGTAGTCAATTTTCCACTCGGTTTTGCTGAGATGTTCGGCCAAAGACGTAGTAATCAAACCTTTTCCAATAAAAAGGATATTATACATAGGTGCACCCATTGAGCGTAAATGAGTCTGATAACATGCCGAGCTTGTACGTCGTGATGGGTGATATTCCCAGAGTTTTCAGAACGGGAAGTTCAGCGGCTATCGAGGTGCATCGTAGAGTCGGCGTACATGTGTAGTCACTGATATCCAGTGTTGACAGGCCTTTTACCTCTACATCAGGTGTGCGATAGTTTCGAAAGGTGAGGTGCGGAAGCAGTAAGATATCTTCAATCTCGTCATGTGTGGACTTTAAGCTTATAAAGTTTTTAGTATTTTTCCACTCAAATTGACTAAGATTGTTTTTGGTTTCTACGGTGCCAATGTCTTTCAAATAGCCCAGTAAGGCTCCGCGTGCAATGGAGTGCGGTGCGTCGACAACAGCAAGTACCGGGAAGTAATAGCGAACGGAGTTTAATGTAATCGCGATTTTTAAAATGGCTTCATGGCTTGTAATAAAATCATCTTCGGTAAAGCAAGTTGACCGCATTCTGGAAATGGTCAGAAGTACAGTGTTTCCAATTACAGCATCATTCGGCAAGAACTGTAGCGCTTGCGCGAGTGCAGGCTTTGGAACCCTCGAAGAAAATTCCGCTTCAAACTGAATGTGGAGGTTTTCACATTGAAACTTCCAAGGCGCTATCATTATTTATCTCTCCACTTGGCTATTAGTCGAGCTGACATTGATCTGTCCCTAGCGGTCACCGGCGCAAGCGTGTGAATTAGAGGGGGTTAGATGATTGAGTACGCAGAAAAAAAGCAACGCCACGGCGCAGCATGTCGTGAAAACCAAAGGGGCTCCGCCATATTTATATAGTAGAGGGCCTGCGAAGTAACCGATGGTGATTCCGATGAAAGTGTACAGTCCACGGGTACCATTTGCTTTAGCTGTCAAGCCATGTGGGATTGTGCGCTGAAATTGATTGTGGGATCTCAGAAACATAATTTGAAAAGACACGCCAACGACAAAGGCAAGGGCAATTATCACGACATCTGACGTAGTGTAAATAAAAGCCAGTTCAGCGATAGCTATGGTAATTATTAAAAGGCCATATCGGTTGAATTGGCCGGCGAAGAAACGCTCGAAAATACTATTGGCAATAATTAGGCCTATAACTTGTGAGAGTAAAATGTTTGAGTAAAGTTGTATTGGGTTTGCCGATATGCTTTGACAGTATTTGAGCAAGGTGCTGAGAAAAAGGCCGGACAATAACATGCCTATAAATATAAAATGATGGGCTGATGTAAGCATTTGAGAAGCGATGCGGTCTGACTTTATTGATGTTAAGTCTTTGGGGCGGGGCGGGATCGATGACGTGCAACTGCTTAAAATTATGGAACTTACAAGTAGGCCAAAAGCGAGGTGCAAATAGTTGTCAGTAGCCGTTACTGCGAGGAGTATGGGCGCCAGAGCCATCGCTAAAGTTATCGATAGCTGCATGCGAGTGTGGGCTTGGGAAAGTTTGGATTTATCTACTTCGTGGTTTATGGCTGAAAGTCGGCGAAAATTTATTATACGCAGTATGGCGCCGATATTGAATGTCAGAAGGCAGCCCCACAAAAGTGCTTGGTTTTGATTGAATAGAAAAAATGATAAAGATGCAACTATCGTAAATAAGCCTATCAGGCAGAGAAAACGTCTTTGGTCATAGTTGTCAATTGATGGTGCTATGGCCAAACCTACAAAAACAGTAGAGGCGGACATGGCGCTTAAAAATAAAGACATTTCAAATTCCGACAGACTCAAATGGTTTACAATGAGCGGTATCGATGCCTGTGTGAATCGTTCTGTGAGCGATATAACAAAGCATAGAAGTATGATGATTTGGTTTTTAGTACGCCTCACTGCCTTTCCTTTTAATTGTGTCCGGAGCTGAAGTTTTCGCAGGGATTGCACCGTCCTCGAGTATGCAGAGAGTTGGCTGCCTGTTAAACAGTGCTCACGTCAAACAAGTCAGCGTTCTGTAAAGACACCAGACCATTGTTGGATTGAACCGGGATTTAATATAAGGTTGATCAAATATTTGATTAAACATCGAAGTGCTTGCCAACACCGAGGCAACCTCTCCTTGGCTGTAACGTTGGTAAGCATCAACTTTTGATCGGGTGTATTTGATTTCCTTGTAGGCGTCCAGGTCGGTTATCAGTGAGCACGTCGAAGGATGGAGTGCAATCGAATCATAAGATTTGTGCAGTAACCCCATGGGTAATGTTTTTTCAAACCATACACTTTGGAGTTCAAAAGAATCTAAATACTCAAAGTGAAAGTCCACCCATGAAAATTGTTTTCCGTCACGGTCTTCTCTAAAACCCGCAGGTACCAATAATCCAGTTCTAAATTTTTTCGCATGCTCAATTGCAGCATGAAAGGTAGAGTGAAGTGAGACAGTAGATCCAACGCGCGCAGCTTGGATGTGTGAGTCGGTTCCGACAGGGCCAAGGGTCGCTATTATATCTATCATTCAATTGGCCTTTAAAAATAAGCTTTGTGCTCTGCTCAGCTTGTTGTTTTCGACGAACACGGCTTCGATTATTTTGTCGGCATTCTGATTTTTATCTGAGAAGTAGAGAGCCGTTGAGTCAAGGGAAACTGCACTTTCAGTAATGAGCGAGCACTGTGAAACTAGGTTTTCTAAGTGCTGTGCGGCAGACTGCAACAGATCGTCTGGAAGTTCTCTGTTGATAATGTTCTTCACAAGCGTGGCATTTACTTTGGGGAAGTTGTAAAGTTTAAGTTCATGTTCGAATACGAAACTGCGTTTTTCTAAGTTTTCAGAAAGATAAAGTAGTTTTAAGCAGGTAATGCAAATTTTGCTATAAAGTCTACGCTCGATCTGTGTTTTTGAATTATTCAATTGGGCTTTATAATACGCCAAAGGCTGCGTCTGGTAGGCCAGGAACTCAGCTGTGCGGAATCCGGCAAAGTCAGGTCTGCTTAAAAAAAGACCATTTTTCCCAAGCCAATCAGGCTCCATGCAAAGAACCGCGTTCGAGGGGGATTTTAGAGCTTCACTGCTCATTAATATGAGCGAGCTTCCTTGCTCGCAGAGGCATTTGCAGAGCAGGGTTTGCTGTATATCTTTAGGGGCTACGAGGCAAAGTACATCAATGTCCGATACGTAGTCGTACCGAGATGTATTCTTGCGTACCTCCCCTCTGGCTGTTGAGCCCGTTACTGCAAGTGTGTAAGCGATTCCCATACTTGTTAGGGTCGCTAAAAAGTCTGTTTCCTTGATAGAGACCATGAATTAATATCCGTATTTTTGAAAATCCATTTATCGTCACTTCACACTTCATGAATTAGCCAAAGGCGCCGATTACCATGCTGTTAAACATTGCATAGGCCGACTGTACTTCACTTATGTATTGAGTTTTCGGGGCGTCGAGTGGTGTGATATTTGTCGAGATGACATCGATTTTATTTGTTTGTGGATTTTGGCGATAGCTTACTGTCACCGAAATGGCGTAATGAGTGGCGCAGAGGCTGAAGCAAACATTCATGTATTCTGGTGTCATAGGAGGCAACTTATTGAATAGCGAGTACACCGCCAGGGCACAGACCCGTGCTTGACACGTGGCCGCAAATGCCGATTTTGGCAAGCTGTGAGCATCTGCGGCATCACCAATGACGTGAACGTTCGGGATCTTCAATGATTCAAATGTCTGCGTATTTACCGGGCACCAGCCGTTATCGCCAGTCAGGCCGTTTGCATCAGTGAAAAGATCGGCTTTTTGTCTGGGAATAATATTGATGACGTCTCCTTTGAATATGCCGGCTTGGCAAACAAGCTCTCGAGTGTCCGCCCTCAGTTCTGTAACCGTTCCACCTTGTTGTGCGCCAATCCAAGTAATAATACTTTTCGCGGTGCCATATCCATATAACTGCTTCCAGGCCAATTCGAACTGTGCTTGCTTGGGAAATCTCTCTTTGGAGTCAAGGAAGATAATTTTCGAGTTTGGTTTGTGCGCTTTCAGGTATTCCGCAATCTGACTCACCCGTTCATACGGGCCCGGCGGGCACCTGTACTCTGTGTTAGGGGAAGACATCAGAACCGTGCCGCCGTTTGGCATTTCATCCAGTTGGTTCTTTAGGTTACTCAACTGTTCTTTGCCTTTCCATGCATGTGGAAAGACATCGGCGAGCGCTTTGCTATAACCTTTTATATATTCAAAATCAAAGCTGATACCAGCAGCGACGATGCATCTGTCGTACCGGTAGGTGGACTGCTCTGTTTCTACTACTCGTTTAGCGGAATCAATTGTCAGCGCGCGCTCATGTACGACGTTTATTCCTTCGGATATAAGTTTTGTATAGTCAAACGTTAATGTCTCTTCACTACGTTTTCCTACTAGGTACTCTGCGCTGAGGGGGCCCGAGAAGTATTCCGGATACTCCTCAATCAACGTTATTGCAGTATTGGGCATTAGTCGTTTTAACGTGCGAGCGAATGTGGCACCTGCAAACCCACCACCTACTACGACAACGTTAAAAGTTTTTGTATGTGCAATCTTTGTCGAGGGGCCTGCCACCGCATCCAATGCAGCTATTCCGGCACCTGTGATCAGCCATTTAAGAAGGGTTCGTCGATCATCTATCATTGTATTTTCCGAATTCGCGCATTCTACATAGTGCGTGCTTGTCTAGGCCAAGCTTACATAACGCTAATCGGGTTAAAGGCCGGTTTAAGCATTCTTGATTGAACAAGGCAGCGAATCTTTATATGGGGAAAAGAAGAGGAGCTTATCTGACGACATCTGCAAAGTAAGATTGCGAGTTTTGCAAGTATACTTTAGGGATGTTCAGGTCGCCGTATTTTTCCGAATGCTTGCCCACATAAGCGCCCCTGTTTTCTTTTGGGCCAAATGCTTGGTAGGTTTTTTCGTAGGTCGCTTTATCTTTGAGGATTGTGATATGAATTAACGGCTCACCTAATTTTGTCGGAATGAGGTTGATGGACTCAGTCGTTTTCTTGTCGCGACTGCCGTGCGCTGAAAAATTCGCGGCTTGCTCTTTTGTAAAAGATTCAAGGAATTCTTTTTCCATGCCTGTAGGGGGAGTGAACACTATGACCACAGCTTTTTGAGGCGCTAAGTTTTCCAGACTATTTTCGGCGATGGTTTGAGTGGCACCGAGGCTGAGTGCGATTGATATTAAAGACAGCGTCATGCGTCGTTTCATGAAATTCCCTTTCCGCGTTCTTGCATTATTCGATGGTGATGTGCGGCCTAATTAAATTGCTTTGTCTTAATCATTGCAAAATTTTTAGGCTGGTCGCTAGTTAAAGCTAACGCGTTTATGATCGGCAAGTTTTAAGGTGTTTCAGAATGTGTATCTGTGCAAATTCATTTTGTGTGTATAGATCTGGTGATCATTTGCGGTGACTATCAATGCGTATAATTCGCTATTGATACACTTCTGGCCGACGCTTCTGTGGTGGTTGCTGCCCTTGACGTTATGAGATTTGGCACGATAAATTAAACAGTGTTTATATGGAGCGCCTTGTTTTGGTCGTGCGCTGTTGTTTAGACTGCAGTTCGTGTTTTGGTTTTATAATCGGCTCGATTTTCTGGTTTTTGTTTTGTGCGATTGATATAGGGGGTTGTTCAGGCAGGTATGACGTTTGCTTGGTGAGGTCTTGATAGTTTAATCACTGTACAAGGATGTAATAGATTGATATTCAACAGCAGATTAATGATTTTGCCGTTTTTTCTTTGTGCCAATACAATAGTGGCAGATGAAAATTTCGCCGGTGTCATGACGAGTAATGGTTGCGTTAACTGTCATGGGTTTGAAGGGCGAGGCGGGGTGGCTGGTAATATTCCCCCATTGCAAGGGCGCTCGAAAGAGTTTCTTCGTACTACGATGCAAGGTTACAAGCAAAAGGTCTTGTCCGGTACGGTGATGAACCGAATCATGAAAGATATTGATGACGAGAAAATTGAAATGTTGGCAGAGTACTTCAGTGAAATAAAATAAATTATCAGCCTGGTTGAGTAGTTTGTTTAAGCTTATCCGATCAAGTTATATCTGCACCCATAAGCCCTTTTCGTCCTCCCTGCTGGGCAGGACGATTAGACTTTGACCAACACAAGGGCCGGAGACACATTCTCCGGTTTCTATCAGGAACAGCGCACCGTGGGTGGCGCACTGGATTAAACTGGTACTTTGGTCTAGAAAATGGTCGGGCTTCCATTCCAGTGGCACGCGGCGATGTGGGCAGCGATTGACGTAAAAGTAGGCGGTACCCTCCCGGCGCACCCCAAACAGCTTTTGGCCATCTATATCGAAGCCGAGGCTGGCGTTTTGCGCGAGCACATCGGATGGGCAAACGAACCTCATAGTTATCCTCTGGTACGACCGCTCGGCCTTTGCCTTAAAGCTGCTCGCCCCTAAGCGTGCCGCTTGACCTTAAATGCAAACAATTATCAAATGTATGCGTTGGCGTTAGTCATTCTACGTTTCACCGTGACGGGTATGACTCAATTGCCACGTTGTCGAGCGAATCATCCGCACTGCCATTAAGGAAACCCTGTTATGCGCCTAAGCGCCAGCGCTATTGCACTTGTCGTGGGATTGCTGCTCAACCCTTTGGCGCAGGCTGGGCAAGTGCCTCTACGCTTGGTGAGCGTGGGCGGCGCATTGTCCGAGTGGGTCGTAGCTCTGGGGGCTGAATCCAAATTAGTGGGTGTCGACACCACCAGCCAGCATCCGGAGTCGCTCAAGGCGTTGCCGAGTATCGGGTACCAGCGGCAGCTGTCGGCTGAAGGCATTCTCAGCCTGCGCCCGCAGATCCTCGTCGGTACCGAGGAGATGGGGCCGCCGCCCGTATTGGCGCAACTGCGTGGTGCTGGTGTGAGGGTGGAGTTGTTTTCCGCCGAGCCGGATCTCCTGGCTTTGCAGGCCAATTTGAAGCGCTTGGGCAACTTGTTAGGCAGCGAAGCCAAGGCTACGTTGCTGTTTGCAGATTTCCAACAGCAGTTGGATCGTCAGAAATCCTGGGTGGCCAAGGCGCAAACCGCAGTGAGTGCACCTGGGGTGCTGCTGCTGCTCGGACATTCGGGCGGTAAACTGCTTATCGCGGGCAAACATACAGCGGCCGATTGGATATTGCAGCATGCCGGTGGCAACAATTTGGCTACGCATACCGGCTACAAGCCATTTTCGGTGGAGTCCTTGGCAGGATTGAGCCCTGACGTCTTGGTGTTTGCCGACCGCGCATTGACCGGTGAGGAGGCGCAAGCAGCATTATTCAAAGAGAATCCAATCCTGAGATCGACCCCGGCGGCCATGCATGGACGAGTGATCGAACTGGATCCGACATTGTTGGTGGGCGGTTTGGGGCCGCGTTTGCCGCATAGTCTGATGTTGCTATCCGCAGGATTCTATCCTGCCCAGGCCGAACCAGCTCCATGACTGTATTAGTCAAGCCCCGTGCTTTATTTATCCTTCTTGGTTTGCTGTGTGTAGTGGCGTTCTGGTTGTCTTTGGCGCTTGGGCCGGTCAGCTTGCCTTTGATGGATACGTTGAGGGCGGCATTGCGTCTGCTCGGCTTGCCCATCGATGGGCAAGGTCTGGAACAGGCTGAATTGATCCTCGGGCAAATTCGTTTGCCGCGTACGCTTCTTGGTCTCGCCGTGGGCGGCGTGTTGGCGCTGTCGGGTGTCGCCATGCAAGGGCTGTTTCGTAATCCGCTGGCCGATCCTGGCTTGGTCGGAGTCTCCAGTGGCGCTGCACTGGGCGCGGCGATCGCGATTGTCGGGAGTGCTTTTTTCGGCTCGTTGCCCGAGGCTCTCGGACCTTATTTACTGTCGCTTTTTGCGTTTCTTGGTGGTTTGGGAGTGACCGCTATTGTCTACCGCCTGGGGCGGCGCAACGGTCAAACAAACGTCGCAACAATGCTGTTGGCAGGTATCGCGTTGACTGCCTTGGCCACTGCGACAGTGGGGCTGTTTACCTACCTGGCGGATGACGCCACCTTGCGCACCTTGACGTTCTGGAACTTGGGCAGTCTCAATGGCGCGAGCTATTCACGGTTGTGGCCGGTGCTGTTGGTGAGTGTCGGTGTCGCGCTGTGGTTGCCGCGCCGGGCGAAAGCATTGAATGCATTATTGCTGGGTGAGTCAGAGGCCAGTCACCTTGGGGTTGATGTTGAAAGGCTCAAGCGCGAATTGGTGTTCTGCACCGCGCTGGGTGTGGGCTCTGCGGTAGCGGCGGCGGGGATGATCGGTTTTGTCGGCCTGGTAGTGCCGCATCTGGTGCGGTTGCTGGCGGGCCCGGACCATCGGGTGTTGTTGCCGGCCTCGGTACTGGCAGGCGCAAGTTTGCTGCTGTTTGCGGACTTGGTGGCGCGCCTGGCCTTGGCACCTGCAGAGCTGCCGATCGGTATCGTGACCGCGTTCATTGGCGCACCGTTCTTTTTATATCTGTTGTTGCGGGGGCGCGCCTGATGCTACGTGTGGAAGGGTTGCAGATTCGGCGCGGGCGCAAGATGGTGCTGACGGATATCACGCTGGATCTGTTGCCGGGCGAAGTGCTCGGTGTGCTGGGGCCCAACGGCGCCGGTAAAAGTACCTTGCTTGGGGCATTGTGCGGGGAGCTGCATCCGGACCAAGGCAGCGTCTGGCTGGCTGAGCAGGCGTTGACGCATTGGAGTGGCCCACAGCGTGCGCAGCGTTTGGCAGTGTTACCGCAGACGTCGAGCCTGGACTTCGCTTTCCGTGTCGAAGAGGTCGTCGGCATGGGGCGCTTGCCCCATCAGACCGGACGGGTGCGCGATGATGAAATCATCGCCGCAGCCTTGCACGCGGCGGACGTCGGGCATTTGAGTGGTCGCAGCTATTTGGCGTTGTCCGGCGGCGAGCGTCAACGTGTGCACCTGGCACGAGTGCTGGCGCAGTTATGGCCGGGCGAAGCGGGTCAAACCTTGCTGCTGGATGAGCCGACATCGATGCTGGACCCTCTGCATCAACACACGACGCTGCAGGCCATCCGCCGCTTTGCCGATCGAGGGGCGGCCGTATTGGTGATTCTGCACGATCTGAACCTGGCGGCTCGCTACTGCGATCGTATCCTGTTGCTGGAAAACGGCTGCCCACAGGCCTTGGACACGCCATCAAACGTGTTGCGGCCGGAATTGCTCAAGGCTGTGTTTGGCTTGGATGTGCTGGTTCAGCCGCATCCGGAGCTTGGGCATCCGTTGATAATTGCGCGCTGAAAGCAGCTTCTCACAGGCGGCTTTTATCAGGCAAAAAAAGACCCGGCAAGAGCCGGGTCAAATAACCGTGATTAGCCTGATGAGGAGATAATCTGAGAGTCCGAACCAAGGGTCTTTCAGTTATCGGCTGATCTCGCGACCAGTTGTGATAATCATAACGATTCTCATTTGTGAGTCAACAGTTGTTTTGGCTGCCTATCGAATTTTCTCAAACAGCTGTTTGGAACGCTTGTAAACCTTGGGGTTTGTGGCCGATCTAATTTTTCTGGCGCGCTGAAATCGCATCCAACTGACGGTTCAACGCTTCCTTGCGCTCCGCGGGGATGTCGTTCCAGTGCACATCCATCAATGCACCTTCGATTGCATACAGCAGTACTTTCGAGGCCCGGAAGCCACGAGTCCGCACGGCGCGGTAGGCATCAACCGCTCCCAGGCGGCGCAAATCCGACGCACTGTGGATACCCACTGCATGCAGCCATTGCGCGGAGGTCTTGCCGAGGTTTTTCAGGTGTTGCAGCTCATCGTTCATCAAGCCTCCTTGCGACGGCCGAATGGTGCGGTGGGTATCGTGACCAGGCAAGCCTGAAAGGAGTGTAGCGCTCAGTAGGAAAAGCGTAGTTCATTGGGCAGAAACGGCTGAAAAGCTATAAGAGTGACGAACACGCTTCAGCCACAAGCAGGCGAGGACTACCGGCGCGCTTGAGGGCGTGCCGGGGGGGGGGGGGGGGGGGCAGGCGCTGTTACTTGGTGCGGTAGCGCAGCCGGGTGCCGAAGTTGACGGACATCAGGATTTCATCAGCGGTCAATTCGGCTGGAAAGTAGGTGCCGGAGATCTGCGCATGCGCCAGGCTGGCACCTTCCAGCGAGCAGTCGCGTAGATCCAGGCCGCGCAGGTCGGCCGAGCGGAAGTAGGCATCGGTGAAGTCCACGTCGGTGGCGTTCAGGTCGCGCAGGTCCAGCCCTCGGAAGTCGCCACCGCGCAGGTTGATGACACCCTCTTTGGGGCGCTCCTGGTTAAAGCCGCGGATATCGTCTTTATGCAGGAGAGCGAAGAGCGGAGTATCAAGAAGCTTGGGCTGACTCATGATGGCGACTCCGATTAGATTTATATTGCCATTATAGTGCCACTATTGCTTGGCCGTGCACCGTAGGTCGGTGACACGACCAAGAAATATTTCTTACAGGCCGGGCAGGCGCTGGCGAATGTGCGCCACGAGTGCGTCGAGCGTTCCGCTCTCATTGGTTTCTACGCGTTTGCTCAGGAGCAGTTCTTCGGCAGTCAGCGGTTCGCGGTGGGCTTGCTGTTCTTCAATAACGCTGAGTGTTGCGTCAGACGGGTCGTTTTTATCTGCCTGACGTTGCGCCAACCAGTTGGCGATAACGGCCTGTGGTGCATTGCAGTCCAGAATCAGGAAAGGCGCGCCCGTGGCTTCGGCTATCTTGGCGGCTGCGTCACGCTGTTCTCGCTTCAGGAAAGTGGCATCGAGCACCACCGGGAAGCCCGCGCGCAATATAGTGTTGGCGATTTCGTTCAGGCGCGCGTAAGTCGCAGCACTGGCGTCCTGGCTATAGATTCCGGCCTGCGGCGTGTTTTCAATCTGCTGCTCACCAAACAGGCGCTTGCGCTCGACGTCCGAACGCAGGCGCACCGCACCCAGGGCTTCAACAAGACGCATGGCGACGTGGCTTTTGCCGACGGCCGAAACGCCATGGGTAATTGCCAGGAAGCGCGACGGAATAGTGCTGTAGCTTTCCGCCAGGTTGGCGTAGTTACGGTACTGGCGCAGGGTGGTAGCGCGTTGCACCGGGTCGGCTTCGCTCGGCATGCTGAACAGCGCAACCTTGGCGCGTACCAGGGCCCGGTAGGCTTTGTAGAAGTTCAGGACTTCAAGGCCCTGATAATCGCCGGTCAATTCCAGATACTGGCTGATAAAACGTCGGGCCAGGGATTTGAGACCGCGGTCTTCCAGGTCCATGGCCAGGAAGCCGGTGTCGGCGTACACATCGGTGAAGCGGAACGGTTCATTGAATTCGATGCAGTCGAAGATCACCACGTTGCCATCGATCAAGGTGGCGTTGCCCAGGTGGATGTCACCGTGGCATTCGCGGGTGAAGCCATCAAGCTTGCGTTGTGCCAGCAATGGTTTGAGGCGTTCGAAGCTGCTTTCGGCCCAGGCTTGCAGCGCTTGCAGTTGAACCAGGTCGGCCTTGTCACTGAGGAACGGGCGGATCTGTTCGAAGTTTTGGCGTACCGGTGCCATTACCTCATCCGGGGTGCCGGCAGGGTGGTCTTGCGGTACTTTCGGCGCGTTGAGGTGGAAGTGCGCGATTTGCCGGGCCATTTCATCGATGTGCGCGCTGGTCAGCTCGCCGTTCGCCTGCAACGTGCTGAGCATCTGGCTTTGCGGGAATTGGCGCATTTTCAGCGCGTATTCGATCACCGGGCCGTCGCCGCCGATTTGCGGGGCGTCAGCGGTACCGGTGATAGGCAACACTTCAAGATACAAATCTTTGGTCAGACGCTGGTTGAGGCGCAGTTCTTCACGACAGAAGTGGCCGCGATCAGCCAGGTTGGTGAAATCCAGAAAACCGAAGTTCATCGGTTTCTTCAGCTTATAAGCATAAGCGCCGGTCAGTATCACCCAGGAAATATGGGTCTCGATGACTTGAAACGCTTCAACCGGGTGAGGGTATAAAGCCGGGTTTTGCAGGGCAGCGATCAGGGACTGGCTCACGGGCGATCCTTCAAAGTCTGGGAGAAATCATGGCAGGCATTATGGCGGCTACAGCCGGTCGTGCAAACCGCTGTCCGGCTCATGTTGATCATCAATAAAGTGCGTATAATCCGCCGCCATGACTCGAACCCGATCTCCCCGTTCCCGTAAAAAACCTCCTTCCCGCGGCCTGCGTCCCTGGTTGGGCTGGGCGCTCAAGCTCAGCCTGGTAGGCCTTGTGGTGCTTGCCGGCTTCGCGGTGTACCTCGACGCTGTGGTTCAGGAGAAGTTCTCCGGCAAGCGCTGGACCATCCCGGCCAAGGTATACGCTCGCCCGCTGGAGTTGTTCACCGGCCAGAAGCTGAGCAAGGATGACTTCCTCACTGAGCTCGATGCGCTGGGCTATCGTCGCGAACCCGTAAGCAATGGCCCGGGTGCGGCTGCCGTCAGTGGCAATACCGTCGACTTGAATACCCGTGGCTTCCAGTTCTATGAGGGCCTGGAAAAAGCCCAGCCGGTGCGCGTGCGCTTCTCCGGCGATTATGTGGCCGAGCTTTCGTCGCTCAATGGCTCGAAACTGCCTGTAGTCCGCCTGGAACCGCTGTTGATCGGCGGTATTTACCCGAAAAACCTTGAAGATCGCATCCTGATCAAGCTCGATCAGGTGCCACCGTATCTGCTGGAAACCCTGGTTGCGGTAGAAGACCGCGACTTCTACAGCCACTGGGGCGTGTCGCCCAAGTCGATTGCCCGTGCCATCTGGGTCAACACGTCCGGCGGCAAGATGACTCAGGGCGGCAGTACGCTCACGCAACAATTGGTCAAGAACTTCTACCTGACCAACGAGCGCAGCCTGACCCGCAAACTCACCGAAGCCATGATGGCGATGTTGCTGGAGCTGCACTACAGCAAGCAGGAAATCCTTGAGGCGTACCTCAACGAAGTATTCGTCGGCCAGGATGGTCAGCGTGCTGTGCACGGGTTTGGCTTGGCCAGCCAGTTCTTCTTTGGCCAGCCGTTGTCCGAATTGAAGCTGCATCAAGTCGCGTTGCTGGTGGGGATGGTCAAAGGGCCTTCCTATTACAACCCGCGTCGTAACCCGGAGCGCGCCCTTGAGCGCCGCAACCTGGTGCTCGATGTGTTGGAACAGCAGGGCGTCGCTACCGCCGAGCAGGTGGCTGCGGCGAAGAAAATGCCACTGGGTGTGACTACTCGCGGCAAGCTTGCCGACAGTTCCTTCCCAGGCTTTATCGACCTGGTCAAACGCCAATTGCGTGAAGACTACCGCGACGAAGACTTGACCGAAGAAGGCTTGCGGATTTTCACCAGTTTCGACCCGATTCTGCAGATGAAGGCCGAAGCGTCCGTCAATGACACCTTCAAGCGCCTGACCGGTCGCAAGGGCTCGGATGAAGTGGAAGCGGCCATGGTTGTGACCAACCCGGAAACCGGTGAAGTCCAGGCCATGATCGGCAGTCGCCAAGCCAGTTTCGCCGGTTTCAACCGTGCGCTGGATGCCGTGCGGCCGATCGGTTCGCTGGTCAAGCCTGCGGTCTACCTGACGGCCTTGGAGAAACCAAGCAAATACACCCTGACCAGTTGGCTGTCGGATGAACCGCTGTCGGTCAAGGGTGCCGATGGCCAGGTATGGACGCCGCAGAACTTCGATCGCCGCTCCCACGGCACGGTGTTCCTGTATCAAGGCCTGGCGCATTCCTACAACATTTCCACCTCGCGCCTCGGGCTTGAAGTGGGCGTGCCGAACGTGCTGAAAACCTTGGGGCGCCTGGGCATCAACCGTGAGTTCCCGGCGTTCCCATCGATGCTGCTGGGCGCCGGTGCGATGACCCCGATGGAAGTGGCCACGATGTACCAGACCCTCGCCAACGGGGGGTTCAATACGCCGATGCGCGGCATTCGCAGCGTACTGACCGCCGACGGTGAGCCGCTCAAACGTTATCCGTTCCAGATCCAGCAGCGTTTCGACGCGGGCTCCATCTACCTGATTCAGAACGCCATGCAGCGCGTAATGCGTGAAGGTACGGGGCGCTCGGTCTATAGCGTGTTGCCGTCCAACCTGACGCTGGCGGGCAAGACCGGCACCAGTAACGACTCTCGCGACAGCTGGTTCGCCGGCTTCGGCCAGGATGTGCTGGCGGTGGTGTGGCTGGGCCGAGATGACAACGGCAAAACGCCGTTCACCGGTGCCACTGGTGCATTGCAGGTCTGGACCAGTTTCATGCGCAAGGCCGACCCGCTGCCGTTGAACATGCCGCAGCCGGACAATATCGTGCAGGCATGGATTGATCCGCACACCGGCCAGGGTTCCGATGCCAACTGTCCGGGTGCGGTACAGATGCCGTATATTCGCGGCAGCGAGCCACCACCTGGCGCCGCGTGCGGTGGCAGTGCGCCTGCTGATGCGGAGTCGGTGATGGATTGGGTCAAGGGCTGGATGAATTAAGCAAAGAGGGTTTCAAGTGAACAAGTGGTGGATTCCAGCTATTACAGCTCTGGCTTTGCTCAACGGTTGCTCCAGTGTGCAACGTGGCTCCATTCCCGTAGTGGATTCGAGCACGACCGTTTCCAATAACGACCGGATTTCGGCCAACGGCGGTTTCCGCCAGACTGTCGTCAAACGTCCTGCCCAGGCCCCTCAAGCCGTGCCGCAGGATTCGGGCGTGGTCGTCATGGTGCCGGGTGCCGGAGCCGCTACCTCGGCGCCGATCAGTGCCGAGCCGTGGACGCCAGGGCCGAGCACTTCGGGCCCAGTGGATTCGACGCCGATCCAGGCCGCACCGATCAACCAGGGCACCTACAACATGCCGCCTTCGACGCCGAGCGGCATTCCATCGTCGAATGCCGGCGGCCTGTCGGCTGACGAGCAACTGGACGGGCCGGTATTGGCTTTGCTGACCACCGCCCAGCAACAGCAGGCCGGTGGTGACCTGAACGGCGCATCGTCGAGCCTTGAGCGTGCCCAACGTGTTGCACCTCGCGAGCCGCAAGTGCTGTATCGACTTGCCCAGGTGCGTTTGGCCCAGGGGGATGCACCGCAAGCCGAACAGTTCGCCCGTCGTGGCCTGACTCTGGCCAACGGTCGCCCTGACCTGCAGGCCAACTTGTGGGCTTTGATTGGTGATGCGCGTGCGGCGCAAGGTGATGCCGCCGGTGCCGCCCAAGCGCGGCAGAAAGCCAAGGTCAGCCTCTGATGGATGCACGTTTTCCCGCGATTGCCGAACAGCTGCTGCTGATTGAGCGCGAGTTGCGTGTGCAGGGCTGGTGGGACGAAGTGCCCCCCAGCGCCGAGGCGCTTGGCAGCACGGAGCCCTTTTCGGTCGATACCCTGGATTTTCATCAGTGGCTGCAATGGATCTTCCTGGTGCGCATGAAGCAGATTCTCGAGCAGGATCTGCCGCTGCCCAACGCGTCGGGAATCCTGGAGATGGCCGACATGGTCTACGCCGATCGGCCGTCGGAGAGCCTTGGCTTGCGTGATGCGCTGAAAAAGTTCGACCAACTGATCGTCGACGCTCGTTAATTGCCTGACTGCCGGTTTTTCCGGCAGTCTTGCGCATATTTCTACCGCTTGACGACATTCAGGCGAGTTTTATCCCTCCTCAAACCCCTTTCTTCTACGTTCTCGTGCGCTTAGTTGGAAAAAAGCGCAATTATTGCTTGACTTGAAGGGGCTGAAACAGAAGAATCCAAAGTCCGCTGTATCGGGACTGCCAGAAGCAGGCCCGCTCGGCAGATCATGAGGCGCATATCCGCGCCGACCTGTAACACCCGCAACGCGTTACCTCGCGCTGGGTGGGAAAAGCCCGCAACACTTGGGACGATCCCAATACTTGCTCAGTCAGTGCTGACGTAGTCGGCGACCACCGTCGCTCATGCTCTGTTGAGAAGTAAACCTATTAAGACCCGTCGGTTTTCAACGGACGGTATTCTGGCGTTTTAGAGGTGAACAACGTGGAGCTTTTATCTGGTGGTGAGATGCTCGTCCGCTTTTTGCGTGACGAAGGCGTCGACTATATCTACGGGTACCCAGGTGGTGCTCTGCTGCATGTTTACGACGCACTGTTCAAGGAACCGGCTGTTACCCACATCCTGGTTCGCCACGAACAGGCCGCGACCCATATGGCTGACGGTTACGCCCGTGCCACCGGTAAAGCCGGCGTGGTACTGGTAACGTCCGGCCCAGGCGCAACCAATGCCATTACCGGCATCGCGACTGCCTATATGGACTCCATCCCGATGGTGATCATTTCCGGCCAGGTGCCAAGCACCATGGTGGGTACTGATGCATTCCAGGAAACCGATATGATCGGTATCTCCCGGCCGATCGTGAAACATAGCTTCATGATCAAGCATCCGTCGGAAATCCCGGAAGTCATGAAGAAGGCCTTCTACCTTGCACAGTCCGGTCGCCCGGGCCCTGTGGTGGTCGATGTCCCGAAAGACATGACCAACCCGGCGGAAAAATTCGAATACGTCTTCCCGAAGAAAGCCAAGCTGCGTTCCTACAGCCCGGCCGTTCGTGGGCATTCGGGTCAAATCCGCAAGGCGGCAGAAATGCTCCTGGCGGCCAAGCGCCCAGTGTTGTACTCGGGCGGTGGCGTGATTTTGGGGGGCGGTTCAGCACCGCTCACCGAACTGGCCAAACTGCTTAACCTGCCGGTCACCAATACCCTGATGGGCCTTGGCGCGTTTCCGGGGACGGACCGTCAGTTCGTCGGCATGCTCGGTATGCACGGCAGCTACACCGCCAACCTCACCATGCACCACGCCGATGTGATTCTGGCTGTAGGCGCACGGTTCGATGATCGAGTGATCAACGGCGCGAGCAAATTCTGCCCGAATGCCAAGATCATCCACATCGACATCGACCCGGCGTCCATTTCCAAGACCATCAAGGCCGATGTGCCGATCGTGGGGCCAGTGGAAAGCGTACTGACCGAAATGGTTGCCGCGCTCAAGGACATCGGCCAAGCGCCGAACAAAGAGTCCGTGGCCAGTTGGTGGAAACAGATCGACGAATGGCGCGGTGACCGCGGCCTGTTCCCTTACGACAAGGGTGACGGCAGCATCATCAAGCCACAAACCGTGATCGAGACCCTGTGCGAAGTGACCAAGGGCGACGCCTTTGTGACCTCCGACGTGGGCCAGCACCAGATGTTCGCCGCGCAATACTACAAGTTCGACAAGCCTAACCGCTGGATCAACTCCGGTGGCCTGGGCACGATGGGCTTTGGTTTCCCTGCCGCCATGGGTGTGAAACTGAGCTTCCCTGACACCGACGTCGCGTGCGTCACCGGTGAGGGCAGTATTCAGATGAATATCCAGGAGCTGTCGACATGCCTGCAGTACGGGCTGCCGGTGAAGATCGTGTGCCTGAACAACGGCGTGCTGGGCATGGTTCGTCAGTGGCAGGACATGAGTTACAACAGCCGTCACTCCCATTCCTACATGGAGTCGCTGCCAGATTTCGTCAAGTTGGTTGAAGCCTATGGCCACGTCGGCATTCGCATCACGGATTTGAAAGATCTGAAGCCGAAGATGGAAGAGGCGTTCGCCATGAAGGACCGCCTGGTGTTCATCGATATTCAGGTGGATACCAGCGAGCACGTCTACCCGATGCAGATCAAAGACGGCTCTATGCGTGACATGTGGTTGAACAAGACGGAGCGTACTTAATCATGCGGCATATTATCTCCCTGCTTTTGGAGAACGAACCCGGCGCTCTGTCTCGTGTTGTCGGCCTGTTTTCGCAACGTAACTACAACATCGAAAGCCTGACTGTGGCGCCAACCGAAGACCCGACCCTGTCGCGCCTGACGTTGACCACCGTGGGTCACGATGAGGTCATCGAACAGATCACCAAGAACCTCAACAAGCTGATCGAAGTGGTCAAGCTGGTCGACCTGTCGGAAAGTGCCCACATCGAGCGCGAGCTGATGCTGGTTAAAGTCAAGGCCACGGGTGCTCAACGTGCCGAGATCAAACGCACCACCGACATTTATCGCGGGCAGATCGTCGATGTGAGTGCCAGCGTTTATACCGTTCAACTGACCGGTACGAGCGACAAGCTGGACAGCTTCATCCAGTCGATCGGGACGGCCTCGATTCTGGAAACGGTACGCAGTGGTGTCACCGGGATTGCCCGTGGCGACAAAGTACTCAGCATCTAACCCAAATTAGCGAATGGCCTTACGGCCTGGATATATAGAGGAACCTCATGAAAGTTTATTACGATAAAGATTGTGACCTGTCGATCATCCAGGGCAAGAAAGTCGCCATCATCGGCTACGGCTCCCAGGGTCATGCACAAGCCTGCAACCTGAAAGATTCCGGCGTTGACGTGACTGTCGGCCTGCGCAAAGGCTCGGCCACGGTTGCCAAGGCTGAAGCCCATGGCCTGAAAGTCACTGACGTGGCTTCCGCCGTAGCTGCTGCCGATGTGGTCATGATCCTGACCCCGGACGAGTTCCAGTCCACGCTGTACAAGAACGAAATCGAGCCGAACATCAAGAAGGGTGCCACCCTGGCCTTCTCCCACGGTTTTGCGATTCACTACAACCAGGTTGTGCCGCGCGCCGACCTCGATGTGATCATGATCGCACCGAAGGCCCCGGGTCACACCGTACGTTCCGAGTTCGTCAAAGGCGGTGGTATTCCTGACCTGATCGCGATCTACCAGGACGCGTCGGGCAACGCCAAGAACGTTGCACTGTCTTACGCTTCCGGCGTGGGCGGCGGCCGTACCGGCATCATCGAAACCACCTTCAAGGACGAGACCGAAACTGACCTGTTCGGCGAACAAGCCGTTCTGTGCGGCGGTACCGTTGAGTTGGTAAAAGCCGGTTTCGAAACCCTGGTTGAAGCTGGCTACGCGCCGGAAATGGCCTACTTCGAATGCCTGCACGAACTGAAGCTGATCGTTGACCTCATGTACGAAGGCGGTATCGCCAACATGAACTACTCGATCTCCAACAACGCCGAATACGGCGAGTACGTGACTGGCCCGGAAGTGATCAACGCCGAGTCCCGTCAGGCTATGCGCAACGCCCTGAAACGTATTCAGGACGGCGAATACGCCAAAATGTTCATCAGCGAAGGCGCAACCGGCTACCCTTCGATGACCGCCAAGCGTCGTAACAACGCCGCTCATGGTATCGAAGTCATCGGCGAGCAACTTCGCTCCATGATGCCGTGGATCGGTGCCAACAAGATCGTCGACAAAGCCAAAAACTAAGTCGTATGTATCAAGAGAAAGCGCGGCCTAGGCCGCGTTTTTTCGTTTGGGAGGACGGGTTCTGGTATAAAGCTGCATCCTTTGCGTGCGAACACTCGCCGCAAGTACTTGTCGAATTTTTTTCACACCGTTGTAAGGTAAAGTCCATGAGCGAACGTCCCGAAGAGCCAAACCAGGCTTCTGACGCCGAAAGCCTGCTGCCGATCGATGAGCATGTCGAAGAAGGGCATGACGCGGAAGGCCGCAAGGTCCGGCATCGTGGTATCTATCTTCTGCCCAACCTGTTCACCACGGCGAACCTGTTTGCCGGGTTTTATTCCATCATCAATTCCATGAGTGCCCAAAGCGCCCTGGCGGCGGGGGATGCGGCGAGTGCCAGCAAGTATTTCGGCTTTGCTGCCATCGCGATTTTCGTCGCCATGGTGCTCGACGGCCTTGATGGTCGTGTAGCGCGCATGACCAATACTCAGAGCGCCTTCGGTGCAGAGTACGATTCGCTATCGGACATGGTTGCCTTTGGCGTTGCTCCGGCGTTGCTGGCATTTGCCTGGGCACTGGGTGATATGGGCAAGGTCGGCTGGATGGTTGCCTTCATCTATGTCGCGGGGGCTGCCTTGCGCCTGGCGCGTTTCAACACCCAGGTGGGAACGGCCGACAAGCGTTACTTCATTGGCTTGGCCAGCCCTGCTGCAGCGGGAGTGGTCGCGGGTATCGTGTGGGCATTCAGCGACTACGGCATCCAGGGTTCGAAAATGTCGTTCCTGGTCGCCTTGATGGTGGCTGCGGCCGGCATGCTGATGGTCAGCAACATCAAGTACAACAGCTTCAAGGAGTTCGACCTCAAGGGGCGGGTGCCTTTCGTGGCGATCCTGATAGTGGTGTTGGTGTTCGCCGTAGTTTTCAGCGATCCACCGCGCATTCTGCTGCTGGCCTTCCTGGTTTACGCGGCTTCGGGGCCGATTCAGTATTTACTGCATCTGCGTCGGGACAAAACGTTGCCTTAATGTAATTTCCCCCATACTCCGCAGTCTATTGGTGCATCAGTCCTCCAACACTGCGGAGTAGCCATGTTAATCAAACTTCCCAAAGCCTCCGATTGTCACGAATCGGATGTCACGCCTGAATCCTTCTACCTTTCTCGTCGTAGCTTGCTCGGTGGTGCGCTGGCCGGCATTGCCGCCACTGGTCTGCCGCGTTGGGCCAGTGCTGGTGATGCTTCGCGTTATGCTGATGTTGAGCCGGGCAAGGCGCCGGCCTGGTTTGCCGAAAAGCTGTCGGGAGCCAAATGGCAGGCGGTTACGGTAAAGGACGAGGCTATTACGCCGTTCAAGGATGCTACCCACTACAACAACTTTTATGAGTTCGGTACTGACAAGGGCGACCCGGCGGCGAACGCAGGCTCACTCAAGACCGAACCCTGGAGTGTGGTCATCGACGGCGAGGTGGCGAAGCCGGGGCGTTATGCCTTGGAAGATTTCATGAAACCTTATCAATTGGAGGAGCGGATCTACCGTTTGCGCTGTGTTGAAGCGTGGTCGATGGTTATTCCGTGGATCGGTTTTCCGATCTCTGCTTTGCTAAAGCAGGTTGAGCCGACATCAAATGCCAAGTACATCCGGTTTGAAACGCTTCAGGACCCTAAGAGTATGCCGGGTCAGCGGTCGAGTTTCGGATTGATCGATTGGCCTTATGTAGAAGGGCTGCGCCTGGATGAGGCGATGAATCCCTTGGCGATCCTTGCTGTGGGCATGTATGGGCGGGAGTTGCCTAACCAGAATGGCGCGCCATTGCGTTTGGTGGTGCCGTGGAAGTATGGCTTCAAGAGTGTGAAGTCCATTGTGCGGATCAGCTTGGTGAGCGAACAGCCTAAGACTACCTGGCAGAGTATTGCGGCCAACGAATATGGGTTCTACGCAAACGTGAACCCTACAGTCGATCACCCTCGCTGGACCCAGGCGCGGGAGCGGCGCTTGCCGAGCGGTTTGTTCAGCCCGAATGTGCGCGAAACGCAAATGTTCAATGGCTATTCGGATGAGGTCGCTTCTCTCTATACAGGTCTCGATTTGCGGAAGAACTATTGATGCGTTATCCCATCTGGCGCATTGGCGTTTTTATAGCGGCGGCGATATGGCCGTTTTACTGGCTGTATGAAGCATGGCGTTCTGTGCTGGGGCCTGATCCTGGGAAAGTGCTGATGGATCGGTTGGGGCTTGGGACGCTGATCTTGCTATTGATCACCTTGAGCATGACACCGCTGCAGAAGTTTAGCGGGTGGGCCGGGTGGATTGCGGTGCGGCGACAGTTGGGACTCTGGTGTTTTGCGTATGTGGTTCTGCACCTGGCGGCTTACTGCGTGTTTATCCTTGGGCTTGATTGGTCGCAATTGGGAGTGGAGCTGCGTAAGCGGCCTTACATTATTGTCGGTGCGCTGGGGTTCATTTCCTTGTTGGCGCTTGCGGTGACCTCAAACCGCTATAGCCAGCGCCGGTTGGGTAGCCGTTGGAAGAAGCTGCACCGTCTGGTGTATGTCATTCTGGGGCTCGGTTTGCTGCATATGTTGTGGATCGTGCGGGCTGATCTGAAGGAATGGGCTATCTATGCGTCTATAGGTGCTCTGCTTTTAATGTTGCGTTTGCCTCCAGTGATGCGCCGGATCCCTCGTCTTATTGCGAAAAAAGCCCCCTCTGCAACAAAAACGTAATTATTGCTTGACGGCAAATTGTATCTGTCTATAATTCGCCCCACTTCCGGCGCACTCGAAACTGAAAACTCCTTGTTAAACAAGAAGTTACGAAGATTCAGGCAGCGAAAGGCTTCAATTCATCGAAGCCCAGAAGGAGTTGGTAGGGCGGTGTTATTTGGCTCTATCAACGGTTCGATCTTCTCGGTCGAAAGCGGAGAAAAAGAGGTGTTGACAGCAGCGTGTAACGCTGTAGAATTCGCCTCCCGCTAACGAGAGATCGTAAGCGCAAGTGGTTGAAGTTATTGAAGAAATCTTCGAAAGCTTCTGAAAATAATCACTTGACAGCAAATGAGGCTGCTGTAGAATGCGCGCCTCGGTT
>NZ_QODI01000039.1:0-2847 GCF_009935975.1 Pseudomonas sp. Q1 | reverse complement strand
GGTCCTCCTGAAATACCGCGGCGTCTTTGTTGGGGCGGCTTTGCCACCCAGCGCGGGGCAAGCCCGCTCACTACAGATGATGTGTTCTACACCCACCCTTTAACTGACTGGCATTAGGGCAGGCCCCTCCCGCATGAAATCAGGACTGGGGCGGGTTGACCTTTTGCACCAGTTCATAGGCCCGAACCGTCGCCGGCCGCGCCTTGATGGTGTTGAACCAGCGCTGCACGTGGGGGAAGTCTTCCAGGCGCTGGCTCTGCCGCTGGTAGGAAGCGATCCAGGGGAAGATCGCCATGTCGGCAATGCTGTAGTCCTCGCCGGCCACAAAAGCTCGGTCGGCCAGGCGCCGGTCCAGCACGCCATAGAGGCGGGCGGTTTCATCGACATAACGCTTGATCGCATAGGGAATCTTCTCGGCTGCGAACTGGCTGAAATGATGATTCTGCCCTGCCATCGGCCCGAGTCCGCCCATTTGCCAGAACAACCACTGCAAGGTTTCCTGACGGCCGCGTAGATCACGGGGAATGAACTGGCCGGTTTTTTCCGCGAGGTACAGCAGGATGGCGCCTGATTCAAACAGCGAAAGCGGCGCGCCACCGTCGGTCGGGGTGTGATCGACGATGGCGGGGATGCGGTTGTTGGGAGCGATCTTCAGGAAGTCCGGCTTGAACTGCTCGCCCTGGCCGATGTTGATCGGGTGCACCGTGTAGGGCAGGCCGGCTTCTTCCAGGAACAACGAGACTTTGTGGCCGTTGGGGGTAGTCCAGTAATACAGGTCGATCATGAAGCTCTCCAAAAAGTGGTGATGCTTGAGCGAATGCCTGTAGGTATAGGTAACGTTCGGTGTACGAAAACTCAATGAAACATTTGCGCATATCCTTAGAGAGTTTTCACACTGCGCTGTCCACCAATACTTGCAACGACTGCTGCGAACAGCGCTCGATGCGCGCCTGCACGCCATACACCTCGGCGAACATCAGGGGGGCCAACACCTGATCCGCTGCGCCGCTGGCGTATAACCGACCCTGACGGAGCACGGCGATATGGTCGGCGAAGCGTGCGGCAAGGTTGATGTCGTGCAGCACCACCACCGCGATCAACTGGTGTTCGCGCACCAGCCCACGCACGCAGTCCATGACTTTCAATTGGTAGTTGAGGTCGAGGGCGCTGGTGGGTTCGTCGAGCAACATGACCTGGGGGCGACGGGCGATGAGCTGGGCGAGGCTGACCAATTGGCGCTGGCCGCCGGACAACGTGCTCAACCACTGATCGGCCAAATGCGCGATACCGATGCGCCGTAGCGCCTCGAAAGCCTCGCGCAGGCAGGCTTCGCTGGACAGGGGAATGCCGTCCACACGCGCCACGCGCAGGGCTGCGATTACGCTTTCCATCACGCTGAGGCTCAGGCCCGGTGGCAGGTTTTGCGGCATGTAGGTCACCCGACGGGCGCGCTCGCCCACGGACATGGCCGACAGGTCGAGGTCGCCCAGGCGTACGACACCGTGCATCTTTTCCAGCCCGGCCACGGCCCGCAGCAATGTCGATTTGCCCGCACCGTTGGGGCCGATCAAGGCGGTCAGGCTGCCGTGGGGCAAGGTGGGCAAACTGAGGTCATGCACAATCTGCCGACGCCCGTAGCTGACATTGGCGTGCTGTACGGTTAAACCTTCACTCATAGCTGCCTCCCGCGCTTGAACACCAACACCACGAAAATCGGCACACCCACCAGGGCGGTGACGATGCCCACCGGTACGATCACGCCGGGCATGAGCCATTTACTGGCGATCGACGACAGCGACAGCAACAAGGCGCCGGTCAAGGCGCTGGCGGGCAGCAGGAAGCGTTGGTCTTCGCCGACCAGAATCCGTGCGATATGCGGGCCGACCAGGCCGATAAAGCCGATGGTGCCGACAAACGCCACGGCGGTGGCCGACAGCAGGCTGATGCGCAGCAGCGAGAAAAACCGTAGGCGTTTCACGTCCACGCCGAAGCTTTGTGCACGGTCTTCGCCCATGCGCAGCAGGGTCAGGCGCGGGGCGGCGGCGAAGGAGAACGGCAACACCAGCGCCACCACCAGCGCCAGGATGCCGAGTTTGTCCCAGTTGGCCCGGGTCACGCTGCCCAGGGTCCAGAACACCAGTTGTTGCAGCACGTCTTCGGTGGCGACCAGCTGCAGCAAGGCCACCACGGCGTTACAACTGAACACCAGCGCGATGCCGAACAACACCAGGCTTTCAACACCGGCCCCGCGCAGGCGTGACATGGCTTGCAGCAGAAAAACCGAGGCGGCGGCGAAGATAAAGGCCGAGATGGAAATCGCCGTATTGGCCGACACCCACACCGTGGTCACCGGAAACACGATGACCAACGATGCTCCCAGCGCCGCCGCCGAGGACACGCCCAGGGTAAATGGGCTGGCCAGCGGGTTGTTCAGGATGGCCTGCATCTCGGCTCCGGCCAGGGACAACGCGCAACCGACCAGTACCGCCATCAGTGCGTAGGGCAGGCGCACGTTCCAGATGATCACTTGGTCGGTGGCGCTCAAGTGGGACGGGTGCAGGATGCCATCCAGCAGGGCCAGCAGGCCCATACCCGACGGACCGCTCGCCAGGTCCACCAGAATCGCGCAGGCCAGCGCCGTACCGAGCAACGCCAATAGCCAGGCACGCCGAGTCAGCAGGCGGCGATAGCCGTGGGTGGCGCTGGCGAGGTCAAGGGTTTGAGTGGTCATGGGGCTCACACACTATTGAACACGATGAAAATCCAACGGTGGGAGGGGGCTTGCTCCCGATGGCGGTGTGTCAGTGAAGCAATCTGTGGCTGACACACCGCCATCGGGAGCAAGCC
>NZ_QODI01000038.1:0-3105 GCF_009935975.1 Pseudomonas sp. Q1 | reverse complement strand
TTGATTTCTAGTCTTTGATTAGATCGTTCTTTAAAAATTTGGGTATGTGATAGAAAGATAGACTGAACGTTACTTTCACTGGTAACGGATCAGGCTAAGGTAAAATTTGTGAGTTCTCTTAGTTGAGAAATTCGAATTTTCGGCGAATGTCGTCTTCACAGTATAACCAGATTGCTTGGGGTTATATGGTCAAGTGAAGAAGCGCATACGGTGGATGCCTTGGCAGTCAGAGGCGATGAAAGACGTGGTAGCCTGCGAAAAGCTTCGGGGAGTCGGCAAACAGACTTTGATCCGGAGATGTCTGAATGGGGGAACCCAGCCATCATAAGATGGTTATCTTGTACTGAATACATAGGTGCAAGAAGCGAACCAGGGGAACTGAAACATCTAAGTACCCTGAGGAAAAGAAATCAACCGAGATTCCCTTAGTAGTGGCGAGCGAACGGGGACTAGCCCTTAAGTGGCTTTGAGATTAGCGGAACGCTCTGGAAAGTGCGGCCATAGTGGGTGATAGCCCTGTACGCGAAAATCTCTTAGTCATGAAATCGAGTAGGACGGAGCACGAGAAACTTTGTCTGAATATGGGGGGACCATCCTCCAAGGCTAAATACTACTGACTGACCGATAGTGAACTAGTACCGTGAGGGAAAGGCGAAAAGAACCCCGGAGAGGGGAGTGAAATAGATCCTGAAACCGTATGCGTACAAGCAGTGGGAGCAGACTTTGTTCTGTGACTGCGTACCTTTTGTATAATGGGTCAGCGACTTATTTTCAGTGGCGAGCTTAACCGAATAGGGGAGGCGTAGCGAAAGCGAGTCTTAATAGGGCGTCTAGTCGCTGGGAATAGACCCGAAACCGGGCGATCTATCCATGGGCAGGTTGAAGGTTGGGTAACACTAACTGGAGGACCGAACCGACTACCGTTGAAAAGTTAGCGGATGACCTGTGGATCGGAGTGAAAGGCTAATCAAGCTCGGAGATAGCTGGTTCTCCTCGAAAGCTATTTAGGTAGCGCCTCATGTATCACTGTAGGGGGTAGAGCACTGTTTCGGCTAGGGGGTCATCCCGACTTACCAAACCGATGCAAACTCCGAATACCTACAAGTGCCGAGCATGGGAGACACACGGCGGGTGCTAACGTCCGTCGTGAAAAGGGAAACAACCCAGACCGTCAGCTAAGGTCCCAAAGTTATGGTTAAGTGGGAAACGATGTGGGAAGGCTTAGACAGCTAGGAGGTTGGCTTAGAAGCAGCCACCCTTTAAAGAAAGCGTAATAGCTCACTAGTCGAGTCGGCCTGCGCGGAAGATGTAACGGGGCTCAAACCATACACCGAAGCTACGGGTATCACGTAAGTGATGCGGTAGAGGAGCGTTCTGTAAGCCTGTGAAGGTGAGTTGAGAAGCTTGCTGGAGGTATCAGAAGTGCGAATGCTGACATGAGTAACGACAATGGGTGTGAAAAACACCCACGCCGAAAGACCAAGGTTTCCTGCGCAACGTTAATCGACGCAGGGTTAGTCGGTCCCTAAGGCGAGGCTGAAAAGCGTAGTCGATGGAAAACAGGTTAATATTCCTGTACTTCTGGTTATTGCGATGGAGGGACGGAGAAGGCTAGGCCAGCTTGGCGTTGGTTGTCCAAGTTTAAGGTGGTAGGCTGGAATCTTAGGTAAATCCGGGATTCTAAGGCCGAGAGCTGATGACGAGTCATCTTTTAGATGACGAAGTGGTTGATGCCATGCTTCCAAGAAAAGCTTCTAAGCTTCAGGTAACCAGGAACCGTACCCCAAACCGACACAGGTGGTTGGGTAGAGAATACCAAGGCGCTTGAGAGAACTCGGGTGAAGGAACTAGGCAAAATGGCACCGTAACTTCGGGAGAAGGTGCGCCGGTGAGGGTGAAGGACTTGCTCCGTAAGCCCATGCCGGTCGAAGATACCAGGCCGCTGCGACTGTTTATTAAAAACACAGCACTCTGCAAACACGAAAGTGGACGTATAGGGTGTGACGCCTGCCCGGTGCCGGAAGGTTAATTGATGGGGTTAGCTAACGCGAAGCTCTTGATCGAAGCCCCGGTAAACGGCGGCCGTAACTATAACGGTCCTAAGGTAGCGAAATTCCTTGTCGGGTAAGTTCCGACCTGCACGAATGGCGTAACGATGGCGGCGCTGTCTCCACCCGAGACTCAGTGAAATTGAAATCGCTGTGAAGATGCAGTGTATCCGCGGCTAGACGGAAAGACCCCGTGAACCTTTACTATAGCTTTGCACTGGACTTTGAATTTGCTTGTGTAGGATAGGTGGGAGGCTTTGAAGCGTGGACGCCAGTCTGCGTGGAGCCATCCTTGAAATACCACCCTGGCAACTTTGAGGTTCTAACTCAGGTCCGTTATCCGGATCGAGGACAGTGTATGGTGGGTAGTTTGACTGGGGCGGTCTCCTCCTAAAGAGTAACGGAGGAGTACGAAGGTGCGCTCAGACCGGTCGGAAATCGGTCGTAGAGTATAAAGGCAAAAGCGCGCTTGACTGCGAGACAGACACGTCGAGCAGGTACGAAAGTAGGTCTTAGTGATCCGGTGGTTCTGTATGGAAGGGCCATCGCTCAACGGATAAAAGGTACTCCGGGGATAACAGGCTGATACCGCCCAAGAGTTCATATCGACGGCGGTGTTTGGCACCTCGATGTCGGCTCATCACATCCTGGGGCTGAAGCCGGTCCCAAGGGTATGGCTGTTCGCCATTTAAAGTGGTACGCGAGCTGGGTTTAGAACGTCGTGAGACAGTTCGGTCCCTATCTGCCGTGGACGTTTGAGATTTGAGAGGGGCTGCTCCTAGTACGAGAGGACCGGAGTGGACGAACCTCTGGTGTTCCGGTTGTCACGCCAGTGGCATTGCCGGGTAGCTATGTTCGGAATAGATAACCGCTGAAAGCATCTAAGCGGGAAACTAGCCTCAAGATGAGATCTCACTGGAACCTTGAGTTCCCTGAAGGGCCGTCGAAGACTACGACGTTGATAGGTTGGGTGTGTAAGCGCTGTGAGGCGTTGAGCTAACCAATACTAATTGCCCGTGAGGCTTGACCATATAACACCCAAGCAATTTGAGTCGAA
>NZ_QODI01000037.1:0-4872 GCF_009935975.1 Pseudomonas sp. Q1 | reverse complement strand
AACGTCGCATCCCCATCGACAGTATGCAGCGACAGCGGCTGCCCGCTCAGGCCGGCGACGGTCACCGCATCGGCGTGACCGGTGGTTTCATTGTCCAAGGCTCGGGCCCCGAACAGCCGGGTGGTACGGCTGAACGGGTGCTGCAGCGTGCGACTGACCAATCGACGGGCCGGAGCATCGGGGGCTGCAGGGGTGCGCAAGAAGGATAACGCGCGGAACACACCAGAGACCATCGGGGTGTCAGCATGCAGGATGAGTAAGGCGTTTGGCGTCAAGCACGACCTCCTTGTCAACACATATGGATAAGGCAACGAGCAGTGTAGATCAAAGTTAATAAGACGAAGTCTCGGGGACTGTCAGAAATTTTGTGTTCGGGCATAACATGCTGAAGAGGTGCATGTATGCCAACCAAAAAGAAGACGGCCTTGGAGGCCAAAACCGAGCTCCCTTCGATCCCGAAGGAGCTGATTGATCAGTTCGTCAAAGGCCCAATGACTGCCGAGGCGATTCAGGACGCGTCGATGGCCTTCAAGAAGGCGCTAATCGAGCGAGCCCTGGGCGCAGAGCTGGGCCACCATCTTGGCTATCTTAGGACGCGGAGCGCCCTGATGAGTCGAATAACCAGCGCAACGGTAAAAAGCGCCAAGACTGTTCTGACAGACGACGGTCCGCTTCGTCTGGAGATTCCCCGTGATCGCGATGGCAGCTTTGCGCCAATTCTGATTCCCAAGCATGAGTGGCGCTTTACCGGGTTCGATGACAAGATCATCGCCATATACGCCAGGGGTATGACAGTTCGCGAGATCCGCGCGTTTCTCCTGGAGCAGTACGGGATGGATGTCTCGCACGACTTCATCAGCTCGGTCACCGACGCAGTGATGGAAGAGATCGGCGCTGGGGATTCCATGACCATCCGGACACCCATTCCACCAACATCCGGACACTCATTCCACAAGCATCCGGACACCGATTCCACGGCCATCCGGACACTTTCAGGCAGGCGGCAACGCAGGATTATTCACTACCATCGGCCTCTTTTATCGAAGCGAAGAGGTCGTCGTGGAGCGTTTATCCATGCGTAAAATCCGAGAGGTACTACGCCTAAAGTTCGACGCCGGCCTGTCCGTGCGCAAGATCGCCAAAGTTTATCCATTGGCCATTCGAGTGCGGGAGACCACCTTTGCCGGTTCGCTGCCAGCGGGCTTCAGTGGCCCATTGATCTCTCAGATGCCGAGCTGAATCGACGTCTTTTTCCGCCGGCAGTACCCGCGCCAAGCGACCAACGTCCGACGCCGGACTGGGCTCATGTCCACGCCGAGTTACGCCGTCCCGGCGTCACCTTGGCCCTGCTCTGGCAAGAGTACCGACTCGCCCATCCGCAAGGCTTCCAGTACAGCTGGTTCTGCGAGCACTACCGGCTCTGGGCGGCCAAGGTCGACGTGGTCATGCGCCAGGAACATCGCGCCGGCGAAAAACTGTTCGTCGACTACGCCGGTCAAACCGTACCGGTCATCGACCGGCAGACCGGCGAGATCCGCCAGACGCAGATCTTCGTCGCCGTCCTCGGCGTGTTCAGCTACACCTTCGCCGAGGCCACCTGGTCGCAGAAACTGCCCGACTGGCTGGGCTCACACGTGCGCTGCTTCGCCTTTCTCGGCGGTACATCGCAGATTCTGATACCGGATAATCTGCGCAGCGGCGTCACCAAAGCGCATCGCTACGAGCCCGACATCAACCCCAGTTACCGCGATCTGGCCGAGCACTACGGCGTCGCCGTATTGCCCGCTCGCTCACGAAAACCCAAGGACAAAGCCAAGGTCGAAGTCGGCGTGCAAGTGGTCGAGCGCTGGATCCTGGCGGTGCTGCGCAACCGCCAGTTTTTCTCCTTGAGCGAACTCAACACGGCCATCGGTCTGCTGCTGAATCGCCTCAACCAAAAGCCCTTCAAAAAGCTGCCCGGCTCGCGCCGCTCAGCCTTCGAGACCATCGACCAACCGGCGTTGCAACCGCTGCCGGAACACCCTTACATCTACGCCGAATGGAAAAAAGTGCGGGTGCACATCGACTACCACGTCGAAGTCGACGGCCATTTTTACTCCGTGCCGTACCAACTGGTGAAACACCAACTCGAAGTACGCCTTTAGCTACAAAAGCCTCGAGTCGATCCTGCGCCAAGGACTGGAACGGCTACCGCTGGCCCAGCAAAACCTGCCGTTACTGCCCGACGAGCACATCAACCTGCGCGGCCCTGGCTAATACCACTGACTGAAAAAGGAGCACCAACATGCTGCCCAACCCGACACTCGACAAGCTGCAAACCCTGCGCCTGAACGGCATGATCAAGGCGCTTGGCGAACAACACGCAACGCCTGACATCAACGATCTCAGCTTCGACGAACGCCTCGGCCTGATGGTCGACCGCGAGCTGACCGAACGCGAAGATGCACGGCTGACGACTCGCCTCAAAGCCGCCCGACTACGCCACAACGCCTGCCTGGAAGACATCGATTACCGCAGCCCTCGTAGCCTGGACAAGGCGCTGATCCTGCAACTG
Organism: Pseudomonas sp. Q1; assembly: GCF_009935975.1. Lineage (NCBI taxonomy): Bacteria > Pseudomonadati > Pseudomonadota > Gammaproteobacteria > Pseudomonadales > Pseudomonadaceae > Pseudomonas > Pseudomonas sp. Q1. The sequence continues at coordinate 2,318 of NZ_QODI01000037.1, read as the reverse complement.
GGCAGCGGCCAGTGGCTGCGCGACGGCCTGAACCTGATCATCGGCGGCCCAACCGGCGTAGGCAAAACCTGGCTCGCCTGCGCGCTGGCCCACAAGGCCTGCCGCGACGGCTACAGCGTGCGCTACCTGCGCCTGCCACGCTTGTTGGAGGAACTGGGCCTGGCCCACGGCGACGGCCGCTTCGCCAAACTGATGGCGGGTTATGCCAAGACCGACTTGCTGATCCTGGACGACTGGGGCCTGGCGCCGTTTACCGCTGCGCAACGGCGCGACATGCTTGAACTGCTGGACGACCGCTACGGCAACCGCTCGACACTGGTGACCAGCTAGATGCCGGTGGACAAATGGCATGCGCTGATCGGCGATCCGACCTTGGGTGATGCGATCCTTGACCGGCTGGTGCACAACGCTTATCGGATCGAACTGAAGGGCGAATCGATGCGCAGGCGTGTGACGAAATTGACGTCGGCAGGGGCTTCAGACTAACAATGCAAACCTGCGTCGCTGCGCTCCGACTGCCTGTCCGAATGAGCGTGGAACGGGTGTCCGGATGTTGGTGGGCTGAGTGTCCGGATGGCGTGGAATCCGCACTCAGCGCGGTGTTTCCTGAGACGACGTTGCAAACCTGCATCGTGCATCTGATCCGCAACAGCCTCGACTATGCAGCCTGGGACAAGCGTCGGGAATTAGCCAAGGCGCTCAAGCCGATCTATCAGGTGATCAACGCCGAGGCCGCCGAAGTGGCTCTGGACTCCTTCGAAACCGGACCGTGGGGCAAGCAATATCCGACCGTCGTGGCTGCCTGGCGACGCGCCTGGGATCGAGTCATCCCATTTTTGTCTTCCCGCCCGCCATCCGGAAAGTGATTTACACGACCAATGCAATCGACAGCATCAACGCTCAACTGCGAAAGATCATTAAAACGAGGGGGTACTTCCCAACCGATGAGGCTGCCATGAAGCTGATCTGGCTGAGCTTGCGCAGTATCACAGCAAACTGGGGCAGTGCGGCCCATGATTGGAAAAGCGCCTTGAATTAGTTCGCGATCCTGTACGGGGATCGGTTCATCAGGCCGACGTGGTAAATGAAGGTCTGCCTAATGGCAGGCCGTTACCGGCCCGCACACAAAAAATCTGACACCCCCACGAAGTCTCTTTCAGACCTAATAACAGGAGACGGCCCCGGCTCATCCCTCTATTGCGCCACGCATTGCTCTGCCTATCACCTATGATCATCCGCCGACCGGCTTTTAAACTCTCGGTGCCCAGCACCATCCTGATAAACTATACATCGTGGCTGATAGGCCCTCCGCTCGGGCGCGTAATTCGCCCTCTTCACCGCGTCAGTATGATACCTCCGGCATTGCCGACCCGCGCAGGTTCATAACCACCCAACTTAGGAGTGCCGCGATGTGAAGGTGTGCTGGCTTGTTGCATTGTCCTGTCTATCTGCTTTGCTCCTCGAAACAGCACCAAATAATGGGCTATTTTGCTGCTCGACTCTGCCCACGACACCGTCAAAAGCAATTCGAGCATTCCCGCCAAACTGCAGATTGGCCATCCCCCACGCAGCGATAACCCTGACTGTTTTCCTTGCTTTCTTCCTATCCATCGCTTTGCTACTTCGTCGATTGCTACCGTGAGTGAATCGGCAATCCGCGCACGCTTCAGTGCGTGTCGCATCAGCGAGGTTTGGCGGGCGGCCGACGGAATGGTCAAGCTGGCGGTCTTGCCGTTCTCGTTGGCTTCGCAGCCAATGATTTCAGCATAGACGCGGCGCAAGTCCTGAAAAGGGCGGTCGCTGCGGCCCAGCACGATAACGCCACAACCCTCTCCGCGCACGAAGCCGTCGGCGTCTGCATCGAATGGTAACGATGTGCCACGCGGCGACAACATATGGGCTTGGGACAGACCCACAAATGGCGAGGGCCCGAGCAGGGCATTGACGCCGGCAACCAGCGCAAGGTCGCAGTCACCGGAATTGAGCGCCTGGCAGGCGATATAAAGCGCTGTCAGCGAGGAAGAACAAGCCGTATCTACTGTAAGGCTGGGGCCTTCGAGATTGAGCAGGTATGACAGGCGGTTAGCAATCATGCCCAAGGAAACACCCGACATCGTGTGAGGTGTCATGGTGTTGGGATCGGCAAAGCCCATGGCCAGGTACTCGGCCATGCCCGCACCGACGAACACCCCGACACGGCGATCGTTTAAGGCTTGGGAATTGATATTGGCGTCGAACAGCGCTTCGTGGGCCACTTCCAGCGTCAGCCGTTGCTGAGGGTCCATCTCGGCCACCTCGCGAGCAGACAACCGGAAATA
>NZ_QODI01000036.1:0-10650 GCF_009935975.1 Pseudomonas sp. Q1 | reverse complement strand
CGCACTAGTGGTTAGTGAAGATGAATGACGCGACGGCAACCTCGGCGATGGAGGGCCTCAGTGCAGCGCTCAATGGCCTGCCGCTGGCGATGCGCAAGAGCATGACCTACGACCAAGGCCGGGAGATGGCGCGACACGCTGAGATTACCCAGAAAACCGCCATCGCGATTTACTTCTGCGACCCGCACAGCCCTTGGCAGCGCGGCAGCAACGAAAACATCAACGGCCTGATCCGTCAGTACCTGCCCAAGGGCACGGATTTGTCGGGACACAGCCAAGAACAATTGGATGCCATTGCCTTACAACTGAATATGCGTCCGCGTAAGTGCTTCGACTTCAAGTACCCAATCGAAGTTTGGGCGAGGTGATGCAGAAGGCAATCGCTATGCGCCATGATGCTCCAGCTTCAATTCAATAGCCGTGTTGCACTCAGCTCCTGCAACCGCCCTACTTCAGACCCTCCCTAGACTTGGCTCGACGGAGCACATAAGACCTGTCTTAAAAGTTGGCGAATGAATTGATCTCAAAAGCTATTGAGAGTAAAAAGGTTGATAATGTCAGCACACAATTAATCGAAGCTCCGCAGCCATACATTCATCTAATTTGAAAGCACGCCCATCCATGAAGAAGCATTGGTCATTTGAGACTTGTCTCAAAAAAATTCCAGGTGCGTTGCTAAAAGCTGTGGCCTTGGGCTAAAAATCATCGAACACTCAATTAACTGAAGAGCTCCCATGAACAGTAAAGTCATGATCATTGACGATCATCCAGCCGTCCGTATGGCCGTTCGTTTTCTGTTGGAAACCGAAGGGTATGAAATTGTTGGAGATGCAGAAAATGTTGCAGAAGCGCTGGAACTTATCGAACAGGTAGAGCCTGAGATATTGATTCTTGATATAGGCCTGCCAAACACAGATGGGCTGACGCTCATCCATCAGATGGTGGCGAAAAATGTCCCGGTAAGGATTATCGTATTGACCGCCCAGCAGACTCACCCTGTCGCCACCCACTGTAAGGAAGCGGGCGCTCATGGATTCGTCAGCAAGCGGGATGATTTATGCGAACTGACCAATGCCGTTCGAGTCGTGAAAAGTGGGGACACTTATTTCCCCCAATGGACCCTAAACCCTCCCCGCCAGACCTTGGGGCCAAATAACGATAAAGCATTGTTGAAAACCTTGTCCGCTCGTGAGCTGAGTGTTCTACATCAACTAACCCAAGGCCTGCGAAACAAGGAAATTGCCGAAAACTTGCTGCTCAACAGCAAGACGGTCAGCACTTACAAAACCCGTGTACTGCACAAACTGAAGTCCAACTCATTACTGGATCTCTATGAATTGGCCAAACGCAACGGATTGGTGACTATTACACGACAAGAATACCTGGAACAAAAGTACAGATCCGTCGACTCCGGAAGGTTTGGAGCCGACACATAACGGTGTACGGATATCAGCAAGCATGAGTCAAGGTTACGGTTCCTTCAAGCTAGATATCCTTGAGTTGCACATGCAGCTTGAACAGTTCCGCGTCCGTACGGACATTCAACTTACGCATCGCGGCTTGTTTTTGGCCACTGATGGTTTTGCGACTGCGCATGAATTTCAAAGCAATTTGGGAAACCGACAAACCTTCCAGGCAACAGCGCAACACTTCGCGCTCCTTGGGTGACAACGCGGGATAATTCACCAGCCCGTCAGTATTTTCCGAAACGTCCGTCTCATCATTCATCGCTGCTGAGGTCTGAGGGATCGAGTCCAGCTCCACGGCCATGGCGGGCGACAGGTACAAGCGATCCAACGCCACCATCCTGATTGCGCGGATCAGTTCCTCGGTTGCCTGGGATTTTCCAAAAAAACCATTGGCGCCGGCTCGAATAGCCATGTTGACCGTGGCGGGCCGCTCTACCGAAGAGAAAATAAGGATGCGTAACTCCGGATAGCGGCTGCGCAGCAGCTGGATCAGCCTCAGGCCATCCAACTCACCGTCGCTCAGTTGATAGTCGAGGACCAGCAGATCAACCTTTTCATTGCGCAATGATTCGAGTAATTCCGGACTTCCCGAACAAACGCCAACCACCTTGAAATCCGCCTCCGTAGACAATCGGACTTTCAGGGCCTCCCTGATCAAGGCATGGTCGTCGAGCAACGCTATTCGCAAGGGTGAAACAACGGACCACTTCATCTTCAGAACCCCATCACGCTGCCATTGGCTTCGGAAATTTCCTACGGAGACTTTCTCCACCGCGCCACATTAGCCCAGAGCGGGAGGAAAGAAAACTTGGATTCCTGCTTTCGAGAAGTACAAGACGCTCGACCGGAAACTTGCGAGAAATCAGTCATGTATATTCCTTGTGGCGAGCAGATTTATCCCCTTGCCCCAAGGAATCTATGTTCTTTAATGAACAGCATTGCGCACAGCGCGGCATTTGGGACAGGACAACTCTAAACAAGGTTGCTAGATTCATTGACGCGCCCGGGTTCAAAGCTTTCCTCGTCGGGCCTGATCATCACCTCTCATTGAACGGAACGCCTTGAAAACGCCAAATCTTTTCTTCGCCTTGTCCCTGGGCCTGGTGATGACACTGGCACCCGCGGCTGCCCAGGTTCAGGCACCTGCACCGGTTGAGTTGCTGCTCAATGCCCCGATCACCGCCCCGAAGGTGGTATTCAGTGCGCAAACCAGAGCCTGGTTAGCCACCGCCCCCGAGATCAATGTCGCCTTATGGCGTGGTGCGTTTCCCCCGCTGCGCATGGATCTGGAGCAAAACCGGTTCGAAGGGATTACCGCGGATTTTCTGGGGGTCATACGAGACGCTACCGGGTTGCGCCTGAAAGTCTGGTGTTTCGAGACGCGCGCCCAAGCCAGAACCGCACTCGAGCAAGGTCGGGTGGACATGCTTGCCCTGCATGACTCCAGTGAAGGCCTGGACGGTCCGTTCACCCAGTCGCAACCTTACCTGCGCAACCACAAAGTCATTGTCCGACGTATCGGGGAAGACCCTTCACAGTCTCAAGTTTCCCCTGGCGAACGTCTAGCCTACGTCGGCGACGACACCGTGGGTGATCGTTTGCATGAACAGTACCCCGACGCAACCCTGATCCAGAACGCCGACCATCTGAACAGCCTGACCTCTTTGGTCTACGACCAGGCGGACGCTTTCTGGACCGATGAAATCACCGCTCGGTATCTGATCAGGTTGTTGTACAGCAATGACGTCTATATCGCCGGCGACGCCCTGCCCACCTCCGCGGATATCAACTTCGCCGTAAGTGAGCGAAAACCGCAGCTGTTGGCGGCCATCAACAGCACCCTGGAAGCGATCCCCGTTTCCGACAGAATACGGATAACGACGCGCTGGGGGCTGACCAATAATTTTGTCGTCGATGCGCCCCCACTCGACCTGGATGCCAGCGAAACGGCCTGGTTGGTGGCCCATAAAAAAGTTCGAGTATTGGTCGCCGGCTCTTATGCGCCGTTGACCTTTTTCGACGACCACGATCAGTTGCAAGGCATGAGCGCGGACCTGCTCAAAATCATCCAGCAACGAACGGGGCTGGAGTTTGAAGTCGTCCGCAGCAACAGCGTTGCCAACATGCTCAAGCAGCTCCAAGGCAAGCAGGCCGACCTCATCGCGGCGTTGAGCATCGGGAACATGCGACTGAGCCCCGAACAATACACACGCCCTTATCTGGTCAGCCCATTCGTCATCATAAGCCGACGCTCACTGGCCGGCATTCGCAGCCTTGAAGAGCTCAAGGGCAAGCGCTTGGCCCTTCCTTCCGGCAACCCGCTTTCCAACTGGCTCACCGAAAATCATCCCGACATCATTCAGGTTCCTGTCGCTACCGCCGTGCGCGGCATCGAGCGCCTCTCGGACGATGACGTGGATGCCAGCGTACACACCCGGTTCGGGGCCGATTACTTCATCAAGCACCATTTTCAAGAAGACCTGCACATAGCCGGCGTGGTGGGTTCTGAACCCGGCCGTATCGCAATGGCGGTGGGTAAGGAGGACATGGCGCTCAAGAGCATCATCAATAAGGTACTTCTGGACATTCCCCCCGAAGAGTTCAAGACATTGAGCGATCGCTGGCGCAATCATGTCGCTCCCGCCGTTCCCAATGCCTGGAACACCTACAAGGACGATGTTTTCAGGGTCATCGGCATCGCTGTTGCGTTTGTCCTGGCTTTCCTTATCTGGAACTACTATCTGCAAATCCAGATCAGAAAACGCCGAATTGCCGAACTCGCGCTAAGCGACCAACTGGCTTTCAGCAAAACCCTGATCGACGGCTCGCCCATTGCTCTTTATGTACGCGATAAAGCGGGCCGGTTGGTCCACTGCAACCGTGCGTATCTGGACTTTCTGCAAACAACGCCGGAACACGTTATCGGCAAGACATTGCCGGAAGCCGGCGTCCTCTCGCCAGCAGTGAGCCGCCAGTACAACCGTATCAACGAAGAGGCCGGGCAGCACGGCGAACCCTTGTTCAACGACCTCGAAATCGAAGTGAAGGGCGAACATCACCGGATCTATCACTGGACCCTGCCCTTCCAGAGCGGCACGGGCACGTTTTCCGGGGTCATCGGCGGTTGGCTGGATATCAGCGAACGCGAACAACTGATGGAGCAACTGCGCCTGGCCAAGGAAGTCGCTGATGAAGCCAACAGTTCGAAGTCGATTTTCCTGGCAAGCATGAGCCATGAAATCCGCACGCCCATCAGCGCCTTGATCGGGTTGATTGAGATGCTGCGCGTACGCGGCGCAAGCCCGCAGCAAATGGATGAAAACCTGGCTGTTGCTCACGAATCCGCACAATCCTTGTTGTCGTTGATTGGCGACATTCTCGACCTTTCAAAAATCGAAGCCGGGGCCATGGCGCCATCGCCGCGCCCCACTGACCTGAAGGAACTGCTGCAATCCGTTCACAAGCTGTTCGAGGTAAACGCGAAAAACAAAAACCTTACCTTCGAGCTGGCGATCGAGGCACGCGATCAGCACATCATCATCGATGCGTTGATGCTCAACCAGATAGTCGCCAACCTGGTCAGCAATGCGATCAAGTACACCCGGGAGGGCTTTGTCGAATTGCTATTGCGGCAGTTGCCGGATGATGCAGAGTCGGGCTTCGCAAGCTACTGCATTGAGGTACGGGACTCTGGAATCGGCCTGAGCGAACCACAGAAAAAAGCCATTTTTGAACCGTTTGTCCAGGTCTCGCCAAACACGGGAGGGGGACGCAGCACTGGCTTAGGACTGAATATTTGCACCCGTTTGGCAAAGCTGTTGGGCGCCCAACTGAGTGTCGACAGTCAGCCCGGTAAAGGTTCGCGTTTCGCATTTCAGTTCATCGCTGAACGTACGCAGCTAGCTCCGGCATGCGCAGCGATCCAGGCGCCTGTCCAGGCAGGTCGCGGCCTGAACATTCTGGTGGTCGAAGACCATGCGCCGAACCGCCTGTTATTGTGCCAACAGATCGAGTACCTGGGTCATCATGTTGTCGCCTGTGATGACGGGGAAACGGCACTGGCCAAATGGATGGAGTCTGATCCACCGTTCGACCTGACCATCACCGACTGCAACATGCCGAACATGGACGGTTATGAACTGACCCGTCAGATACGCCTTATTGAACAGTCCCAGGCGTTGGCACCTCACCCGATTCTCGGCCTCACCGCCAATGCACAGTCGCACATCATTCAAGATTGCCTGGATGCAGGTATGATCAAGTGCCTGTTCAAACCCATCGGTATCGAAATCCTAACCCAAGAGATCGGCGCGATCTCGGCGCAGATGGAGCGCCGAACAAGTGCTGCGCAAACGACAGGCGGGGAACTGGAAAAACTCAGGATACTGGCGCCGGACGCATATGCGCCGCTGGTAAACGAACTCATCAATACCAACCGTAAGGATGGCCTCCGACTTGAGGAGTTATTAGCTGAGAATGACCTACCGAGGATGACCAGCCTGGCTCATAAGATCAAAGGAGGCGCACAATTGGCCGACGCCAGGGAACTGATCGATGCCTGCGTCGAACTGGAAAGTCGGGCCTCCCAAGGTGATCAGGTATCTTGCGAAAAACAGGTCGAGACATTGTTGACAGTGATGCGGACGCTTGAACAACGCCTATCGAAAGACCTCTAGGGGCCAGCCGCATCAAACCAAAATGGCAAGAAATATGTGCAAGTGTGAAACATGCTTTCGCACCGCTCTGGCGGCAACTTCCACGCCGAGCCGGTGGCCATCAATATGGCATTGGCGATTGCTGAGATCGGCTCCCTGAGTGAGCGCTGCATTTCGTTGATGATGACAAACACATATCACAACTGCCGTTCTCGGTAGCCAATGGCGGCGTGAACTCGGGCTTCATGATTTCTCAGATGACAGCGGCAGCACTGGCCAGTGAAAGCAAGGCGCTGGCTCATCCCCATTCCGTAGACAGCCCGCCCATATCCGCAAATCAGGAAGATCACGTATTGATGGCACCTGCTGCTGGCAAACGGTTGTGGGAAATGGCTGAAAACACCCGTGGAATCCTGGCTGTGGAGTGGCTAGCGGCCTGCCAAGGCCTGGACTTGCGTGACGGTTTGAAGGCGTCGCCCAAGCTGAAACTGGTCCGGAACAGTCTGCGAAGCAAAGTGGCCTATTTTGAGAAAGATCGTTTCTTCGCGCCGGATATCAATGCGGCCAGTGAGTTACTGGTTTCCGGCTGCTTGAACGACCTGGTATTGAACAAGTTGTTGTCCAACATGTAATCAATAATATCTACCATGAACGTGTGAGTTATTGCGGATTCCACGGCCATCCGGCCACCTATTCCATAAGCATCCGGCCACTGATCCCACGGTGATCCGGCCACCCACTCCACGCACATCCGGCCACCTTCAAGGCAGGCAGCGACGCAGGATAAATTCACTACCATCGAACTCTTTTATCAAAGCAGAGAGGTCGTCGTGGAGCGGTATCCATGCGTAAGATTCGAGAAGTACTGCGTCTCAAACTTGAAGTCGGCCTATCTGCCCGCCAGATTGCTGTCAGCCTGCAAGTGGGACGAGCCACCGTCGGTGACTACCTTAATCGCTTTGCTGCCAGCGGGTTGACTTGGCCCTCCGCTCTGACCGGTACCGAGCTGCAACGAAATCTTTCTCCACCGCCACCCGCTGTTCCCAGCGCTCAACGCCCGATACCCGACTGGGGTATGGGCTCACGCCGAACTGCGTCGCCCCCGCATCACCCTGGCCCTGCTCTGGCAGGAATATCGACTCAGCCATCCACAAGGCTGGTAAGTAGACCGAAGGAATTTCAACTTCAGCCTCTCGCAGAACCGTGCGTGAGCCTCTCAACTCATACGGCTCCCGTTGCCCGATCGAACCTCATTTCCATAGACATGCCAGTGCAAGAACAACGATGGACAAGCCTTCTTCATCCGGTTGAGCCAGTCAGCACTGCGGCGCCTGTGCCCCGCCAGTGGTTTGTACTTCTGACGGGCCCAGCGCTGCGGTTTCAAATCAAAGTGATTGAAGACCTTGCGCAGCACCGTTTTGTAGAAAGTTCCATAGTAGTTCCACCACCCACGAAGGGTGGCGTTGTACTGCTTTGACAACTCCAGAAGGCTGGCCGGTGTTTGCCGCTGGATATTCCAGCGGCGAGTTTGTTGCCGCATCCGTTTCAAAGCCTCGCTACTGGCACCGGGCAGGAAGCTGGTAAAACGGCGTCCATGATTGCCCCATGCCACCCGTGGCCGGAAGGTGAATCCCAGAAACGTGAACTGCGTGCTTGGGTAATCTGCTTTACGGTTACTGTCCTTGCAATAAACAATCTTCGACTTGTCCGGGTGCAGGGTCAGCAGACACGCCTCCAGGCGCGCATTGATTGCCGTCATGACCTCGCATGCCTGCTTTTCACTCCGGCAATGAACCACCGCATCGTCGGCATAACGTGCAAATGGACAGCCCGGAAACGTCCGTTGTATCCAGGCATCGAATGCATAGTGCATGAACAGATTCATCAACACAGGACTGATCACCCCACCTTGGGGTGTACCGCTGTCACGCGCTAATTGAATGCCACCAGCCGTTTCAAACGGCGCTTTAAGCCACCGCTCGATATACAGCACAATCCAGTCGTCCTTCACATGATGCCTAACCGCTTTGAACAGCAGTTCATTATCGAGCCCGATGACATCCGGTTCCAAACCCTATACAGGTTACGTTGCAGCTTCTGCTCAAACTGGGCGATAGACTGTTCATCTATCCCAGCGACTCCTCGATTGGCTTTCACTCGCTGGAAGGCCTCCCAACTGTGAGTTTGGAAATGCTGTACGACTTTGCTGCACTCATGCCGCTCCTCCCCCGCCGAAGCCGGTTGACGATACAAGCGAGCTGGGCAACGCCATCCCTTCGCTCCACTCTCATTACAAAAACTTCATCACTACTACGAATGGCTCCGCCCCTCGACCTTTGCATCGGTATTCTTCCTTGCGGTGGTAGCCGCTTGTCATTTCCCTTGGCATCAAAGGCGAGGTTCTCACATTCCCTATCAAAGCCTGTATTGAGCTCATGCCGCCTATACACCGGCTGCCATCTGAACAGTAGGCAGGTATCCTCCAGACTGATCCCGAGGCTACTGGGCGACCTCGGTTTTGACAGCATTTGAATCCTTAACGATGCGTCTTCGAACGGTTTGCTTTCGCTCATCTTCTCAATACGCACCTGACGCCGTTATCGGCGCCTTTTCCAACGGTCGCTCACCACCACGCCTTTTGAACGCAGCAGCACCGGGCGGTTTGAAGCCAGCTCCTGCAAGCAGACTCCGGGAGGCCTACTCCCACCTTTGATAGAGCATCGCTGCCTTACGCCAGCGTTCGTGACACACCCCAGTGCAGCTGGTTCTGCGGGCACTACCGCCTCTGGGCCGCCAAGGTCGATATGCTCATGCGCCAGAAACATCGCGCCAGCGAAAAGCTGTTCGTCGATTACGCGGGGCCAGACCGTGCCAATCATCGACCGGCAGACCGGTGAAATCCGCCAAACGCAGATCTTCGTTGCCGTGCTCGGTGCCTCCAGCTACACCTTCGCCGAGGCCACCTGGTCGCAGAAACTGCCCAACTGGGCGGGCTCGCACGTCCGCTGCTTCGCTTTTCTCGGCGGCACATCTCAGATCCTGGTACCCAATAATCTGCGCAGCGGCGTCACCAAAGCGCACCGCTACGAGCCGGACATCAACCCCAGCTATCGCGATCTGGCCGAGCACTACGGCATCGCCGTAGTGCCCGCTCGCGCACGAAAACCCAAGAACAAAGCCAAGGTCGAAGTCGGTGTTCAAGTGGTCGAGTGCTGGATCCTGGCGGTGCTGCGCAATCGCCAGTTCTTCTCGCTGGGCGAACTCAACACAGCGATCGGCGTGCTGTTGGAGCGTCTCAACCAAAGGCCCTTCAAAAAGTTGCCCGGCTCGCGCCGCTCTACCTTCGAGGCCATCGACCAACCGGCGCTGCAACCGCTGCCGGAACAGCCCTACGTCTACGCCGAATGGAAAAAAGTACGGGTACATATCGATCACCACGTCGAAGTCGACGGCCACTACTACTCGGTACCGTACCAACTGGTGAAGCACCAACTCGAAGTGCGCCTGACCGCGCAGACCGTCGAGTGCTTCCACGCCAACCTGCACGTGGCCAGCCATTTGCGCTCGCCGCACAAAGGCCGCCACACCACCCAGACCGAGCACATGCCCAAGAGCCATTGCGAACACGCCGAATGAGCGCCGCAACGGCTGATCCGCTGGACCGAGCAGACCGGCCCGAACACGGCCGGCGTTATCGCCTACATCCTCGAGCGCCGAATCCATCCGCAGCACGGCTCCCGCGCCTGCCTTGGCATCCTGCGCCTGAGCAAACAGCACGGCGAAGCGCGGCTGGGTAGCGGACAATGGCGGCGTGATGGCCTCAACCTGATCATCGGCGGCCCCATCGGCGTAGGCAAAACCTGGCTCGCTTGCGCGCTGGCACACAAAGCCAGCCGGGACGGTTACAGCGTGCGTTATCTGCGCTTGCCGCGCTTGATAGAAGAGCTGGGCCTGGCCCACGGCGACGGCCGCTTCGCCAAACTGATGGTGGGTTGTGCCAAGACTGACTTGCTGATCCTGGACGACTGGGGCCTCGCGCCGTTTACCGCTGCGCAACGGCGCGACATGCTGGAGCTGCTGGACGACCGCTACGGCCATCGCTCGACGCTGGTGAGCAGCCAGATGCCGGTGGACAAATAGCATGCGCTGATCGGCGATCTGACCTTGGGCGATGCAATCCTTGACCGGCTGGTGCACAACGCTTACCGCATCGAAATGAAGGGCGAATCGATGCGCAGGCGGTCGTTCTTGGCTGTGTCCCGACAAATCCGTGCCCTTGGGCAGGTACTGACGGATCAGGCCATTGATGTTTTCGTTGCTGCCGCGCTGCCAAGGGCTGTGCGGGTCGCAGAAGTAAATCGCGATGGCGGTTTTCTGGGTAATCTCAGCGTGTCGCGCCATCTCCCGGCCTTGGTCGCAGGTCATGCTCTTGCGCATCGCCAGTGGCATGCCATTGAGCGCTGCACTGAGGCCCTCCATCGCCGAGGTTGCCGTCGCGTCATTCATCTTCACTAACCACTAGTGCG